>NZ_JANSHI010000006.1:0-130967 GCF_047461615.1 Synechococcus sp. W65.1 | reverse complement strand
CGCACAACTTCCCGCTGGACTTGGCGGCGGTGGAGGTAGCGCCGGCTGTGCGGGGCTAGTGCTTCCCCAGGTTTCCTAACCCTCCTCCCCCTGGCCTCAGCGCCAGGGGTTTTTTTGGTTGCTGGTTGCCGCAATTCTCCTCGCGGCTAGAAAGACGGCGACATTTTCCTCTTTGGCTTTTTAAAGTTAAAGTTGGGCCGTTGTATCTGCAGGTAACAGATGGCAATTATTTCTTCTCGAGATGCCAGGGATCCTCAACGAAGCCCAGAGTCGCCTCTTGACGCAAGCGAAGCAGGAAGGGGGCTGCTGCAGCCCCAGGCTCAGGCTGGCGAAGCTCAGGAAGACTCCTTGCGCCCGCGCACCCTAGCCGAGTACATCGGCCAGACGGAGCTCAAGGAAGTGCTCTCGATTGCCATTGCGGCAGCCCGCGCCCGTGGGGAGCCTTTGGATCACCTCTTGTTCTACGGGCCCCCTGGCCTGGGCAAAACCACTGTGGCGGCAGTGCTGGCAGCGGAGATGGGAGCTCGCTTCTACATGACCACCGCTCCAGCGCTGGAGAGCCCCCGCGACATTGCTGGCTACTTGGTGCGTCTCAAGCGGGGCGACGTGCTGTTTATCGACGAGATCCACCGCCTGCCTAAGGTTACGGAGGAATTGCTCTATCCGGCAATGGAAGATTTTCGCCTCGATATCACCATTGGCAAAGGCCGCTCTGCCCGCATTACCTCCATACCCCTGGAGCGCTTTACTCTCATCGGAGCCACTACCCGCATTGGCGCTCTAACCTCGCCGCTGCGGGATCGCTTTGGTCAGGTGCAGCGGCTGCGCTTCTACGAGCCTCACGAGCTGGCGGAAATTGTGTTGCGCAGCGCCCGCCTCTTGAACACCTCCATTGATCGGGCGGGAGCAGAGGAAATCGCTCGCCGCTCCCGCGGCACGCCTCGCATAGCCAACCGCCTTCTCAAGCGAGTGCGCGATTATGCCCAGGTGCGGGGCAATGGCCACATCAGCCGCGAGGTTGCCATTGCTGCTTTGGAGTTGTTCCAGGTGGATCCCATGGGTTTGGACTGGACGGATCGCAAGTTGCTAACCCTACTGGTGGAGCAGTTTGGGGGAGGGCCGGTGGGCCTGGAGACAATGGCGGCCATAACCGGCGAGGATCCCCAGACCATCGAGGAGGTGTACGAGCCCTATCTCCTGCAGATTGGCTATCTGCAGCGCACACCCCGCGGGCGGGTAGTTACCCCTGCAGCACTGCGACACTTGGGCTACGCCGCCTAGCCCTCTCCCAAGAGCAAAAAGGAGCTAGCTGCGATCGTTTTTCCCCACCGGCCTAAAACTAGGTACCACCAACTCTTTGTTTTGCTTGGTGAGGCGGCCATACAGCTCTTGGGTGTTGGGAAAGTTGGCTGCCGGCAGGGTGGGGAAGCGGCGGTAGGGCACCGTGTCCTCGCCAAAGAGATCCCGGTACTCCTGGGTGTTGAGCAGGGCGCGCACGAAGGCCTTTAACCCCTGGGTAGCCAAGATCTGGTTGTATTTGCGGATCTCCTGCTGGTTTAGGGGTGCGCGGCCCAGGAAGTGCTTGGTGCCCAGCTCGATGACCTTGGTGTTGGGGTAGGGGGCATAGAACTCAGCGCGGTACAGTTCGGAGCACCCCAGCGCCTCGATGAACTCCTTGACGGTGATCTCGCCATTGCGCAGCTTAGACTCGGCAGAGCTAAGCTCGGCGCTGATGTTGTAGATGTCCATGTCGCGCTCGAAGATCTGCCGGTAAGCAGCGCGGATGAGGTTGTTGACCTCGGCTTTGTTGGCCAAGCTGGTGAGCTTGAAGACAGGGATCTCCTGACGAATCCTGGGCACCCCTTGCTGGACGCGCCGCTGGATTTCCAGCTCGCCGGAGGGCTTGTCCTGAGGCTGGCCCAGCTTGACGAAGAGGGGGATATCGTCGTCGGTGCGGATGGGCCGGGTAACCACGGCCATGTCGCTGGATCCAGGGCGCATCCGCCGCCGCGCTAGGCCAGCAGGGGTGAGGTAGCGTTCGTAGGGCACGATATCTTCCCCAAAGACCTGCTGGTACTCCTCACTGTCGAGGATGGCGTCTACCACGGCGTAGAAGCCCTGCTTGGAGGCAATGTCGAACAGGCGGTTCATCTCCTGCCGCCCGTAGGTGGGCCGGCCCAGCAGCTTGCGGTGGATGAACTCGATGGCTTTGCAGACGTAGAGGCTAGACCAGTATTTGTTGCGGAAGAGATCCGACTTGGCCAACTGGCAGACAAACTCTCTGACGCTGATTTCTCCGGATTCCAGCTTGATTTCCCAGCGGGTTAGCCGTTGGCCGGCGTAGGGCACATAGCCATACACCTGCTGGTAGCAGGCGCGGATGACCGCTTGCGTCGAGACTTCGCTGCCAACAATCCCAGCCCGTACCCCTAGCCGCCGGCTGCGATCTCCAGGGGTCTGGGTAAGCTTGAAGACTTTGGGGCCAAGGCTGCCGGGATCCCCGACCGCCTTGGGGTTGGTGCGGGCGTTGGTGAGAGCAAAGCCGCGCCGGATAAGGATGCGCTTGACATCCTTGTTGAAGGGGGCCGGGCTGGCGTTGAGGGAGCGGGTCTCTTTGGGGAAGATGGCGCCAAACTGGATCTCCAGCGGATCGTTGCCGACGCCATAGGGGTGCTGATCCGGCAGAGGACGGTTGTAGCGAGCAAAGAGGGTGATGAATTGTGGCACCTTGCGGCGAGGAGCCGCGTAGTTGTAAAGGTCGAACTTGGGCCCCCAGTTGGCGCTGGTCTGGGCTTCCACCCCCAGCTTGCGCAGGTAGGGCACCGTCTCCTCGCCAAAGTAGTCGCTGTACTCGCGGCTGTCGACCAGGGCGTCCACCAGACCTGCCAAGCCCTTGCTGGAGACGATGGCAAAGTAGGTCTGCACCTCCTCGCGGGTCTCTGGGGCCCGCCCCAGGAAGTGGCGGAAGGCCAGCTCCACCACACGGCTGTTGATGTAGGGCTCGTAGAACTGTTTGCGGTAGAGGTCTGATTTGCCCAGGCGGCGGATGAACTCCCTCATGGAGATCTCGCCGTTTTTTACCTTGGACTCCAGGTCGGCCAGCTTGAGGCCATAGGCGCGGCGGATATCCCGCTCAAACACCTGCCGGTAGGCAGCCTTGATCACTTCCTCCTTCTCGGCGTTGGAGAGCCCCGGCTTCATGGCAAAGACGGGCACTTTTTCTGCCGCCAAGCTGTAGACCTGAGGCAGTTGGAGTCCCTGCAGGGGCAGGCCGTCGGCGGTGCTGGCATTGCGCTGCCGCAGCTTGTCGGAGGGGGCAGGGGCAATGAACTCGCTCAACAAGACGTCAAAATACTGGTTGATGATGGCCACCGCCTCAGCATCTCTGCGGAAGTAGCTGGCCGAGGCCCGCTTCATCTCCTGGAGGGCAACGATGGTGGCTTCGGCGGAGCAGGCATTTTCGATAATCTCCCGCAGGCCACGGGTGTTAACCACAAGGATATTGGGATCCCCGGCCACAAGGGCGTAGGTGACGTAGCGCAAGAACCAGCTTAGATCCCGCAGCGACTTGCGCATGTTGGCAGCCCCGTAGCGGGCGATGCTAATGGGGCGGAAGTTGGGCGGGATCTCGACGCCACTGGCGCTGAAGAGGTTGCGGATGGCCTCGATAAAGCCCCCCGTGGATTCCACGTAGAAGGCCGTGCCCAGCTTGAAGGCCTCTTTCTCATCCTGCGTGGCTTCTGGCCGCTCCAGATAGGCCATGGGGGAGCCGCCGGTGAAGATGCGGTTGGCGGCCCGACTGACAATGATTTCAGAATTGGCCGCCAGAACCTCGGCAATCTCCAGCCGTTTTAGGCCAGTGGAGAAAAAGTCCTCGAGGCGATCCAGCTCAGTGCGCGACAGGTAGCGATCCTGCTGTTCCGCCTGGGAGATGGTCGATAGGGGCAGAGTTTGGTAAAGACGCGGACTGGAGAGGACGGCGCCGCCGGATGCGTTGATACCCATCGATTCTTAAACTCCGCTTATCGATTACCGAAAAGTTTCCAACCAAAACTATGAGCCCTGCTCCACCCCCCTCTTGCCGTCGAGGAAGTAGGGACGCCGGACCCCTGAGGGAGAAGCCAAGCCTAGAATACTAGGGGGATGCGCCCGGAGTGGGGAGGTTGTTGCAGTTTGTAACACTCCTGCTCAGCTCCCTTCTCAGCAAAAGCCATGGCCTCTACCCCTCTTGTCCAGGACCCTCTCCGGAGCCATTGGGAGCAGGGATCCTACGAGTCGGTTGCCCAAGAGCTGTTGCAGCAGTTGGAGCAGGGATCCCAGCATCCCCTGCTCTACTGGTGGTTGGGAGCCGCCTACCTGCTCCTGGGGCGAGAGCTGGAAGCCCAGCTTACCTGGCAGGAAGGGGTGGCGCTGCTAATGGGAAAAGGCCTGGGCGAGCTAGAAGCTAGCCGCTGCTGGGCAGAAGGGCTGCAGGAGCTGGCGGAGGGGCTGTGGGAAAGAGGCCACTGGCCGCAGGCGGCGGCCTTGTATCGGCAACTGGTGGAGGGATCCCTTCCCGCCGAGCTAGAACCTAGGCAGGCCCTGGCCGCCCATCGCCTTGGCCTAGTCCAGGAGCGCCGTCGGCTGTGGCTAGAAGCAGCAGCGTGGTTTGAGCAGGCTTGCCGCTGGGATCCAACAGCCACGGAAAGCTTTTGGCGCTGGGGCCTGGCCCTGCTCAAGTTGGGCCGGCTGCGGGAGGCGCTCTCCCCTCTCCAGGAGGCAGCGAGGCTAAGGCCAGACTGGGGGGATCCCTGGGTGCAGATGGGCCTGGCTTGGCTGGATCTGAGGGAACTGGAGCAGGCGGTGGCCTGCTTTCAGGAGGCAGCGGCGCGGGGCACCCAGACAGCGGAGCTCTACAGCTACTGGGCGGAGGCCCAGGTGCGGCGGGACGACCCCCAGGCAGCTTGGGAGAAGTTCCAGCAGGCGCTGGCTGCCGAGCGGCAGTGGCTGCAGGCTTGGTGTGAAGGCAGCGGCAGAAACAGCCTCCTGCGGCTGGAGCTGGAGCAAGCCCTCCAGGGATCCCCGGGCAAGCTTTGGCAAGAGCGGTATCGCCTCTGGCGGCAGCGCTGGATCCCTGCAGAGGCAGCCCCCCCTTCCCCGGCCTGCCAGAGCCCATCGCCCAGGGCCAGCGACCCCCTGCCCGTGCCCAGCCAGGGCTACCTCACCACCCGGCAGTGGCACCAGGCCACGGGCGAGGGCAGCTACCAGGTGTTGGATCCAGAAGGGGTTCTCTACCTGCAAGCCCCTCCGACGGCTGACCCTGCCCTTGGGCAAAAGCTGCGCTCACAGCGGATCCCCTTGGCCGAGACCTTTGTGGCCCAGATCCCGCAGGGATCCGTGCACGTGGGCCACTATCCCCGCCACCTCTACGCCAGCTTTGCCAGCGCCGTGCTTACCCGTAGGGGGGAGTTGCTGGCCGATGTCTCCCCCGGCTTGCCGCCGCCGGAGTTTCTCGACTGGGACTGGAAGTCAGAGCACCTGGAACACCACCCCATTTTGGACTTGCCCCACCTGCCGCCGCCGATTCCGCTGGAGGGCTCTGCTGCCCTCTTACCCTTGGGGGCGGTCAACTACTTCCATTGGATGGTGGACATCCTGCCCGCCCTCGAGCTCCTACGCCGCGCCGGCTTCCTCGAAAAAGACCTTCCCATCTTGCTCCACGGCTACCAGGGCAAGCCCTTCCAGGTGCAGAGCTTAGCTGCCCTGGGGATCCCCACAGAACGCCTTCTAAGCTTCGAGCAGGTGGGGGGATCCCATCTGCAAGCGCAGAACCTCATTGTGCCCTCGCTAGCTGGGCCGGTGGGGTGTCTAACCCCCAGGGGCTGGAAGGTGCTGCAGCAACTGGTTCCTCTGGGGCAGGCGGCGGATCCCTTGTTGCCGCGGCGGGTTTACATTAGCCGTCGTGCTGCACGCTGGCGGCGGGTCATCAACGAGGCGGAGGTGCTGGAGGCCTTGCGCCCCTGGGGCTTTGTGCCTGTGCAACTGGAAGCCCTTTCCCTAGCCGAACAGATAGCCTTGATGCAAAGGGCAGAGGCGGTCATGGGGATCCACGGGGCGGGCCTGACCAACCTTGCCTTTTGTCAGCCTGGCACAATTGCCATCGAGATCTTCCCCAGCAACGCCGTGCTCCCCTACTTCTGGAGCCTTGCCCAGGTGGTGGGGCTAAACTACTTTCCCCTAGTGGCCCCAACCTGCGACCCCGCCCTGGTGGCCCTGCTGGCTAGCCCAGAGCTAGACCGGGAGGATGCCTGGGTGCCGGTTCCGGATCTACTTGCCTTGCTAGAGCAAACAGGGCTGCGTTAGTGGGATCGGAGGGACTCGAACCCTCACGTTCTTGAGGAACAACGGATTTTAAGTCCGTAGCGTCTACCATTCCGCCACGATCCCTGAAGTAGCCGTACTACTCTACCAAAGGGTTTGCTGTGGGGGGCTAGGAGGCTTCTATAGGGAGAGTATGGCATGCCAGCTTCTGGCAGACAGCCTGGCGCAGGAAATGAGCTAAGGCCGCCACGCAGTCTCGATCCTCAAAAAGCAAGTCGCGCCGCTCTTGGAGTTGCTGAGCGATTTGCTGCCGAAATTGGGGATCCGTTCCCAGTTGTACGGCCAGCTCTTCGTAGCGCTGGAGGTCTGGGGCAATTAGAAGCTCAAGGCCCATTCTTTTGAGGATGGCGTAGGTGTGGCGGCCCCGCAGGAACCGGCCAGGGCAGGTGACCACTGGCAAACCGGCAGCAATGGCTTCCAGGGTGGTGATCCCGCCCGACCAGCCGTAGGAGTCCAGCATGATGTCCGCGCAGCGATTGAGATCTAGGTAGTCTTGATGATCCAAGGCGGGCAGGATCCTACAGTGGTCTTCCACCGCAAGGCCATAGCTGGAAAAGATGGAGGCAAGCCGCTGCCAGAAGCGCTGACCAATGGCGGCATTGGGCAAGGCCAAGAAGACAAATTGGGCCCTGGGCACTTGCCGAGCAATAGCTGGAAAAAGGTAGTCGTATTGCGGCAGGTACTTGCCCAAATACTGGCAGGTGAGATAGACAACGGCCTCTTGAGGCAGACCAAAGTCCTGGCGGTAACGTCTCTGGGGAGGCAAAACGGGCTTTTCAAAACAGGTACCCAGGTGGGGCAGCCGGACCAAGGTTTCGCTGTAGTGAGCCTGCCCATTTTCAGGCTCCATGAGGTCGCTGGAGAGAAAGTAGTCAATGGTCGACAGTCCCGAAGTAACGGGATGAGCCCAGGTGGAGCATTGGACGGGGGCTAGCCGCAGGGACGCCAGCTGCAACATAAGAGAAGAAAGGCCAATTTCCAAGTACACCAAAACATCCAGCTGATCCTGCAAAATTTGGCGGGCAGCCTCTTCAAAGCCGGTGGGAATGTGGCGGAAGACATCGGCATGCTGACGGTATTGCTCCGTCAGGAAATCAACTCTGGGATCCAAGTGATAGGCAAACACCTGGAAAGGCTGCTTGGAGCTGGCCTTTAAGTACTTCACCCACCCCAAAGAAAGGCGGCTGTAGGAGCAAGCGCGCATGGAGGCCGAGACAAACCCAACGCGAATGGGATCCCCTGGCCGGGCTTGCCGGGGGAGATACTCCCAATCGGGGTAGGAGGCTTTCACAATGCGCTGCACAAACTGAGCGTATTTCTTCTGCAGCTCCAAGTCGTCGTAGCCCTGGTACTGCAGAAGGTGAGGCGTTCCCCAACTTGACCCTAAAAAGGCAAGCCGCCGCTGCTCTGGGGTGTCTAGGGGCGTCTCCTGAATGAGGCGATCCAGGTGCTCTACAAAGCGCAAGCGAAAGCGGTGCAGCTCCTGTTCATCCTGATAGATAGCCGGCAGATAGAGATGGTAAAGCCAGCGGGCTTGCACCAAGTTAGGATCCAAAGTCCATGCCTTTTCCAGGTGATCCAGAGCCGCGCTGTGTTCCCCTTGCTCGCGATGGGCTATCCCCAGATAAAAATGCACCTCAGCCCAAGGGATCCCTGCTAGTGGATCTGGATTTTCTAACAGGGAGCCCAGCAAGGAGATTGCCTCTTCGTGGCGGCCTAGGTTAACAAGAATCTTGCCCGCTTGAAAGGCAGAAAGGTAAGCCTTGGGATGGAGGCTCAGGCTTTGCCGATAGCAAGATAGAGCCTTTTCCAGTTGCCCCAAAGACTCATAGACAACGCCCAGGTTGTGGTGATAGAGGGCTACGCGGGGATTGAGCTCAATGGCCTCGGCAATCAAAGCAGCCGCCCATTCCTCCTCCCCTTTGGCGTGGGCCACCGTCCCCAGCAGATGGAGAGCGTCGGCTTGATCTGGAAACTCCACCAGAATTTCTGAGTAGATGGCTTCCGCTGTCCGCAGGTCGCCAGCCTGCTGGGCCTGGATCCCGGCTAGAAGCTTCTCTGTAAGGGTGAGATCCGACATCGACAGCCACGGAAGCTGGAGAACTTCCCCCACTATAGGCGCTTCAGCTCGGTCAGAACCCTCCTCACCGCCCCCTGAGGCTCATGTTGCCAAAAGCACAAGAAAACGGTATCCGCAGCTCTGCGAGCAATCCACCAAAACCCCAAAAGGCTGATTCTTTCGTCAGATCCCTCGACGCCTTGCGCCACAAGGCTTTCAGGCCCCAAAGCCCCCTCGCCATAGCTCCTTTTGCCAACTTTTTCTCGGATCCCTCGCAAATGGGTCTTGCATCCCTTGCCCTGCTTGGGTTTAATGGGGGTAGAGTTCCCCCTTTGTGGGGATCCCTAGAAATTGGAAACACACTTATCGTCGTTGATCCGGCGTATGCCAAACGTAGTTCCCCCTTTGTGGGGATCCCTAGAAATTGGAAACTCCTATAATAGGTCCACCGACCGTAAAACTCTTCCCAGTTCCCCCTTTGTGGGGATCCCTAGAAATTGGAAACGCTCCAAACCCTTCAAGAGGCCCTCCTGGCCGCAGTAGAATGTTCCCCCTTTGTGGGGATCCCTAGAAATTGGAAACCCGATGAGATGTACCGGTCGATCCCAAGCTTTTAGGTATTCGTATAGCAGCGTCACGACTGTCTCCAAACTACAGGGCTCATCCTGGGTTTGGTGATACTCCCAGTAGGCTACACGGAAACATTTTCCCAGGGATCCCAACAGAGGCCGATCGAAAAGCTTTAGACTGGGAGAAACGCCCAAATAAAGTGCTTCAAAAGAAGGCGCAGAAGCGGAACCTAAGCTCATTTTAGCCATCCCATTTCGACGGTCGAAAGATTAAAGTTGCTGGCTGACAAAAGCTTCATAAAAAAGGGTTATCGGATCCAGAAGCCGGCAGGCAAAAGGTAGAGCCAGATCTCGACAGAGAGGAGGGGATGAGGATCTCCCCTCCCTGCTTTGAGAAGCCTCAACCCTCCTTTACAGCCCCGGCAAAATCTGGGCTACCACATCGCCGCTGCCCAGGAGCATGTAGGCAAACAGGGCACCGCCAACGCCGCCCACCAGAAACCCTCCGGCCAACTGGCTCCAACCGGCGCGGGTGCGCAAGTTTTCCGGCAAATCCTCAGAGCCTGCCGGCACGCGCACCGGCTGAGGGGATCCCTGCGATTCGGCCATCAGTTGCACGCCCGGCGTCGGATAGGCCACCTCGCCGTAGGGGGTATTGACCACTGCCACCAGCCGCGAGCGAGGAAAGGACACCCGTCCGTAAATGGAGAGACAAACCGTCAGGATCAGCACCAGGCCGATGGTCGCCAGCGTCCCTGCCGTCAGGGCCTCCTCCGAATTCCGCAGCGGACTCAACTTGTAAAACGGCCCCACTAGGAAGTACCCATGAGCCATGCCGATCTCCAAGCCGCGCAAAAAAGGAGAGAGGCCCTCCCGGTAGATGGGCAGGTTTTGCAGCAGCAGCAGGGTGAGATCGCCCCGGTTTACCGGCGTGTCCAAGTTGCCCACCTGCGGATCTGTGGCTCGCACCCAGCCCCCGTGCTGGAAGTCAAAGCCGCTGGCTGCCGCCCGCGCCCGGATGGCATGCCAGATGTGCCCCGCCAAAAACAGGATCCCCAAGACAAAGTGGGCTGTGGCCAACCAGGTGCGGCTGCTCACCACACCCATCTCGTCGGCAGCCAGCCCCAGCGGCCCGTAGAAAGCCACCGGATAGGCGATCTCGTTGACGCTGACAAAATAGGCCGCCAAGATGCCCATGTAGGCCAGGGCCCCCAGGCTGTAGGAGAGGTAGGCTTCGCCCGAGTAGATCAGCACCTGCTTGGCCCAGGCAAAGGGCCGTGTGGCTATGTGCCACCATCCCCCCAGCACACAGAGCAGGCCGACATAGATGTGCCCTCCCACCAGATCTTCCAGATTGTTCACGGCGGCCATGCCCTGCTGGCCCATGAGCGGCGTCAGGTAGGCAAAGATCCGCAGCGGATTGAGGGTGGGATCCGTAACTACGCGCACGCGGCCCAGTTGAGCATCGTACAGCCCTCCCCAGAAGAGCGCTTTGGCCACCAGCAACCAGGCCCCCAGCCCCAGCAGCAGCAGGTGGATCCCCAGGATGGTGGTCATCTTGTCGTCGTCTTCCCAGTCGTAGCCGAAAAACTCGGCAAAGGTTTCTCCCTTGGCCAGCACCTCCGGCCCCAAAAGGGCGTGGAAGATCCCTCCTGCCCCCAGCACCGCCGAGGCAATCAGGTGCAGAACGCCCACCACAAAAAAGGGATAGGGATCCGTGGCCACCCCCTCTGCATTCACGCCGATGCCCAACGTGGCCAAATGGGGCAGCAAGATCAGCCCCTGGCTGCCCATGGGCTGAGCCGGATCCCAGTGGGCCACCTCAAACAAAGTCATGCCGCCGGCCCACAGCATGATCAACCCCGCATGGGCCACGTGGGCCCCCAGCAGCTTTCCGGACAGATTCACCAAGCGAGCATTGCCCGCCAGCCAGCTCACCTGAGGGGATCCCTCAGCAGAGGTAGGCGATGAAGATAGAACTGCGCCAGTCATGACAAACTCCCACAGTATCCACAACAAGCTAAGAAGCCGAGTTTGAGATTACAGATTGAAGAGTGTTTTGAGTTTGGCCGTCCACTCTTTAATTCGTTTTTCCGTCAGCTCCGGCTGATTGTCTTCATCCAGAGCAAGGCCGACAAACTCGCCGTTAACCACTCCCTTGGACTCATTGAACTCGTAGCCTTCTGTAGGCCAGGAGCCGACGTTTTTTCCGCCGCGCTCGGCAATTTTTTGGGCCAGGATCCCCATGGCATCTTGAAAGTTGTCGGGATAGCCCAACTGATCCCCAACTCCAAAATAGGCTACCGTCTTACCGGAAAAATCGATTTCATCCAAATAGGGGAAAAACCCATTCCAATCGGCCTGCAGCTCCCCGATATTCCAAGTTGGACAGCCGATGATTAAGTAGTCGTACCTATCAAAGTCCTCAACCGTGGCCTCGGCAATGTTGATCAAATCTACATTGTCTTCGCCCAGCTCTTTTTGGATCATCTCAGCGGCTCTCTCGGTATTTCCGGTTTGAGTGCCGAAAAATAGACCTACTTTTGCCATTGCTCCTACCTCGAAACTGCAAGTGCAAAGCTCAAAATCAGATGGCTAGATTGCCGTTAGGCCTGCTGCGCTGCAAGTTCTACTCTGCCGGTACGGAAATTGAACCCTCGCGCTTTCAGGGCATGGAACAGGTGGCCCTGAAGGAAGAAAAAGGCCAGCCAAAAATGGGCATTGGCCAGCCAAACCCTAGATGTGAGAGCTCCCCCTTGCTCAAAGAAGGGATAGCGATCCAAGCCCACCTGCAGCAGCGGCCCATAGAAAACTTCGGGATAGACCACTGGGTTAACGGCAACGAAATAGGCGGCAATAAATCCCATCAAGGCCAAAGCTCCCAAGCTGTAGGAAAGATAAGCTTCCCCAGACCAGATAAAAATCCGTTCTGCCCAGGCAAAAGGCTTGGTCGCGATATGCCAAACCCCACCTGCCACCAGGAGCAAGCCCAGCCAGAGGTGGCCGCCCACCACGTCTTCTAAAGTGTCCACCCCGGCGATCCAGTGGCGCCCTTCTATGCCCAACAGGTGGCCAAAGGGGTTCCAGTTGGGAGACACCAGGCGCACCTCTCCTGCCACCGGGTCGAACAAGCCGCCAAACACCACTGCCTTGAGCACCAAAAGCCAGGCTCCCAATCCCAGCAGCACCAGGTGGATCCCTAGGATGGTGGTCATCTTGTTTTTGTCTTGCCAGTCGTAGCTAAACAGGGGAAAGGCTTTGGGATCCAGCACCGCCGGCCCGCGCAGGGCATGAAAAATGCCGCCAAACCCCAAAAAGGCAGAGCTGATGAGGTGGATCGCTCCCACCGCAAAGTAGATATCCGTATCCAGGACTTCCCCGCCGGATCCCACCCCCAGCCCCAAGCTGGCCAGGTGGGGCAAGAGAATCAGCCCCTGCTCATACATCGGTCGGCTGGGGTGAAACTTGGCCAACTCGATCAGGGTCATCGCCCCTGCCCAGAGAACGATCAGCCCGGCATGGGCCACATGCGCCCCCAGCAGCCGGCCAGAAAGATCGGTCAAACGGGCGTTGCCCGCCCACCACGGGATCTGTTGTTGCGAGCCAGATCCCCCTTCTTGCTTGAGTGTCGTCGCTGTCATCTCCGCTCCTCTTGCGTTTCTAAACAAGCTTTTCTAGGAAAAGGCCAGAGACCTTGCCCCAGGCCCGCCTCTGGCCGCACGGACACATCCTTTCGAGACACGTAACCAACTGTTGAGAGTAAATCTCAACAGCGAGCTGTGACCTACTCTAGGCTTCTTGCAAACAAATATCAATGTCTTTAGAGTTAAGTTTTGTTAAGAGTCGGACTTGTATCCGCCCATAGCCCCACCTGGGGAAACTGCAGATGGAAGCTGGCCCGCAGAGGGACGAGCCGGGCGATCCGGTGGCAGCCGGTGATAAAAATCTCTCCCTTCTTAAGATTGAGTCGCAATAGCTGGATTACAATCAAGCCAAAGTTGGCCAAGTCGAGGGCGAAGGAGTCGGAGGAGATGTCGAGGTATCTGAAGCTGTGGACGGGGATAGGGCTTTATGTTCTGGTCAGCGGGGCCGCTTGCGGGGAAACCCAATAAGGATCCCTCGGCTGCGGGCGGCGGGGATCCACCGGCCCTGAGCCAGGCTTCGCCTCAGCAGGCAGCTCAAATGAACCCGGAGTGTCGGCCTATCCCGGTGGATGGCGGCGGCGAGGGTGGGGAAGAAGGGGCAGGCTCTCGCCGGCCAGCCGTTGTGCTCTCTCCTGAGCAGCGGTTTCAGGATCGGCAGATTTTGCTCGACTTTGCCGATCAGGTGGTGATCCCTGCCTATGAGCAGTTGGTCGCCGATACCCAGGCCCTGTCTCAGGCCATCCAGGCCTTCGTGCAAGATCCCAATGCCCAGACTTTGCAAGCGGCTCGCCAGGCTTGGTCTGTTGCCCGCATCACTTGGGAGGAGAGCGAGGCTTTTGCCTTTGGGCCGGCGGCTTATTTGGGGCTGGATGCGGATTTGGACGAATGGCCCCTGAACGAGGTGGAGGTGCTGGAAGTTCTCAACAGCGGCGATCCCCTCACTCCAGAGACCGTGGCCGAGTTGGAAAGCGGGCAAAAGGGATTTCGTGCCGTGGCCTTCTTGCTCTTTGGCGTGGATAACAACAAGTCTTTGCAAGACTTTACCGAGCGGGATCGGGAGTACTTGGCTGCCCTTGGCCCAGTTTTGGCGGATACGGCGGCAAAGCTGCTCAAAAGCTGGACAGAGGGAGTGCAAGGGCTGCCTGCTTTTCGCGAAGAATGGGTAAAAGCCGGCGAGGGCAGCAAGAGTTATCTCACGCTGCAAGCTGCTGCTGAAGAAATAGCCCAAGGTATTCTCGGCATGTTGGACGAGCTGGGCAAGGTCAAAATTGGCGAAGCCTTCGCCCAGCAAAATCCTTTTCTGCTGGAAAGTCGCTTTGCCCACCATTCGCTGCCGGAGTTCCAGGCCAATGTGCGCAGCGTTCAGTATGCTTACTTGGGCGGATTTAGAGATAGAAAAGGTCGTGGCCTGAGCCAATTTGTCCGGGACATCAATCCCAATTTGGATAGTCAAATTCAGTCGGAGTTACAAGCAGCGGCGGCGGCTCTCCAGGGGATCCCTGCCCCTATCGAAAAAAGCCTTTGCGATGCCAATGCCCGTGGATCTATTACTGCCGCTATGGAAAAAATTGAAGACGCTTTCGACAGCTTTGCTCAGGAAGTTGTGCCGCTCCTGCAGTAGTAAGAAAGTCCCAAAAGAGCTGAGTTGCCGATATTTTGATAGCCGATGCGTCGTCTTCTCCAGATTTTCATGGTTCCCCCTTTGTGGGGATCCCTAGAAATTGGAAACCGAACGGAGCACCGGCTACATCGTGGACGCGGTCAACGTCGTTCCCCCTTTGTGGGGATCCCTAGAAATTGGAAACATGCTCACCATGCTTAGCGCATGGCGAATGATGTCACCGTTCAGGTTCCCCCTTTGTGGGGATCCCTAGAAATTGGAAACTCTCGCGCAATCTCTAAGGAAAGACAACCGCAAGACTTGAAGTTCCCCCTTTGTGGGGATCCCTAGAAATTGGAAACAACCGCCAGGTGCTCCCAAACTTCACGCGCCTGTGCAGCGTTCCCCCTTCGTGGGGATCCCTGGACAGCCGACGACGAGATCCCCAGCACCCAGGGCGTAGAGCGTCTCTGCCGTCTCCTCCGTCAAGCACACGATGCGCTCTGGCAATCGCGGTCGCGGAACATGTCTGCCAATTATCGGGATTGCTTCGAGCGAGTCCACAAAGTGGTTTGCCAGATTCTGGCAGGCAAAGTTACTACCTACGGTCACCTTGCCGAGGCCCTGGGGGTACGCTCCGCTGCACGCAGGGTCGGTTGAGCGCTCTAGGCTGCCCGCTTCGATGCCTCACCCCGACGCTCATGCAAGAGCTCTCGCAGTCGGAAGGGGTTCAATGCAAGACGACTGCGGGGGGTTCCTAGAAATTGGAAACAGCTTTAGGAAAGGTCCGCCGCTACCCGGTGGGCGCAGGCAAAGCCAGAGAAAGCGACGGCGTTGAGTCCCTGGCCAGGGAAGGTGCTATCCCCCACGCAGTAGAGGTTGGGGATGGCCGTGCGGTTGAAGGGCATACCCAAGAGGCCGCAGGGAGTGCCGCGAGGGATAGGGCCGTAGGTACCATTAACGCGGCCTAAGAAGCGGCGGTGGGTGCGGGGCGTGCCCACTTCCTGAAGTTCAATGTGGGATCCCAGCTCTGGCCAAAGGGCCTCCAGGCGGCGGATAAGGCGCTGGGCTGCCGCTTGTTTTTGCTGCCGGTACTGCTCTGGGCTCAAGCCCTGCCACGTCTGCATCCAACTGGGGGTAAAGGCGTGGACAATGTGGCGGCCTGGTGGGGCCAGCTCCGGATCCAAAAGGGTGGGGATGGAGACGAAGATCGTGCCCTGCTCCGCCTCCATGGCTTGCCAGTCTTCGAGAAGAATGTGGTGGCAGTAGCGCTCACCGGCCAGGGCCTCGGCCCGCACCCCCAAGTGCAGGCTCAAGAAACTGGGGGACTGTTGATAACGACTTTGCCAGCGCCGCTCCGCTGCCGGCAAGGATCCCGGCCAGAGGCGGCCAAAGGTATCCCAGCGGGTGGCATTGGAGATGATCTTGCGCGCAAAGAGCTTTTCCCCCGTGGAGAGCTCGACGCCCACGGCCCGGCCCCGTTCTGCCAAAATCCGCCGCACCGACGCTCGGTAGCGGATTTGCCCCCCGCAGGTCTCTAGCCCCTGGGCCAGCTTTTGAGCAATCTGCCCCACCCCTCCCTTGGGGTAGTTGACGCCACCGTAGTGGCGGTCGCAGAACACCATGCCAGCGTTGATCATGGGCGTGCGCTCCGCCGGCACCACCGACCAGCAGTAGCACTCCATATCCACAAAGCGCAGCAGCGCCGGATGGCGGAGGTAGCGCCGCGCCACCTGGCCCACATTCACCGGCAAATAGCGGGCCAAAGTCAGGCAGGCGCGCGGGTGGCCGACAAAAGAGCGCCAGAGATAGCCCCACTCCTCCAAAGAGAGGAGCTCCATGGCGTTAAGGCTGTTGAAGATAGGCCAGAAGCTGTCGTAAAAACGGCGGATGCCGCCCGCTTCCTGAGGGAAATAGCTAGCTAGCTCCTGCAAAAACTCCTCGTAGTTCCGGTGTACGCGCGGGCTGAGCCCCTGGGGCAGGTGGTAGGCAATCTGCACGGGGTCGGGGATGGATTCCAGAGTTTGGCCCACAGCAGCCAGGGCACGGGTGAGCAGGTTGGTGGTGCCTTGAGTGCCCAGGCCAAAGATCATGGAAGCCCCGACGTCGAAGCGATAGATCCCGTTGCCGTTGGGATCTGGGCGCTCGAAGTAGCCAGCGCTGCCACCGGGGATGAGGTATTTTTCCAAAACCAACACCTGGTAGCCCTTGGCCGCCAACTGGGTAGCTGCCACCAGGCCACCAATCCCAGCGCCAATGACAATGACATCCCAAACAGAAGGGGGGGAAGCGGGAGGTGCCGCAGCTTGAGGTCGAGAAAACAGCGTCTGGGTCAAGGGATCCCTCTAGCGCAACGCCAGTATCCTCAACCTACCAGAGCTTTAGGCAGCATCCGCCATCCCATCTCAGGGCAGCGACTTAGATTAGATCTTCCAGGCCGCGGCTGCCGACGTAGCGGCTGTAGGCGTAGACTAGCCCCAGGCTCAGGCCAGTAACCAGAAAGCTAAGGGCCGCTCCAAAGGGGTAGTCCAGGCTCGCGCCAAACTGCATCTGAATGACATTGCCAATCAAGAGCGTCTTGCTGCCCCCCAGCAAGTCGGGCACCACGAACATGCCCAGGGCCGGGATCCCAACCAAAATCAGCCCCGCTGCCAGCCCCGGCAGCGTCTGGGGAAAAAGCACCCACAGGAAAACCTGCCAGCCGTTGGCGTAGAGATCCCGTGCCGCCTCGGCCAGGCGCCAGTCGATGCGCTCCACGGCTGTGTAGAGAGGCAAGACCATGTAGGGCAAGAACGTGTAGATCATGCCCAGATACACCGCCAGCCAACTGGGGTAGAGAGCCGTCTGGGGCGGAATCCAGCCCAGCCAGGCCGCTAGCCGCGCCGGCCACCCCTCCGGGGCCAACACCACCATCCAGGCGTAGGTGCGGATCACCAAGTTGGTCCAGAAGGGCACCACCACCAGCGTCAGCAACAGATCCCGCTGTCGGGGCGGGTGGGCGGCGATAAAAAAGGCCAGGGGATAGGCCAGGAGCACACAGAAGAAGGTGGTAACTGCCGCCACCAGCAGGCTGCGGCCCAGGATCTGCCAGTAGATGGGCGTCCACCCTAGGGGACCGTAGCCAAGAGCGCGCAGGTAGTTGGCCAGCGTCAAGGGCAGGCCCACCTGGCCAAACTCGCCGCGGCTGAGAAAGCTACAGGCCAAGAGCAGCAGCCCCGGCAGCACCAAAAACGTTACCACCCACAGCACCCCCGGCCCGGCAAAGATCAGGCTGTGCAGCAGCTCCTGCCAGGGCGTGAGCAATTCCCCGGCGCGCACTTGGGCAGGCTTCTCCAAGCGCTTCAGCATGGGGAGTCCTCCCGCCGGGGATCCGGCCGCAGGCGCACCAAGTTTTTGGGAGGAAGATGGGCCACCAGGGCCTCCCCAATGGCAAAATCCTGGTCTTCGATGTCGGCGTTGAGGGTGAGGGCCTTGAGCTGCTGGCCGCTAGCTGTGCGCAGGAGGTACTGGTTTTCCGCCCCCGTGTAGATGAGGTTTTCCACCCGCACGGGCACTTGGTTGGGCAGCAGATCCCAGCCGCTCCGAGAAAGCCGAATCTTTTCCGGTCGAATGGCCAGCTGCACTGGCTCCAGGGTGGGTTGGATCCCGAGCACCTTGAGCTTGCCCAGGGGCGTCTCGACGCAGTCGGTGCCGCAGGCGATCCCTTCAATGAGGTTGCTGGCCCCCAAAAAGTCGGCCACAAAGGCTGTTGCCGGGCGCTCATACACCTCGTCAATGGGGCCCACTTGCTCAATGCGCCCAGCCCGCATCACCGCCACCCGGTCGCTGGTTACCAAGGCCTCCTCTTGGTCGTGGGTCACGAAAATGAACGTCATGCCCAGGCGGCGCTGCAACTCGCACAACTGCACCTGCAGCTGCTTGCGCAATTTGGCATCCAAAGCTGAGAGCGGCTCGTCCAATAGCAGCACCTCTGGCTCATTGACCAAGGCGCGGGCTAGGGCCACCCGCTGCTGCTGCCCGCCGGAGAGCTCCTGGGGCTTGCGCTTAGCCAGATCCCCAATCTCTACCAACTCCAAAGCGGCGGCCACCCGCTTGCGCAGCGCTTCCCCCCGCACTCCCCGCATGCGCAGGCCAAAGGCGACGTTCTCTTCCACGGTCATAAAGGGAAAGAGGGCATAGCTCTGAAACACGGTGTTGACGTTGCGCTTGTGGGCAGGCAGATGGCCCACCGGCTGCCCTCGGATCACCACCTCTCCGCCATCGGCAACCTCCAGGCCAGCGATGATGCGCAGCAGGGTGGTCTTGCCGCAGCCGGAAGGGCCCAAAAGGCCAAAAAACTCCCCCCGCTGAATCTGCAGGTCAATGCCATCGAGGGCCACAACATCGCCAAAGCGCTTGCGGATTCCTCTAAGCTCGACACTCCATTGGCAAGCCTGGGAGAGGTCAGCAACGACACCGGCCATTGCAGTTAACAGCCCTGCTCAATTCTTAACCCAGTATGCAAGTTGGCGGCGCCAGGGGGATGGGGAGGCCGGCACCCTACCGCCATTCTGCCTCTGGTGTTTCTTCCCCTGAGGGCTCCTGGGCTGCCCAGACCCAATCCGTGAGATTTTGGTCGGGGATCCCTTGCCCCATTAGCCCGTGGCAGCGGGCGCAAAACAGGCAAGCAGCACAGCGCTCGCCATAGGGTAGGGGAGGGAAGTCCTGGGCCTCCAGTTGCCGCAGGCGGTTCAGGGTAGCTTTGAGGTGGGCCAGATCCCGCTGGTAGGCAGCAGCGCTGTAGCGCAACTGAAAAGGCCGCTGGGGGTGTTGCACATACCAAAGGGTCAGTTGCACCTGCTCCGGCTCAAAAGGGCCTTCCAGGGGCAGTTGGTGGGCCAACCCACACACGAGCAGCGGGTAGAGGCGCACCTGCCAGTCCTGGGCCAACTGTTCGTCGGGCGGGCGCTGCCGCTCCGTTTTCCAATCGACAATGTGCAGGGATCCCGGCGCAATCACCAGCCGATCTAAGCGGGCAGTGAGGTTAAACCCCTCAATCCGCTGCCAGAGGGGCAATTCCGCCAACACCCGCCCCTGCGGTTGGGCATGGGGACTGGCCAAGAACACCTGCCACCACTGGCGTACTGTTTCGTCTAGGGCCGACAGGCGCGGCTCCACCTGCTGCCCGCGGCTATACCACTCCACCAGGCGGTGAAACTGCCGTCCCCGCTGCTGCTCCACTTCGTGCTCAAAGGCATCGGCGGCAGGCCAAATTAGCCGCTCTAGGTACACGTAGCAAAACAAGCGGGGGCAGTAGTCGAATAGCGACAGGGCCGAGGCCGAGAGGTTGACCTCATCAAGACTCCACCTCAGCGGGGAAGGAGCAGCGAACATGGCTCAAGGAGAAGCATTATGGCCATTCTATTGGACTGCTAGGGGGTCGGCTGCCAGGAAAAGAGTGGCCTCTGGATCCCCAAGGGGGGCTAGACAAAGCGATAAAAGCTAGACAAAGCGATAAAATTAAACTCAGGCTCACGCTAGAGGTCTTGGTTTTTTGCCGCTAGTGGCCGAGCGTCTGCAAACTGTCTTACTTAAGCGAGGAAAACGCCGTGGAGCTAGCTGAGATCGAGGAGTTAATGAGCAAAGCGGTGCAGGCCACCCAGCGTTCCTTTAGCACGGTGCGCACGGGGCGAGCCAACGCCAGCCTACTGGATCGGGTTCAGGTGGAGTACTACGGCGTTCCCACTCCCCTGAAGGCGCTAGCCAGCATTACCACTCCAGATGCCAGCACTCTCCTGATCCAGCCTTTTGATCCCTCGACCCTGGCAGCAATTGAGCGGGCCATCCTCGCCTCCGACCTGGGCCTGACGCCCAGCAACGACGGCAAGGTCATCCGCCTCACCCTCCCCCCCCTGACGGAAGAGCGGCGCAAAGAGCTAACCAAACAGGTGGCCAAGCTGGCAGAGGAGGGGCGGGTTTCCATTCGCAACATCCGCCGCGACGCCATTGACGCCGTGCGCAAGCAGGAGAAAAACGGCGAGATCTCCGAAGACGAGTCCAAGAGTCGGCAAGAAGAGATCCAAAAGTTGACCGACCGCTACATCAAAAAGATTGATGAGCTGCTGGCGGAAAAAGAAAAGGAGCTGACCACAATCTAAACGCCCCTTTCCATTACTTTTTTGGGCCTAGGCCAGCAAGGCGCTGCTGCCAGCATGGATCTCATCCTGTGTCACCAGTCGGCGGACTTCGACACCTTGGGAGCGGCGGTGGGCGCAGCACGGCTGTATCCAGGCGCCCGCATTGCCCTAGCTGGCGGATCCCTGCCGGGAGTGCAGGAGTTCTTGGCCCTCTACCGGGACGAGTTCCCCCTCATTGAGCTGCGCTCGGTGGATCCCCGACAGGTTCAGCGCTGGATCTTGGTGGATTGTTACGATCCGGATCGCCTCGGTAAGGCTGCGGCCTGGCTGAGCGTTCCTGGGGCAAAGATTGAGATTTTCGACCACCACCTGCCTGCCACCTCGCTGGAGGAGGTATGGCCGCAGCAGCAGGTCAGCGCTCACATTGAAGCCGTGGGCTCCACCTGTACCCTCCTCGTGGAGCGGCTGCAGGCGGCCGGGATCCGCCTCAGTCCGTTTGAGCGGCTGGCCCTGGCCTTGGGCATTCACGTGGACACGGGATCCCTGACGTTCCCAGAGACCACCGCCCGCGACGGTGCTGCCCTCACCTGGCTGTTGCAGCAGGGGGTGAACCTGGTGCTGTTGCGGCGCTTTTTGGGGGACGGCCTCACCCCGCCGATGCAGGAGCTGCTTGGCCAGGGGCTTGCCCAGATCCAGGTAGAGACGGTGGGGGAGTACCGCTTGGGCACGTGGCTGTTGGATCTGCCGGAGTTTGTGCCTGGCCTGGCCGGCCTGGTGATGCGGCTGATGGAGCTGACGGGGGTGGACGTGCTGCTCTTGGTAGCACGGCAGGGGGAGCGGCTCAGCCTCATTGGGCGGGCGCGGCAGGAGTTTGCCCAACTGGGCCAGGTGATGGCCCGCTACGGCGGCGGCGGCCACGACTGCGCGGCGGCAGCCACGCTGAAAGCCTCCCCAGGCTGGCCCTTGCCCGATCCAGCCCAGGTGCTGGCCGACCTCAGGCAGGCGGTTAAGGAGCGGATCCCGCCGCCGGTGACCGCTAAGGATCTGATGTCCTCGCCGGTGCGCACCATCCGACCGGAGGTGACCATCCAGGAGGCCCAGCGGGTGCTGCTGCGCTATGGCCACTCCGGCCTGGTGGTGGTGGATGCCCAGGGCTGCCTGGTGGGGGTGATCTCGCGGCGGGACATTGACATTGCCCTGCACCACGGCTTTGGCCATGCCCCCGTTAAGGGCTACATGACCACGGAGGTCAAGACCCTCTCCCCCGATACTCCGCTGGCGGAGATCCAGCGGCTGATGGTGCAGTGGGACATTGGCCGTCTGCCCGTGCTCCAGGATGGCCAGTTGGTGGGCATCGTTACCCGCACCGACGTGTTGCGGCACCTGCACGAGCTGCCGGCTCTCTCGCCCCGGTTGGCCGCTCCTGAGCTTTCCTGCCCCCTGGATCTCTCCTTTCCGGCCCTGTCGCTGCAGCACCGCCGCTTGCTGGAGGTGGCGGCCCGCCTTGCTGACGAAAAGGGTCTGCGGCTGTATCTGGTGGGGGGAGCGGTGCGGGATCTGCTGCTGCACCAGTGGGGTCGGCAGCCTCCCTCTTGCCTGGAACGGCTGGACCTGGACTTGGTGGTGGATGGGCCTTACCCCTCAACCTCCCCCGGGACGGATCCGCCAGGCTGGGGGTTGATCCTGGGGAAAGCCCTCAAGCAGCACTTCCCGGAGGCGCGCTTGGAGATCCACGGCAAGTTCCAAACCGCCGCCCTGATCTGGCCAGGGGGCTTCTGTGTGGATATTGCCAGCGCCCGCACGGAGTTTTACCCCTACCCGGCCTCGCCTCCTGAGGTGGCCATGGGATCCATCCACCAGGATCTCTACCGGCGAGACTTTTCCATCAACGCTCTGGCCCTGCGCCTCAACGGCCCCCAGCGGGGTCAGTTGCTGGATTTTTTCGGCGGGCAAGCTGATTTGCAAAAGGGGATCATCCGCGCCTTGCACCCCAACAGCTTCATCGAGGATCCCACCCGCATCTACCGGGCAGTGCGCTTTGCCGTGCACCTGAGCTTTAGGCTGGATCCGACAACAGAAGAGTGGATCCGCGCCGCGGTAGCTAGCGGCCTGCACGACGCTGTCGGCGGGGAGCGCCTCAAGCAGGAGCTGGCCTACATCCTCCGCTCTCGTGACTGGCCCTTGGCCTTTGAGCGGCTCTCGACGTGGGGAGCCCTACGCTGCATTCATCCCAATTTAACCTGGGAGCCCTCCCTGTACCGGCGGCTACAGCGGGTGGGCCGCTGGGCGTCTCACTTCCGCCGCCGCTACCCCGAGCTGGGATCCCAGGAAATCTGGCAACTGCGCCTGGAAGCCCTGCTTCTGGCGCTGCCCCAGGCGCCCCAGGTGGCCAGCCAGCTCCACCTCACCCAGGCAGGCATCGAACGCCTCCGCCATTTCCCCTCCTACCAGACTCTGCTGGCGCAACTGGAGAGTGGATCCCTCTCCCCAGCTCAGGTGGTGCAGCTACTGCAGAGGCTGCGCATCCCGGCGCTGATCCTGTTGGCTGGGCTTGCCGACAAGCCAGCGCGGCGGCTGATCTGGCGCTACCTGCAGGAGTGGCACTGGGTAAAGCCGCCTCTTAACGGCCACGATTTGCGTCGCCTGGGCTACAGGCCAGGCCCTCTGTTTCAGGAGATTCTGGATGGCCTGCGCTACCTTACCCTCAATGGCAAGCTCTCCACCCGCGCTGAGGCAGAAGCCTGGCTACGGGAACACTACCCTCTCAATCCCAAAGCCTCCAGAGAAGGGCCAGCCCCACCCCTAGACCGCTCCACACTCCCAAAACCTGTCGCAGCAACTGCAAACTTTCCCGCACCACCTGGGGGCTCAAGGGGCGAGCCGGGATCCCCAACTTCGGCTTAACCTTGGGAACGCCGCGGTAGAAGTTGGTGCCTCCCAACTGAATCTGCAGCCGCCAGGCAAAGGCCGCCTCGCTCCAGCCCGAATTGGGGCTGGGGTCTGCCTGACCGTCGCGGCGACAGCGCTGCCAAAACTCCCAGGGATCCCCGCCGAGCAGCGCCAGCGTCAGTACCGTCAGCCGGCAGGGTAGCCAGGTCAGGAGATCCTCGCAGCGGGCTGGCACTGTGCCCAGGTAGGTAAAGGGGGCATGGCGATAGCCCACCATGGAGTCCAGCGTGCTGCTGGCCTTGTAGGCCAAAGCCAGCGGCGCTCCCCCCAGAAAGGCGTAGAACAAAGGGGCCGTTGCCCCGTCAGGGGTATTCTCTGCCACGGTCTCGATCACCGCCCGCAAAATCTCTGGCTCCGTCAGGTGCTCCGTATCCCGGCCTACGTAGCGGCTAAGGCGTTGGCGGGCCTGGGGCAGATCCCCCTTTTCCAGGGAATCCAACACTTCCAAGGCGGCAAAGCGCAGGCTGCGCCCCCCTAGGCAACTGGCCATCAATATGCTCTGCATCAGGATCCCTGCCCAGGGGTGAAGAGCCTGGGCGATGGCAATCAGACTCCAGCCCGCCGCGTAGGAGCCCGCCACCAACGCCAAGGTGAGCATTGCCCCGCCCCAGCGCTGGGCTGAGGGAGTTAGGCAGTGCTGGAGGATATAGCCTTGGCCCCAGGCAATTACCGCCCCCATGACCCGCACTGGGTGAGGCCACCCCCAGGGATCTGCCAGCAGGTAGTCCAGGGCCAAAGCCATCGCCAGCACCAGCGGGGCCGTTGGCTGAGCGGGGAAAAACAGCCAAGCTTCAGACCACAAACTTTCCCTCCTGGCTTTGGGCTGCCTGCCAACTGCGGGCGTCAAAATACAAATCTTCCAGGGTCGTTTCCTCCAACACCTGCCGCACTCGCTGGGCAATCCGTGCCCAGAGGGCCGCCGTTACCCAGTCCGCTCCCGCGCCGGCGCTTTCTTGAGGAGCTCTTGCCCCCTCCGAGCTGTTGGTGCGGAGATCCAAGGACTCCCCCACCGCCGCCAAAATGGCGCTAATGGGGATTCGCCGCGGCGGCCGTGCCAGCCGATAGCCCCCCTGCGCCCCTCGCTGGGAGCAGACCAAGCCAGCTTGGCGTAGCTCTATCAGCAGCTTTTCCAAGTAGGGGGCCGGGATCTGCTGTCGCTCGGCAATCGCCCGCACCGACGCCCTCTGGCCCTTGCTAAGCATCGCCAGATCTAGCAAAGCCTTGATGCTGTAGGTGGCTCGCGTCGTCAGGCGCACCGGCAGTCTCTTCTCCCTTTTCCCCTCGATCCTGTCACAGGCAGCTAGCCTGGAGATCTCAGGATCCCCTTAGCCTTAAGGCTTGGCCATGGAGCGCCCCAGCGCCGCCCTTTACTTAGTGGCCACTCCCATTGGCAACCGCGAAGATATCACCCTGCGCGCCCTGCGAGTTTTGCAGGAGGTGGACTGGGTGGCGGCGGAAGACACCCGCCACTCCGGCCAGCTGCTTAGCCACTTTCAAATCTCCGCTCGCCTCATGAGCTACCACGAGCACAATGCAAGCCGGCGGATCCCGCAAATCCTCAAGTACCTGGCAGCAGGGCAGTCAGTGGCCCTCATCAGCGATGCCGGCACACCTGCTCTTTCCGATCCAGGCCAGGAGCTGGTGCGCGCCTGTATCCAAGCTGGGATACCGGTGATCCCAATACCTGGCCCTGTGGCGGCGGTGGCCGCGTTGACAGCTTCGGGCTTGCCCACCGACCGATTTGTCTTCGAGGGCTTTTTGCCCCTCAAGCCCCGTCAGCGCCAAGCACGCCTGCAGCAACTGGCCCAGGAAGAGCGCACCATCGTCCTCTACGAAGCCCCCCACCGCCTGCAGCGGACTTTGCAGGATCTCCTCGTGCACTGCGGCCCTCAGCGGCAGATCGTGCTGGCCCGCGAGCTCACCAAATGGCACGAGTCCTTTTGGCGGGGATCCCTGGCCGCTGCTCTGGAGCACTGCCTAGCCCAGCCGCCGCGAGGAGAATTTACCCTGGTTTTGGAGGGACGGCCTTGCTCAGAAAAAGCCGAGGAGCTCTCCCCTTCCGAGGCAGAAGTGCGCCAGGAGCTGGCTCGCCTGCTGGCTAAGGGCCTGTCCCGCTCCGCTGCCAGCCGGCAACTGGCCCAGCGTCTGCAGGGATCCCCCCTCTGGACGCGGCGCCGCCTTTACCAGCTTTCCTTGCAGTTGGAGCCCCTTCCCAGCGGGGATCCCGACGACGAGGCGGAATCCCTGGGGTAGGGGATTACCTGGACTTGAGCTTCTCGGCCTTCTCGATGGCCTCCTCGATGGTGCCCACCAGGTAGAAGGCCTGCTCTGGCAGATGGTCCAGCTCTCCCGACAGGATGCGCTGGAAGCCCTTGATGGTATCCTCCAACTTCACATACTTGCCAGGCGAGCCGGTGAACACTTCCGCCACGAAGAAGGGCTGCGACAGGAAGCGCTCGATGCGGCGGGCACGGGCCACCACCAGCTTGTCTTCTTCAGAGAGCTCGTCCAGGCCCAAAATGGCGATGATGTCCTGCAGCTCCTTGTAGCGCTGCAGCGTCTGCTTCACGGCCCGGGCGGTGTTGTAGTGCTCTTCCCCCACAATGTCCGCCTGCAGGATGGTGGACGAAGACTCCAGGGGATCCACGGCTGGGTAGATGCCCTTGGCCGCCAAGCTGCGCGACAGCACCACGGTCGAGTCCAGGTGGGCAAACGTCGTCGCCGGTGCCGGATCGGTCAGGTCGTCGGCAGGTACATACACTGCCTGCACGGAAGTGATGGATCCCTGTTTGGTGGAAGTAATCCGCTCCTGCAGGTTGCCCATTTCCGTAGCCAAGGTGGGCTGGTAGCCCACCGCCGAGGGCATGCGGCCTAGGAGCGCCGACACTTCCGAGCCGGCCTGCACAAAGCGGAAGATGTTGTCGATAAACAACAGGACGTCTTGCTTGTTGACGTCGCGGAAGTACTCGGCCATCGTCAGAGCAGTGAGGCCTACCCGCATGCGGGCACCTGGCGGCTCGTTCATCTGGCCGTAGACCAGCGCCACCTTACTCAGCACCCCGGACTCCTTCATTTCGTTGTAGAGGTCGTTCCCCTCGCGGGTGCGCTCTCCCACCCCAGCAAACACCGACAGGCCGGAGTGCTCCTCGGCAATGTTGTGGATGAGCTCCTGGATCAGCACCGTCTTGCCTACGCCGGCACCCCCAAACAGACCCACCTTGCCGCCCTTTTTGAAGGGAGCCAGCAGGTCAATTACCTTAATGCCAGTTTCAAAGGGCTCCGGCTTGACCGTCAGCTCCACCAGGGGCGGGGCACTGCGGTGGATGGGGGCGAACTCCTTAGCTTGTACCGGCCCCTTCTGATCCACCGGCTCTCCCAGCACGTTGAAGATGCGGCCCAGGGTGGCCTCGCCCACTGGCACGGTAATTGGGGCGCCTGTATCCACCACCGGCATACCCCGCACCAGCCCATCGGTGGAGGACATGGCCACGGCCCGCACGCGGTTATCCCCCAAAAGCTGCTGGACTTCGCAGGTAACTTTGACCTTCAAGCCACTTTCGGTTGTGGCCTCCACCTTGAGGGCATTGTAGATTTGAGGGAGTTTGCCGCTGGGAAACTCAACGTCAACAACCGGTCCAATGACTTGGGTAATGTAGCCAACGTTAGCTGCAGTGGCAGTAACCATGTTGGGGTTTAGCTCCTTGTTTGCTCAGGTGTCAAAACGTCAGCGGATCCCGGTAGGGAAAGCCGGGGACGGCTTCGTTGTAGGACTTGGTTTCACTGCTAGGATCAGCCTACCACTCTATAACCAAAGTTTGGCCCCGCGGCTCTTGCCCACCCGCTGGCAAACTGGCTCAGTACTCAAAGGTCATGGATAGAAAGCGCGAGGGAGAAAAGCCGAAAGAGCTGGGCTTTGGGGAAGAAACGGGATTTCGAAAAGCCTCTGCTGCCTGCTGAAAATGCTGCAGCGCTTGTTCAATTTCCTGAAGCCGTGCCTGAATTTGCTCTTGCCGTTCCTGGAGAAACTCCAGTTCCTGATTAAGCCGCTGCTTTTCCGCTGAGAGCTGCTGCATCTCGGCATAGAGGGCAGATTCAGCTTTGCGGCGAGGGATCGAGCGCAACTTGGGCCGAGGTCGGGAGCGAGGCAGGCGAGGCAAGCTCATCGCAAGAGGTCTCGAGGGCATGTGCTTATCCTAGCGCGGTTTTGAAAAGAAGGAGAAGCTGTGTTCTTGGCAGCAACTGTCTCCCCCAGTAGGATCCGACTTGTCTAGTGGAGGAAAGGCAATGGTTGAGAGCGCAACAGAACTGCTGCAGCGCTACGGCAAGGGTGAGCGCGATTTCAGCAACAGCCAACTGCCAGGAGCTGACTTGGCTGGCGCGGATCTAGCCGGGATTGATCTGGGGGGAGCCCTCCTCCAGCAGGCCAAGCTAGCTGGGGCTAACCTGGAGCGGGCCTACCTCAGCGGCGCCGATCTCAGCCAAGCTGACCTCCAGGGATCCAACCTGCGCCTAGCCAACCTGGAGAAAGCCAAGTTGCCGGGAGCCCAACTTCAAAAAGCCAACTTGCGCGGCGCTAACCTCAGCCAAGCCGACCTCAGTGGCGCCGACCTCAGCCAGGCCGATCTAGCAGGGGCCAACCTCAGCGATGCCAACCTCAAAGGGGCCAAGCTCAGCGGCTGCAAACTCAAACTGGCCAACCTGCGCGGAGCCTGCTATGACGCCGCCACCCAACTGGAAGCAGCTACTGAGGAACTGGGCATGGTTTTTGCCTAGTCCTCCTGCGGCTCCAACTCCAAAATCTCCTCGATCTCAGCGTCCGTGTAGCCCACTGCCCGCAACTTCTCCGCCACTACCTCAATTTCCTGGGCTGCCAAATTGTGCTGGCGCACCCGCTCCCAAAGATTGGCCGCAGTCTGGAGCAACAAGCGACGGCTTTCTACCTCGAACAGTTCAAAAGCCGTTGCCAGCTCGATAGCCTGCAACACCTCCTCAGCGCTGTCAATGGGCTGATCCAGGGACTGTTCCTCCAGCTCCACCAGCAGCTGGCGCAGCCGCTCTAGGCCATCCCCAAGGGCAGACATCCTCTTGGCTCCCTCTCCCCTGCTGCCTAAGTACCCACCCTAGCAGGCTTGTCTCTCCCAACGAAAGGGATGCGACCCATCCTGTTCCAGCTAGGGCTATCCTGAGTAGAGTAACCCTAGACCAGCAAGCGCTAGGATTATTGCACAGCTAGCAAAGGGATCCCGGCGCTCGACAGCCCATCAAGGAGATGCACGAGTATGGCCCCAGCAAACGTTTCCCTCCCAGCCAATGCCACCGACACCACCCTAGACTACAGCAGCCCCGCGTATCGGCAGGCCTACTCTCGCATCAACGGCATTGTTATTGAAGGCGAACAGGAAGCCCACGACAATTACCTCCGCTTGGCCGAAATGTTGCCGGCAGCAGCAGAGGAGCTGCGCAAGCTGGCCAAGATGGAACTGCGCCACATGAAGGGCTTCCAAGCCTGCGGCAAAAACCTGAAGGTAGAACCGGACAGGGAGTTTGCCCGTGCCTTCTTTGCCCCCTTGCGGGACAATTTCCAAAAAGCAGCAGTAGCTGCAGACCTGGTGACTTGCTTGGTCATTCAGTCGCTAATCATCGAGTGCTTTGCCATTGCCGCCTACAACATCTACATCCCGGTTGCCGATGAGTTTGCCCGCAAGATTACCGAAGGGGTAGTTCAGGACGAGTATCTCCACCTCAACTTTGGGGAGCGCTGGCTGGGCGAGCACTTTGCCGAGGTCAAAACCCAAATTGAAACGGCCAACGCCCAAAACCTGCCCCTGGTCTGGAAGATGCTGCAGCAGGTGAATGAAGACATAGAAGCTATCTACATGGATCGCGAGGCCATTGTGGAAGACTTCCTCATTGCCTATGGCGAAGCGCTGGCCAACATTGGCTTTAACACGCGCGAGGTGATGCGCTTGTCAGCCCAGGGGCTGCGGGCTGCCTAACCTCCTTCCGCTTTGTGGGGATTCCTGGCTGAGCTGCGGCACTTCCTATCCTCCTTGGGGGGATCCGGAGAGGATCCACAACAAGCTACGTGAGTGAGCCTCTATGTTTGGCCTGATTGGGCACTTGACCAGCCTGGCCCATGCAAAGCAAGTGGCAGACAAGCTGGGGTATGCCGAATATGCAGAAAGTGACCTGGACTTTTGGTGCATGGCTCCACCTCAGGTGGTGGACGAAATTGTAGTTACCAGCATCACTGGCCAGAAAATTTATGGTCAGTACGTCGAATCCTGTTTCTTGCCGGAAATGCTGGCCAGCGGTCGGGTCAAAGCCGCCTGTCGCAAGGTTTTAAACGCGATGGCTTTAGCCCAGCGGCGAGGCCTTGATATCACTGCCCTGGGCGGGTTTAGTAGCATTATCTTTGAGAATTTTCGCCTCGAAACCCTCAAGCGGGTGCGCAACGTCAACCTGGAGATCCGACGCTTCACCACTGGCAACACCCACACCGCTTACATCATTTGTCAACAATTACAGGCGGCAGCCCAGCGCTACGCTATGGACTTGGCCGCTGCCACCGTTGCCGTGGTGGGAGCTACCGGCGATATTGGCAGTGCTGTTTGCCAGTGGCTGGTGAACCGCACTTCAGTGGCCAAGCTGTTGCTTGTAGCCCGCGAGCGTCGACGCCTAGAAGAGCTGCAGGCCAAGCTTAAAAAAGGAGAGATCTGTTCCCTGGAAGAGGCCTTGCCCCGTGCCGATTTCATCGTCTGGGTGGCCAGCCTGAGCCAGGGGGTAACCCTTGATCCACAGGTGTTGCCGGATCCCTGCGTCATCATCGACGGTGGCTATCCAAAAAACATTGCCTCCCAGTTGCAGCGCAAGGGGCTATATGTTATCGACGGCGGCATGGTGGAGCACTCGCTGGATATTGAGTGGACTATCATGCGGTTTTTGAATGTGGCCAACCCTGCCCGTCACCTCTTTGCCTGCTTTGCCGAGTCAATGCTGCTGGAGTTTGAGGGCCTGCACACCAATTTCAGTTGGGGCCGCAACCTGATTACCCTGGAGAAACTAGATCTCATCGGGGAATTGTCTCGTAAGCACGGCTTCCGTCCCCTCATGCCGGCAGCTTAGGTTCAAAGACAGCTGCGGGAGCGCTTCTATAGGAGAAGGTAAACTCCCCCGCCGGTTAGAGGTTGGCAAACCAACCACCCTCCTGCGCCGGTTTACGGAAGCTCCAAGCAAGGCAATTATCTTGGCTGCGTTGCAGCCCACATCCGCTCTGAAAGACTCATACAGCCCCGGACAAAAGCGGACTTTTGCTCCAGGTTGAGGCTTTCTTCCTGCTTCCATGACATATAGCTAGCAGCAGAGTTCACCTCCACTACCCCACTAGAGGGATCTCCCCAGGCGTCACTTCCCGTCGAGCTGACGGTAGCTGCTCCTTGCTCTGGTTCGAGCACACAGGCTCAAGACAGAGCCAACTTTAGCCTAGGCAAAAGGCCTACCAGAGGAAATGTACCTGCCAGCCTAGCTAATCCACGTGAAGGCAGAAGGTGCGTTGGCGAGGTTGCCCATTGTGCCACAAAGCGGCATTTTTGACTGCCTCTTGCCTGGATGGCTATTTTCTCCCAGCCCCCTCCCAGGAGGAGAAGGGAGTTAGCTGACGGGGCAGCAACTGCTACTGGCATTGGCTCTGGCAGCAGCTGTAGGGGGTGTTTTACTGCCACCAGCTTGCCAGTGCTGGGCCGGATCCCCAAACTCAGGCAAGCGCGGCTTACTCTTCTTCCTCCTCCTCCGGCTCGTCGACAGGGGTGGAGTCGTCGATGAGTTGGTCGTCCTCCAGGACCACGCGGCGTGGCACCGTCGGCAGCACGGCTGGAGGTTCTTCCTCCTCAGGAGGCTCCGGCTCTGGAGCCATCTCCTGGTAGGTGCTAAAGCCTGTGCCTGCCGGGATCAGGCGGCCAATGATGACGTTCTCCTTCAGACCCCGCAGCCAGTCGGATCTGCCCTCGATGGCTGCCTCGGTGAGCACCCGCGTGGTTTCCTGGAAGCTAGCTGCCGAGATGAAGCTGTCGGTATTCAAGCTGGCCTTGGTGATCCCCAAGAGGACAGGTGTGTACTTGGCCGGCGCCCCGCCACTGACGGCTAGGGAGGCATTCTCTTGCTGGATTTGCCGCAGCTCTACCAGCTCACCCGGCAGCAAGACGGTGTCACCGCTGTCGTCCACCCGCACCTTGGAGGTCATCTGGCGTACCACAATCTCAATGTGCTTGTCCGCAATCTCCACCCCCTGCGAGCGGTAGACGTTCTGGACCTCGTTGACGAGGAAGCGCTGCACCTCCCGTAGGGCTAGCCGCGCCGCTTGGTCGTCTCCCAGGGTCTGGCGGTAGTACTCGAAGTAGATCTCCAAAAGATCATGGGGGTTGGCAGGGCCGTCAGTCAGGGGATCCCCTACCCCCACCGACTGGCCGTCCACCACCATCAAGCTCTGCCCTGGCAGCACGGCATAGGGAGTAACCGTGCCATCAGCTTCAATGACCTTGAGATCCGGCTCCTCTCCTTGCCAGCTTAGCTGCACGGTGCCGGGTCGCTTGGCCAAGACACACATTTCCTTGGGTTTGCGAGCCTCCAGCAGCTCCTCCACCCGCGGCAGCCCCTGGATGATGTCGCCGGTCTTGGCCCGCTCGAAGATTAGGATAGCTAGGGCATCCCCCCGCTGAACCAGATCTCCATCTCGCACCTGGAGGATGGCACCTGCCGAAACCAGGTAGGGTCGCGCCCGCCGCAGCACCAGGTGATCCTCCGCAATTTGCATCACTTGTCCCGACTCGGGAGCAGGGATCCCCGGCGCCAGTTCTTCTCCAGCTCGCACTAGCGCTCCCACCTCGACGCTGGCTGGCCCGTCTAAGGGTACCGTCAGCAGATCGTCGTCGGTAATCACCAGCACCCGCCGCACCACCTCGGTGCCCTCGCGGATCCCTTGCACAATCCCAGCTTTTTTGGCCTGGATCTCGGTGCGGGCGATAACCCCCCCTCTGCCGACGGTGTCTCCTTGGTTAACCAACAGCCGGGTGTGGGTACTCCCCTGAGTTAGATCTGCCTCTACATCGCGGCGCAGCAGCAAGGTTTCCAGAATCACCAGTTGCAGGCGGCGGATACTGGGATCCTTCTCATCCTGGATGAGCTCAATATCGGCCTTGAGCTGCGGCGCGTCAGTATCGATCTCCAGCACCAGTTGCGTGCGCAGCAATTCCACCGGGCCCACCGACTTGACCCGCTCCCCATCCTTGAAGGGAACCCGCTGGACAGCCCGCAGACGAATGGAGCGACCGGACTCGCTCGTAGACTCCTGGGTGGGCACCACCGGTCGGTCGGGGATTTCATACTCATACACCGGCCGCAGCAGGATGCCGGGTCCTTCGGGAGTTTCCACCTGCTCCAGATAGACCAGTCGGTCAGGGACAATGCTGCTGAGCAGCTTTTGACCCGGCTGGATGAAGGTACCGGTGGGGATTTCCAGGTCAGCGGGATCCTCCACCAGATGCAGGGATCCAGGCTTGATGACGATTTCCCGGAGGATGTCGTTTTTCTGGATAACCTCGACAACACCGGCATTTTGGCAGAAGATGTCCTTCACTACCTCGGTGCCGGCTTCCACGTACTGGCCATCTTCCACATTGAGGAGGGAGATGTCCTTGTTCACCTCATGGGTCTCCTCCGGGATCCACAGCAGGGTGCCGCCGCGGATGACTTCGTAGCCCTGCTTTGCTCGGCCCCGCCGGGCTACCTCAACGCCAGCAAACTTTGCCAAGCCTCCCGTGTGGCTGCGGAAGTGGTTGTCGATGAGCTCCGCCACCACCTCGTCGTTGCCCACCTTGGTACCTGGTGTAGCCTTGAGAACAAAAGTCTGGCCGCTGGGCGTGTCCAGCAAAAATTGCTCTCGGCCTTGGTGAGATTCCACCCGCACCCGCGCCTCGTGGAGCACCACCGCCGCATTGATGATCTCCACCTCCCGTCCGCCTTTGATGTCGCTGCGCTCTGGCAGGCGCACGATGCCACCGTGCTCGGTGACCAGCGAGGTTTCGGCAATGACATCCCCCGGCTGCACCCGATCCCCGTTTTTTACCACTGGCTCAGCGCCGGGAGGCAGGTTGTACACTTGGCCAGACAGGACCCAGATCAGCCCTTGCCGCTGGGCAGTAGAGGTGGTGTTGCCCTGGCGGTCGGCTTTCTCCTCGATGAGCAGGTCGGTAAAGCGAATTTCCCCCGCCAGATCGGCCACCACTTCCTTCTGGGCTTTCTCGGTGCTCTTGCGCACCGCTTTGGCTACGGCCACTTCCGCAATTAACTGATCCCGCTGCACCAGGGCCCCATCTCGCACCAGCAGGGTGGATCCCTGGGTCAGGTCGAAGACTTCCCGCTGTCCCTCTGGCCCTTCCAGAACGATTTGGTTGTTGACCTCCACCTGGAGGGCATCGTCGCCGTGGCGGGTGCGGAAGGGGCGGGTGCGCAGGTTTTTCGGGAAGCGCACTACCCCGGCAAAGGGGGCGCGAATTTGGCGAGCCACCTCCCCTGTAAACACCCCTCCCGTGTGGAAGGTGCGCATGGTCAACTGCGTGCCCGGCTCTCCAATCGATTGGGCGGCAATGATCCCGACCGCCTCCCCCAGATCCACCAGCCGAGAGTGGGCCAGGCTCCAGCCGTAGCACATGCGGCACACCGAGCGGTTGGCTTCACAGGTAAGGGGAGAACGCACCATTACCTGCTGGATGCCCGCCTCCACAATGGTTTTGGCCAAGTCGTGATCTACCTCTTGGTTGCGGCGGGCCAGGATCTCCTGGGTTTGCGGATGCACTACATCTTGGGCCAGCACCCGCCCTACCAGGCGCTCCTCCAGCGGCACAACGACTTTATCGCCATCCATCAAGGCCTGGAGCGGGATCCCTTGGTCCGTGCCGCAGTCGGCTTCTCGCACAATCACGTCCTGGCAGACATCCACCAAGCGGCGGGTGAGGTAGCCGGAGTCGGCAGTCCGCAGCGCCGTGTCCACCAAGCCCTTGCGCGCGCCGTAGGAGGAGATGATGTATTCGGTCACGGTTAAGCCCTCGCGGAAATTGGCCTTGATGGGCAGGTCGATGATCTCCCCCTGCGGATTGGCCATCAGGCCGCGCATGCCCACCAACTGCCGCACTTGCGAGACGTTCCCCCTTGCCCCCGAGTGGGCCATCATGTAGACGGAGTTGAGGGGATCGTTCTGGCGGAAGTTGTTGAGCATTTCCTCTTTAATTTGCTCATTGACTTGGTTCCAAGTGTCGATGACCTTTTGGTAGCGCTCCACCTCGGTAATCTCGCCGCGGATAAAGCGCTCTGTGGCCGCCTCGATCTCCGCCTCTGCCTGGGCCAAGAGCTGCCGCTTGCTGGGCGGAATGCGCAGGTCTTCAATGCTGATGGAGACGGCAGCTTGGGTGGCGTACCTGAAGCCCAGGGTCTTCAGGGCATCCGCCATCTGCGCTGTGCGGGCAGTGCCGTAGCGGGCAAAAGCCCAGGCAATGAGGTTGTGCAGCTCTTTTTTGCCGATTTGATAGTTGCGAAAGGGAATAGGAGGCGGCGGGGTCTCGGCCCTAGAGCTAGAGGCAGGCTGCCACCGCAGGCTGGGGGAAATTTGTCCTTTTTCGCTCATGGTTATGCCAACAGAATGTCCTGCACCGTCTTGTTGAAGATGATCCGGCCTGGCGTAGTGCGAATGTATTGACTGATAACGTTGCCCTCTTGATCCTCGCGGATGCGGCGGTAGTTGGTGGTCTTGAGGCGGGTACCGCCTGGCTCCTCGACAATCTGGGGCTCTGACTCTTTTTCTCCTTTGCCCAACTCCATCGGGCCGCTGTAGCGCACCCAGATTTTGCTGTGCAGGCCAATGATGCCGCGGTCGTAGGCGACAAGAGCATCCTCCAGGCTAGCAAAATAGCGGTCGTTAACCTCGGGTGCCTCGGGGTTGTCCACTGTCAGGTAGTAGCAGCCCAAAACCATGTCTTGGGTAGGGGTAATGATGGGGGCACCGGTGGCTGGGGAGAGGATGTTGTTGGTGGCCAACATCAGCAGGCGCGCTTCCGCCTGGGCTTCCAAGGACAGAGGCACATGGACAGCCATCTGGTCGCCGTCAAAGTCAGCGTTAAAGGCGGGGCAGACCAAGGGATGGAGCTGAATTGCCCTCCCCTCCACCAGAACCGGCTCAAAGGCTTGGATCCCGAGGCGGTGCAACGTGGGAGCGCGGTTGAGCAAAACTGGGTGGCCGTCGATGACCTCCTCCAGCACGTCCCAAACCTGCGGGTCATTGCTTTGGATGAGCTTTTTGGCGGCTTTGATGTTGTTGACGATATTTCGCTTGATCAACTTATGGATGACGAAGGGCTGAAATAGCTCAATGGCCATCTCTTTGGGCAAGCCGCACTGGTGCATGCGCAGGTTGGGCCCCACCACAATCACCGAGCGCCCTGAATAGTCCACCCGCTTGCCCAGCAGGTTTTGCCGAAAACGGCCCTGTTTGCCCTCGATGATGTCCGACAGGGACTTGAGGGGACGATTGTTGGCTCCCACCACCATGCGCCCGCGCCGCCCGTTGTCAATGAGGGCATCTACCGCCTCCTGCAGCATGCGCTTTTCGTTGCGCACAATGATCTCCGGCGCCATGATCTCCTGCAGGCGCGCCAGGCGGTTGTTGCGGTTAATCACGCGGCGATAGAGGTCGTTGAGGTCACTGGTGGCAAAACGGCCCCCATCCAACTGCACCATCGGGCGCAGATCGGGAGGGATGACCGGCAGCACCCGCAGCACCATCCACTCAGGCCGAGCTCCCGTGGCAATGAAGTTGTTGATGACCCGCAGCCGCTTGATCAGGCGGGCTCGCTTCTGGCCGCGGGCACTGGCGATTTCCTCGCGCAACTTCTCCGCCTCTTTTTCTAGGTCAATGTCTTTGAGCAGGCGTTCGATGGCCTCGGCCCCAATCATGGCCCAGTTTTCCGGCAGCTGCAGGTTGGATCCCTCCTCGTACATCTGATCTTCGATCTCAAGGTATTGATCCTCCGTCAGCAGCTGCTTGTAGGAGAGGTTGGGGGCATTGCCCGGATCCACCACGACGTAGGCGTTAAAGTACACCACCTGCTCCACGTCGCGCAGCGGCATGTCCAGCAGGGTGGCAATGTAGCTAGGGATCCCTTTCAGATACCAAACGTGGGTAACCGGGGCAGCCAGCTTGATGTAGCCCATGCGATAGCGGCGCACCCGCGACTCCGTCACTTCCACCCCACAGCGTTCGCAGACAATGCCGCGGTGCCGCACGCGCTTGTACTTGCCACAGTGGCACTCCCAGTCCTTAACCGGCCCGAAGATGCGCTCACAGAAGAGACCATCCATCTCCGGCTTGAGGGTGCGGTAGTTGATGGTCTCTGGCTTGGTAACCTCTCCCACGACTTGGCCGTTGGGCAGGGTGCGCTGGCACCACTCCATAATCCGCTGGGGAGAAGCCAACCCAATCTTGATGTAGTCAAAGCGCTGCTCTGGTCTGGCCATAGCCATTTCTCCTGACTTGCTGCCTTAGCACCTAGATAGGAAGGAGAGAGGGATCCTCCCCCCTTTCCTCCCTTGGCTGAAACCTGCCTGGCGCCACCTAAAAATCGTCCTCGTCTTCTTCCTCGTCCCGGCTGCGGCTAGCTACGAAGCCTTCCCTGGCTGCTGGGGAGAGATCCTCAGCCGTAATTGACTGGTAAGTGGGCCGAGAAGGGACATGGCGGGTCGAGACATCGGCCATTAGGTCTACCTCCACATGGTGGGGCTGGCCTTTGCTGTCCACCTCCACCTTGTACACGGAGACGTCCAGGCACAGGGACTGCAGCTCCCGCACCAACACCTTGAAAGATTCCGGCGTGCCTGGCCGAGGAATGGGCTTGCCCTTGACGATGGCGTTGAGGGCCTCGTTGCGCCCCACCATGTCGTCCGACTTGACAGTCAGCAGTTCCTGCAAGATGTAGGCCGCCCCAAACGCCTCCAAAGCCCACACCTCCATCTCCCCAAAGCGCTGGCCACCCTGCTGGGCTTTACCCCCCAGCGGTTGCTGGGTTACCAGCGAGTAGGGGCCGGTGGAGCGGGCGTGGATCTTGTCGTCCACCAAGTGCACGAGCTTCAGCATGTAGGCCCGGCCCACCGTAACCGGCTGGTCGAAGGGCTCGCCCGTGCGGCCGTCAAACACCTGCACCTTGCCGCAGTATTTGCCCTCAGGGTTGAAGATCCAGTCCTTGCCGGTCTTCTCGCGCGCCTCCCGCAACTTGGCTTCCACGGTCAGTCGGGAAGCCTCCAGGCCGTGCATTTCATCGAAGGGCATTAGCTTAAAGCGCACCCCCAAGTGCTCCGCGGCCCAGCCCAGCAGGCACTCGTACACTTGGCCCACGTTCATGCGGGAGGGCACTCCCAGGGGGTTGAGCACCACGTCCACCGGCGTGCCATCGGGCAGATAGGGCATGTCCTCAACCGGCAAAATGCGGGAGATGATGCCTTTGTTGCCGTGGCGGCCAGCAATCTTATCTCCCACCTGGATTTTGCGCTTGAGGGCAATGTAAACTCGCACCACCATGTTGGCCCCCGGCGGCAGCTCATCCCCCTGCTCGCGGGTAAAGATGCGCACATCCACCACCCGCCCGCGCTCACCGTTGGGCACGCGCAGGGAGTTGTCCCGCACATCGCGAGCTTTCTCCCCAAAAATGGCCCGCAGCAGCCGCTCTTCCGGAGGCTGATCCGACTCCCCTTTGGGCGTAACCTTGCCCACCAGAATGTCGCCGGCTTCCACCCAAGCCCCAATGCGCACAATGCCGTTTTCGTCCAGGTTGCGCAGGGCATCTTCCCCCACGTTGGGGATCTCGCGGGTAATCTCCTCCGGCCCCAGCTTGGTCTGCCGGGCCTCAATTTCGTATTTCTCGATGTGCACGGAGGTGAAGACATCATCGTAGACCAGCCGCTCGCTGATCAAGATGGCGTCTTCGTAGTTGTAGCCCTCCCAGGGCATGTAGGCCACCAGCACGTTCTGGCCTAAGGCCAGCTCGCCGCCCTCGGTTGCTGGACCGTCAGCCAGCACCTGGCCGGCCACTACCCGATCCCCCACGTAGACCAGAGGACGCTGGTTGAGGCAGGTGTCTTGGTTGGAGCGCTGATATTTTTGCAGGCGGTAGACAATGGGATCTCCCCCATCCTCGGGCCGCACCACGATTTCATCGGCGGAAACATAGGTCACCACCCCGTTGGTGCGCGACACCACCACCATGCCGGAGTCCCGCGCTGCCTGGGCTTCCAGGCCTGTGCCCACGTAGGGCCGCTCTGGCTTGAGCAGGGGCACCGCCTGGCGCTGCATGTTGGCTCCCATCAAGGCGCGGTTGGCGTCGTCATGCTCCAGGAAGGGGATCAACGAGGTGGCCACCGAGATCACCTGCACCGGCGACACCTGTACGTAGTGCACCTCACTGGGGTGAGCAGTGGTGAATTCTTGGCGGTAGCGCACGGGCACCACCTCGGCAGTGATGCGGCCTTCGGCGTCCACCGGCACGTCCCCTGGCGCCACGCGGTACTCGTCCTCTTCGTCGGCGGTGAGGTAGACCATCCCCAGGTCTTTGCGCACCACGCCGTTCTCGACGCGGTAGTAGGGGCTTTCGATAAAGCCGTATTGGTTGACGCGGGCGTGGGTAGCAAGGGACCCAATCAACCCGGCGTTGGGCCCTTCGGGGGTTTCAATGGGACAGATGCGCCCGTAGTGGCTGGGGTGGATGTCCCGCACGGCAAAGCCAGCCCGCTCCCGCGTCAGCCCCCCAGGGCCCAGAGCCGACAGCCGCCGCTTGTGGGTCAGCTCTGCCAGGGGGTTGGTCTGATCCAGGAATTGGGAGAGCTGGCTGGAGCCGAAGAACTCCTTAATAGCTGCCACTAGGGGCTTGGGGTTAACCAGCGAGGCAGGGGTGAGGTTTTCCGACTCGGAAACCGTCATGCGCTCGCGAATAATCCGCTCCAGGCGGTTGAGGCCCACCCGCACCTGGTTTTGCAGCAGCTCGCCCACCGAGCGCACCCGCCGATTGCCCAGGTGGTCAATGTCATCCACCTGGCCAATGTCGTACTCCAAGTTGATGAGGTAGTCGATAACGGCCAGAATGTCGGTAACGGTAAGCACCCGAACATTTTCGGGCACCGTCAGGTTGAGCTTCTTGTTGAGCTTGTAGCGCCCTACCCGGCCTAGGTCGTAGCGCTTGGGATCAAAAAAGCGCGATTCCAGCAGTTGCTGGCCGCCAGAGACCGTAGGAGGCTCCCCGGGCCGCAGCTTGCGGTAGAGCTCCATCAGCGCCTCTTCTTCGCTGTAGTGCCCCTCCTCTTCCATGGTCCTTTGGAAAAATTCGGGGTGGCGCAGGCTGTCGTAGATCTCCGAGTCACTTAGGCCCAAAGCTTTGAGCAAAACTGCTGCTGAGAGCTTGCGGGTTTTGTCGATGCGCACCCACACCAGCCCCTTCTTGTCCGTCTCAAACTTCAGCCAGGCACCACGGTTGGGAATGAGGCTAGCGCTATAGGTGCGGCGGCCACTTTTGTCCAGCTCCGCCTTGTAGTAAACGCCGGGGCTGCGCACAATCTGGTTGACGATCACCCGCTCCGCGCCGTTGATGATGAAGGTGCCTCGATCCGTCATCAAGGGCAGCTCGCCCATGAAGACGTCCATGTCTTTGATTTCGCCCGTCTCCTTGTTGATTAAGCGCGTCGGCACCCGGATTTGGGCTTGATAGGTGGCATCCCGCCGCTTGGCCTCCTCTGGGTCGTAGCGCGGCTTGTTGATCTTGTACCCCTTGGAGGGATCCCCAGGCCGGTAGTCTGGCAGAAAGTGCAGCTCCAGCTTGCCGGTGTAATCGACGATGGGAGAAAAACTCAGGAGCTCCTCTTCAAACCCTTCCCGTAAAAACCAGAGGAAACTTTCCCGCTGAATCTCTACCAGGTCAGGTAAGGTAAGAACAGGGGAGGGAACAGCTAACGAGCTCATGCGTTGCTTAGCAGGGCTTGCGCTGCAGTCAGGCCTCCAATTATAGAAGCCCCGCCAACGATCGTCAACGAACTTTACAAGGGTTGGCGGCAACTCCTGCCTTTAGCCTGGGAGCTAGCAAGCTCTGCTTCCTCTCCAACCTGCCTTAAGGATTGTTCACATCCATTCACACTCGGGCGGATTATTCTAAGCTTAAGCCATTGACCGCCAGTCGAGTGCTGCTTAGATAGGGATGGCGGGGAAAAAGAAGCATCGAGCCCCGGAGAAGGGCGTTTAGCTGCCGCAGCGAGCGGTCTGCGTTGCCTTTGCCGGGTCTGCTGCTGAGGCATCCCTCGCTGCCTCCATAAGCCGGTCAATGGCCGGAGCCAAGCAACTTTTTACAAGGAGGGTTTTGTGAGTAAAGGTTTGCCCAGCCAAGAAAATCAAAACGCTGGCCTGTCAACCCAGTTGCGGGAGGGCACCAAGCAGTCCCACACCATGGCCGAGAATATGACCTTTATCAAATGTTTCCTCAAGGGAGTGGTTGATAGGCGTACCTACAGCCGCTACGTGGGCAATTTCTACTTTGTCTACAGTGCGCTGGAAGAGGGGTTTGCGCGGTTGCGAGAGCACCCGATAGTGGGTCAGCTCTACTACCCCGAATTGTGGCGCAAGGCCAGCCTAGAGAAAGATTTGAACTATTTCATCGGTCCCCATTGGTCCTCTGTGGTCAAGCCCTCTCCCGCTTGCCAAGTCTATGTCAACCGCATTCAAGAAGTGGTGGAAAAAGATCCGGTTCTGCTGATTGCCCACGCCTACACCCGCTACATTGGCGACCTGTCGGGCGGCCAGATCCTGAAAAACATTGCCCGCCGGGCCCTGCGCCTGCCACCGGGGGAAGGCACCGCCTTCTACGACTTTGAACAGATCCCGCACGAGGGCAAGTTTAAGCAGCGCTACCGCGCTCAACTGGATGCGCTGGGGCTGGACCAGGCTACTATCGAGCGCATTGTGGCAGAAGCCAACTACGCCTTCAAGCTCAACATGGACTTGTTTAGAGAGCTGGAGGGCAACTGGCTGCTGTCCATGGCACGCATAGCCTGGAACTCGCTCCTGGGTCAGTTTCAGCGCAAGCCTGCCCCCTCAGAGGCGGCTGCCCCCAGCTCGTAAGCTAGGGCTATTTCCAAAGTTTCGCCCCTCTCTCCCAGGGAGGGGGGCTGGGGGTGAGGGCTAGTTGCACCCAAGGGTGTCGCGGGTGGCCCGGCCGGTAACCGGGTTAACGCCGCTAGCCCGCTCGCAGAGGATGGCGAGGGCATCCTTGCGGATTAGGGCATTGGTAAAATCTGCTCCCTCGATCTCGATCCCTTCCACCCGCACCAGCCACATCATGCTGTCTTGCAGTTGGGCTTCCCGCAGATCAGCACCCTGCAAATTGGCCATGTCCAGGGTGGCGCCGCGCAGATCCGCCCCGCGTAGGTTAGCTTTGCTGAGGTTGGCTCCGAAAAAATTGGCTCCTGCCGCCTTCACGTGGCTGAGATTGCTCTGTCGCAGGTTGGCTTTGAGAAATTTCCAGCCGCTCAGGTCTTGTCCGGCAAAGTCTGCCCCCTGCAGCTCCCGCTTGCTGTAGTCTTCCGCCCAGGCCGGGGATCCCAGCAGGAATAACCCCAAGGCCAGCAGAGGGAGAACCGCCAGCACGGCCCGTAAACAGCGGGCCCACCTAGGCCCTCTTTTCTCCGTCGAAGCTGGACCTGTAGCGGACACTGCAGTGGACATGGCGGATCTCTCCCTTCTAGGGCTTTATATCCTATCCTACTGGCTGCGGATCTGGGCTAACTTGGGCTCCTATAGGTCGGCCTCAACTGTCCATGTCCACAACCGAGGTGTTCAATGCCCAGGAGATGGCTAGGCAAATGGCGGCTTTGGCGGCGGCCATTGGCAGGGATCACCCCCACCTGGACAGGCTGGTGTTGATCGGCATCCGCACCCGCGGGGTGCCTTTGGCCTACCGGCTCCGGGATGGCATAGCCGAGCTGTTTGGGATACCGCCCCAGGTAGGGGAGTTGGACATCACCTTCTTCCGCGACGACCTGGGCTCTGGCCGGCTGCGCACTCCCGATCGCAGTGAAATGCCCCGGGATCTCACTGGCCAAGAGGTGGTGCTAGTGGACGACGTTATCTTTCACGGCCGCACTGTTCGGGCGGCTTTGGAGGCCCTGAACCACTTTGGGCGCCCAGAACGGGTGCGCTTGGCCGTGCTGATTGACCGCGGCCATCGGCACTTTCCCATTCAGCCGGATTACTGCGGCCATAGGCTGACCACAACTCCCGAGCAAATGGTCAAGGTGCACCTGCGCGAAACCGACGGCGAGGAGCGGGTGCTGCTGATCAACCCTGATCCTGAGTGAGCTCTCCAGAGTGCGCTAGGGTGGGGATATCGGCTCAAGGTTTTGCGATGTCCCAGTTGCCGGAAAGCCGCCGCTATGCGGTTTTGGGCAGTGACGCCGTGGGAGGATTCTACGGGGCCAAGCTACAGCAGGCCGGCTTTGAGGTGCATTTCCTGCTCCATAGCGACTACGAGCAGGTGCGCCAAAACGGCTTGTGGGTGGAATCCTGCTGGGGAGACTTTCACCTGCCCCAGGTCAATGCCTACGCCTCCGTGGAGGCAATGCCCCCTTGTGAGGGAGTAATCGTGGCCCTGAAAGCCACCCAAAATCACCTTCTGCCCCGGCTGCTGCCGCCTGTGCTGGCTGAAAAGGGCGTGGTGATCCTGCTGCAAAACGGCTTGGGCGCAGAGCCGGAGATTGCCAACTGTGTCGGCCCTGAGCGCGTCGTGGGTGGCCTCTGTTTCATTAGCTCCAATAAAGTTGGCCCTGGCCATATCCGCCACCTCGACTATGGCTCGGTACTGCTGGCCGAATATGGCCCTGGCTATGCCCCCCAGGGGATCACGCCCCGTCTGCAACAGATCCAGGCCGATTTTCGACGGGCTGGGATCCCTACCTCCCTCTCGCCGGATCTGATGGAGGCCCGCTGGCAGAAGTTGGTCTGGAACATTCCCTTCAATGGCCTCTCGGTTGTTTTCAATGCCGACACCCAGCAGATGATCCGGGATCCGGAAGCCCGCGCCCTGGCAGAAGCCCTGATGCAAGAGGTGGTGGAGGGAGCTGCGGCCTGTGGTCGCCGGCTTCCCCCTTCCCTAATTCCCGAGATGCTGGCTAACACCGAGAAGATGGTCCCCTACCGCACCAGCATGAAGATTGACTACGAGCGCAAGCGTCCCCTGGAGCTGGAGGCTATTTTTGCCAACCCTCTCCGCTATGCCCAGCAGGCTGGAGTCCAAATGCCGCGGGTGGAGATGCTCTACCGGCAGTTGCAGGTGTTGGATCGCCTCAATCGAGGGATCCCTGCTTTTTCCCCCACTTGCGGCTAGACTCAGCTCCAGGGGAGGGCTGCGCTCTTTATGCCCTGGGGATCCACCCACGATCGCCTCATCCTCTGGACAGCTCCCGGCATTACCTTGGCAGCGGCTTTGCTGGGCAACAGTGCCGCTGTGGCTTTGGCGGTGGGGTCGGCCTATCTCTTCAGCGGCCTGATGTTTTCCGGGGATCTGGACACTGACTCTCGCCAGTATCGCCGCTGGCTGTTCCTGCGCTGGATTTGGCTTCCCTACCGCCGCTGGCTGCGGCACCGCTCCTTCTGGTCCCACGGGCCGCTGGTGGGCACTGCTCTGCGGCTGCTCTACCTGGGCTTGTGGGTGACAGGGGTAGGCCTGACCGCCGCCTGGTTGGGATCCCACCTGGGCTGGTGGCCGTGGCAGCCGGGGATCTGGCGGGACAACCTCTGGCAGTGGCTGCAAGCCCACGCCGAGACCCTGGGGTGGGTGGGCCTAGGGCTGGAGCTGGGATCTGTCAACCACAGCCTTAGCGATTGCCTGGTCTCCCGCTGGCGCCGTTGGCGCAAAAGATGGCAGGGGGAGGCCAAAGGAGAGCCAGTTTCCCTCAGATCCCGCAAAAAAGCTGCTAGGAGGGGATCCCGGCAGCCGTTGAGGAGCTAATCTCCGCTAAGCTGATCGGGGCAGAAGCCTTTTGGATGGCCCTTGGTGCAGCCGCTGCGTAGCTATCGCCGTCTCTTTCCCTTCATTCGGCCCCATCTGTGGATGTTGCTGCTGGGGCTAGTCTGTACCCTCGGCTTTGTCCTCACCATGCCTGCCCTTGCCTACTTGATCGAGTGGGTGGCTCGCTCCATTGGCGCTGGGGATCTCAGGCAACTGCGGACGTCGGCCTTGATTGGGGTGGTGTTCTTCTTAGTGCGTGGCGCCTTCCAGTACGGCCAGGACACCCTCATGGCCAGGGCCTCCCTGCAGATGGTGTTGGAGCTGCGGCAGCGGGTCTACGCCCACTTGCAAGGATTGGACGTGGACTATTTTTCCGGGAGCCGCACGGGTGACCTTGTCTATCGCCTCACCAGCGACCTGGATCGGGTGGGGGAGGTGGTACAGCGGTTTTTCCACCGCTTTATCCCCAGCGTGCTCACCATCCTAGCCGTGGTGGCCTACTTGTTCTACCTCAACGGCATCCTCACCCTAGCCACCCTGGTGATTGCTCCCCTGATGGGCGCCTTGATCAGTTGGTTTGGAGAGCGGCTGCTGCAGCGCTCTCGCCGCAACCAGGAGAGCATGGCCGACCTGTCTTCTCTGTTAACGGAAGTCTTTGCCGCCGTCAGCCTCACCCGCGCCTTTGCTGCCGAGGACTACGAGATCCGCCGCTTCAGCGCCCTGGCCGAAAGCAACCGCCTGGCTCGCTTTCAAACCGAACAGGTCAAAGCCATCCAAGACCCGGTGGTGGGCTTTCTCTACGCCATGAGCGTCCTGGGGGTATTCTGGGTAGGGGGCTGGCAGATTAGCGAGGGCAACCTGACCGGCAGCCAGTTCCTCGGCTTCATTGCGGGGGTGGCTCTGCTCATCGATCCCATTGTCCACATCACCAATAACTACAGCGACCTAAAGCAAGGGGAGGCTTCCGTGGAGCGGATCTTTGAGCTCCTAGATACCCGCCCCCGCGTGCGCGAGCTGCCTGGCGCCCGCCCCCTGCCGCCGATTCAGGGCTGGGTGGAGTTCGATCGGGTCTCCTTTGCCTACAAGCCGGGTCAGCCGGTGCTTAAAGACATCAGCTTTCAGGTAGCTCCCGGCGAGATTGTTGCTCTAGTGGGATCCTCCGGGGCCGGCAAGTCGACTTTGGTGAATTTGATCCCTCGCTTCTACGATCCGCAGCAGGGGTGTATTCGCATCGACGGCATCGATATCCGCACCGTCACCCTCAAAAGTTTGCGTCGCCAAATTGGCATCGTCCCCCAGGAGATTACCCTCTTTTCCGGCACCATTGCCAGCAACATCGCCTATGGCCAGGAGCACGTTGACCTGGAGGCAGTGCGCCAGGCGGCCCGGGTGGCCAATATTGATAGCTTCATTGAGAGCCTGCCTGAGGGCTACGCCACCCGAATCGGCGAGCGTGGGATCACCCTCTCTGGCGGTCAGCGGCAGCGGCTAGCTATTGCCCGCGCTGTGCTGCTCAACCCCAAGATTCTCATCCTGGACGAGGCGACCTCCGCTTTGGATAACGAGTCAGAGGCCTTGGTGCAGGAGGCCCTGCAGCGGCTCATGCAGCGCTGTACCGTTTTTGTTATTGCCCACCGCCTCTCCACGGTGCGCAGCGCCCATCGCGTTTTTGTCCTCGAAGAGGGGCAACTTCTAGAGCAGGGCAACCCCCGCGAGCTCCTGGTTAAAGGAGGACGCTACGCCCAGCTCCACTGGCGCCAGTTTCAGTAGCTCCTAGAGCCCCCACCGCTGGCGGAAAGGGCTATAGAACTCTGGGTCTTGGGGTGCACCCCCCGCAACTCCACAGATGGCTGCGGCAAACTCCACTGCCCGCTGCAGCAGTACTGCTTCTGGCCACCTTCGCAGCAGGCCTAGGATGGCCACAGCGCTAAACCCATCCCCTGCCCCTACTGTATCCACCAGCCGTAGCGCTGGCACCGCCTCCGCCCGATACACCCTCTCAGCCGTAAACAAGAACGCGCCTGCAGCCCCCAAAGTTAGGAACAAGCCCTTGAGGCCCAACTGCGCCCGCAAGAGCTGCCCCTGCTCCACCACCTCCCCGCCAGGGATCCCTTCCAGCTGAACCACTTGCTCTAGCTCCGCCTGGTTGAGCTTCAGCCAAGTGCAGGTGCGCAGCATCTCCCGGATGGGGCCTGGGTGCCACCAGGGATCCCGCAAGTTGAGGTCCAAAAACACCGGACAGCCTAAAGCCAGGATGGCCTCCTGGAAATGGCGGTGGGCTGACTCTTGCCGTGCGGCCAGACTACCCCGGTAGAGGAGGCTGGGCTGGAAGGCCCTAAGGACAGCCGGATCCAGCTCGATGAAGTCATAGGCCTGCTCCGGCAGGATGGCAAAGGTTGGGATTCCCTCTCTGTCGAGGGTGACCTGGACTTGACCGGTGGGGTGAGCTGGATCCCGCTGCAGCCCCTCTAGACGTAGCCCCTGCCGCCGCAGCGCCCTCAACACCTGTTCTGCTGCCTCATCCTGGCCAATGCGGCTAATCAGGAGGGGATCCAACCCCAGTCCCTTGAGGTTCCAGGCCACATTCAAAGCGGCTCCTCCCAGCACCACCCTGTCAGGGAAGCAATCCAGAAGAACCTCTCCCAAGATCAGAGGCGGGCCAAGCGGCGCTTCGAGAAGAGCCATCCTGGTTTCTAGAACGCGGGGACGCCGTGCCGCTCGAGAATTTGCTGATAAGTGTTACTGCGGAACCAGCGCTCGATCTCTCGGGCTCGCAGCACCGGCAACGGATGGGTACGGCCAAGGGTTTGGAGTTGCTTGAGCTCCAGTTGCCAGAGATCGCTATCCAGCTCCTCGTAGGTGCGGGCCTGTTCCAGAAAGGCATCCACGTTGAGCTTGGCGGCCAACTGCGGCGAGCCGCCGCACAGCTTCATCAGCACTGAGATTACGGTTCTGGCGTCCTGGGTAACCAGCAGCGCTGCCCGGTCGCAGGTAAACTCAGCACAGCGCAGCCAGTGCAGCAGTTGATCCTGCAGGGCGCGGTAGAACAGGCCGCCAAAGGGGAGCAAGCTGGTGGAGAGCACGAGAAGGTTGGCCATCGTCAGATAGACGCCGTGGTTGCATTTGAGATGGCCCAGTTCATGGGCAATGACAGCTTGCAGTTCCTTTGGCTCCAGCAAATCCAGCAGGGAGCTGTGCAAGACAATGAAAGGCTTTTTCCCCTGCATGGCAAAAGTGTAGGCGTTGGGCACAGGGTTTTGCCGCACATAGAGCTGGGGCACCTCCAGATCCAAAATGCGGCAGGCTTGAACCAAAAGCTGGTAAACTTCCGGCAACTGCTGCTCGTTGATTTGGATGCTGGAGGCAATGTTATCCAGGTAAAACATCTCCCCCGCCGTGGAGCCAAGCAAGTTTTGAATTAGCAGGCCTAGGCCCGGCAGTTGCTGCAGAGAGCGGGTGGCTTGCAGATCCACTGGATGGCGAAACTCGTCGGCCCGCAGGCCCAAGAGGATGCGAGGCTCGCTGGAAGCAGTTGGCATAGAGGGCGTGGAAGACATAGGAGGCTGCAGGAAAACGGTAAGCTTGAGAGGCAAAAAGCAGTAGCGACGCTCCTCCCATTCTGCCTCAACCAAGGGTAGGGGGTGGCGGCGGGTTAGGCTATCATGGCTGAGGACAAAGGTGGGAGAAAACCGCGTGGAGGCAAAATCGATCTTGGTGGCGGTTGCCCTGATCCTCTCTTTGGCAAGCTTCTACTTTGGCACCCGCAACGGCTTCTACGACACTGACAAGTATCATGGCAACGGCTCTGCCCACTAGGCGCAAGCACACCGCCCCTCAAGAGGCTGGCAGGGCCGGGGAGGCCTGCGTGCAGCGGTACCTGGAAGGGCAAGGCTGGCAGATCCTGGCCCGGCGGTGGCGTTGTCAGTGGGGGGAGGTAGATCTGGTGGCCTACAAGGCAGGGCTGCTGGTTTTTGTGGAAGTTAAAACCCGCCGCGGCCAGGGCTGGGATCAGGGCGGACTTTTGGCAGTTGGGACCCGGAAACAGCAGCGCTTGATCCAAGCTGCCCAAGCCTTCCTGAGCCAGCATCCCCAGGTAGCGGAAGCAGCCTGCCGCTTCGATGTGGCCCTCGTGGAATATCGGCCTGGTGGTGGCTACGCTTTAGTCGACTATCGGCAGGGAGCCTTTGAGGTGGAGCGGTAGCGCCGCTCATCCAGCCAAGTTTGTAAAATCACGGCCGCCGACTGCTGATCGATTAAACCCTTCTGGGCTTTGGCGGGTATCCCTGCCTGGCGCAGATCCCACTCCGCCTGCACGGTACTTAGGTACTCGTTAACTGTCTCTATGGGTAAATCCACAGCCGCCTGGAGAGCCTGCACAAAGCGCTGCACCTTGCGGGCTTGGGATCCCACCGAGCCATCGGCCAAAAGAGGGATCCCAACCACCACCACGGTGGCCTGGCGGCGGCGAATCCACGCCTGCACTTGAGCGATATCTTCTGCGAGGGAGCGGCGCTGGATCACCCCCAGGCCAGTGGCCAATAGCCCCAGCCCATCGGAGCCGGCGACACCAATGCGGCGATCGCCCACATCCAGCCCCAGCGCCGAAAAGGGCTCCCTTGTGGGAGAATAGTTCAGGCTTGTGGACATCCGGGTTTCCATCTTGGCGACATTGGAACGGCCTCTCCCTGTCTGGAGTCCTCGTTGGGAGTCTTCTCATGAGCAGTGCTACTCTGTCTCTACCTAAGCATGAAGTCAAGGATCTGAGCCTTGCTCCCTTGGGCAAGCAGCGGATTCAGTGGGCGGCGCGGGAGATGCCGGTGCTGGCCCAGATTCGGGAGCGCTTTGCCCAAGAAAAGCCCTTGGCTGGCCTGCGTCTAGTGGCCTGCTGTCATGTCACTACCGAAACTGCCAATCTGGCCTTGACTCTGCAGGCGGGTGGAGCCGAGAGCGTCCTCATTGCCAGCAACCCTCTTTCCACCCAAGACGATGTGGCCGCTAGCCTGGTGGCCGACTACGGCCTCTCAGTCTTTGCCATCAAGGGGGAGGATGTGGAAACCTACCGCCGCCATGTCCAGATTGCCCTGGATCACCGCCCCAACCTCATCATCGACGACGGCGGCGATGTAACGGCGGAGCTGGTGCAGCATCGGCAGGAGCAGCTCTCCGAGCTCATCGGCACCACGGAGGAGACCACCACCGGTTTGGTGCGCCTGCGGGCCATGCTGAAGGCGGGGGTGCTCAGCTTCCCAGTGATGACCGTTAACGACGCTGCAACCAAACACCTGTTTGACAACCGCTACGGCACTGGCCAATCCACCCTAGACGGGATTCTGCGCTGTACCAACCTTCTCCTGGCCGGGAAGACGGTGGTGGTGGCCGGCTATGGCTGGTGCGGCAGGGGAGTGGCGATGCGAGCCCGCGGCATGGGATCCCAGGTCATCGTGACCGAGGTCAACCCGGCGCGGGCCCTGGAAGCGGTCATGGACGGCTTTCGCGTTCTGCCCATGGCCGAGGCTGCCCCCCTGGGGGATCTGTTCATCACAGTCACGGGCAACAAGCATGTCCTCCGCGGCGAGCACTTCGACGCCATGAAGGATGGGGCAATGGTCTGTAACGCCGGCCACTTCGATATCGAGATTGACCTAGGGGCCCTGCAGGAGCGAGCCGTTTCCCGGCAGACAGTACGCCCCTTCGTGGAAGAGTACCGTCTTCAATCGGGCAAATCGGTATTCGTGCTGGGAGAGGGCCGGCTCATCAACCTAGCTGCTGCCGAAGGCCACCCGGCTAGCGTTATGGACATGAGCTTTGCCAACCAGGCGCTGGCCTGCGAGTACCTGGTGAAAAACCGAGGTCGGCTGGCTCCAGGGCTGCACCCCATCCCTCCTGAGGTGGATGAGGCCATTGCCCGCCTTAAGCTCAAGGCCATGGGGGTCCAGATCGACAGCCTCACCCCGGAGCAGATTGAGTACAGCAACACCTGGACTGTAGGAACCTAAAATACACACCGCTGCTGCCCAACTTCCCAACTTGAAATGCAGGGGTGCTTCTGATAAGCTCTGGGCGGGGTTCTCCCTAGCTGCACGTTGGAAGGAGAGGGGGATGGCGGCGCGGGTAGGCATCAATGGTTTTGGCCGCATTGGACGCTTGGTGCTGCGGGCAGCTTGGGGTTGGCCGGAGCTGGAGTTTGCCCACATCAACGAGATCAAGGGCGGGCCTGCTGCCGCAGCTCACTTGCTTAAGTTCGACTCGGTGCAGGGCCGCTGGAACCTCGACATCGAGGGATCTGACCAGAAGTTGCGCATCCAGGACAAAATCCTGACCTTTAGCGAGTGCAAATCTCCTGGCGAAGTGCCCTGGGCTGAGTTGGGGATCGACCTGGTGCTGGAGTGCTCAGGGAAGTTTGTGAAAGCCGCAGGGCTGGAGGCCTACTTCAAGGCCGGGGTGCGCAAGGTCATTGTGGCTGCCCCTGTCCAGGACAAAGAGGCCCTCAACATTGTCATGGGCGTCAACGACCACCTCTACGACCCGTCCCGCCACCACCTGCTCACCGCCGCCTCCTGCACCACCAACTGCTTGGCCCCCTTGGTGAAAGTCATCCACGAGGGGATCGGCATCCTGCACGGGGTGATCACCACCGTCCACGCTGTTACCAACACTCAAACGCTGGTGGATGCTCCCCACAAGGATCTGCGGCGAGCCCGCTCGGCTTTGCTCTCCTTGGTGCCCACCACCACCGGTTCTGCCACAGCCATTGGCCTTATCTACCCCGAGTTAAATGGCAAGCTCAACGGCATTGCGGTGCGCGTGCCCCTGCTGAATGCCTCTTTGACCGACGCCGTGTTTGAGGTGAGGCGGCCTACCAGCGTGGAAGAGGTTAATCGTCTCTTAAAAACGGCAGCCGAGGGCGAACTCAAGGGCATCCTGGGCTATGAGGAGTTGCCCTTGGTTTCCGTGGATTTCAAGGGAGATCCCCGCTCCAGCATTGTGGATGCCCTCTCAACCCTGGTGGTGGACGGCACCCAGGTAAAGGTTCTGGCCTGGTACGACAACGAATGGGGCTACGCCAACCGCATGGCGGAATTGGCCCGCAAGGTGGCCCTTAGTCTGTAAGTCCTTTGGAGACCTGCCCATGACTGCTGCCTCAAGCGCCCAAGCGGCTGCTGTGCGCAACTACGCCCTGGTAACCGCTGCCTACTGGGGTTTTACCATCACCGACGGCGCCATCCGCATGTTGGTGCTGCTCCACTTCCACAAGTTGGGCTTCACCCCGATTCAGATTGCCATGCTGTTCCTCTTCTACGAGATCTTCGGGGTGATCACCAACTTCCTGGGCGGCTGGATTGGATCCCTCTTTGGCCTGCGGCTGACCCTCTACGGCGGCATTGCCATTCAGATCTTTGGCCTGGTGATGCTGGGGGTGATCAACCTGCAGTGGCCGGTCTGGGGCCAGGTGGCCTATGTGATGACGGCCCAAGCCCTAGCCGGGATCGCCAAAGATCTCACCAAGATGAGCTCCAAGAGCGCCATCCGCCTGGTGGTGCCCAGGGAGGCTGAATCCCGCCTCTTCCGCTGGGTGGCCATGCTGACGGGATCCAAAAACGCCCTCAAGGGGGTGGGGTTCTTTGTGGGAGCGGCCCTGCTGCAGATCTTCACCGAGATCTACGGCGATCCCATGGGCTTCCGCATGGCCAACTTCGTGCAGGCGGGGGCGCTGGCGTTGATCTTCTGTTCGGGGGCGCTGCTGCCAGCAGACATGGGCAAGGTTAAGGCGAAGATCCCCTTCAAACGCCTGTTTTCCAAAAGCCGCGAGATCAACCTTCTCTCAGCAGCCCGCTTCTTCCTGTTCGGGTCGCGGGATGTGTGGTTTGTGGTGGCCCTGCCCGTGTTTCTCTACGACAGCCTGGGCTGGACCTTCATGCAGGTGGGCAGCTACATGGCCATCTGGGTCATCGGCTATGGGATCATCCAGTTTCTGGCGCCGCAGCTGTTGGGAGGGGGTCGCCCGGGCCGCGCGCCCAAGGCCCGCACTCTCCAAATCTGGACGTTTACCTTGACCGCAGTGCCAGCCATCATTGCCACCGCCTTCATGGCCGACCTCCCGCCGGAGTGGGTGGTCACTGGCGGCCTCATCCTCTTTGGGATTGTCTTTGCCTTTAACTCGGCGGTGCACTCTTATCTAGTGCTGGCCTACACGGAAGACGACGACGTAGCCCTCAATGTGGGCTTTTATTACATGGCTAATTCCGGCGGGCGGCTGTTGGGGACGGTAACTTCTGGGATCCTCTTCCAGTTCTACGGATTGGAGGGCTGTCTTTGGTTTTCCACCCTCTTGATCTTGGCGGCGGGGCTGTTTTCGCTGAAATTGCCGGATCCCACCAAAACCCCTGTGGAGTGGGTGGTCAAGCCCGGCGACTGAGGGTCACTCCAGCAGGACCAGGTTATCCCGATGGACAGCGGTATCGACTCCCTCGTAGCCCAAGATGTAGGGGATTTCAGCAGTTTTCTTGCCTTTGATCCGCCGCAGTTCCTCGGCGCTGTAGTTGACTAGGCCCCGCCCCACCTCTCGCCCGCTGGGATCGCACAGGCGCACGGCAGCCCCCGCCTCAAAGTCGCCAGAAACGTCGGTAATCCCCGCTGGCAGCAGCGAGCGCCCCTGCTCACAGATTGCCCGCACGGCTCCTTCATCCAAGGTCAGGGATCCCTCGGGGATAAGGCCGTAGGCAATCCACCGCTTGCGGGCGCTAACCGGCTGAGGAGCGGGCTCAAAGCGGGTGCCAATGGGCTCGCCGGCTAAGATGGCTGGGATCTGGTCGGGCCGTTTGCCGTTGGTGATCACGACCGTCACGCCGGCAGCGGTGGCGATTTGAGCCGCAGCGAGCTTGGTTGCCATGCCGCCGGTGCCCCAGCCACTGTTGCCGTGGGCTTCCGCCTTCACCCGCAAAGGCATGCCGTGCTCCACCCGCTCGATGGGCTCGGCGGAGGGATCGCGGTGGGGATCAGCGGAGTAGAGCCTGTCCACGTCGGTGAGGAGGATCAGCCACTTGGCCTGCACCATGCTCGCCACCAGGGCAGAGAGGGAGTCGTTGTCGCCAAACTTCAGCTCCTCCACCGCCACCGTGTCGTTTTCGTTGACGATGGGGATAACCCCCATCTGCAGCAGTTGGGTGAAGGTGCGATTGGCATTGACGTAGCGGCTGCGCTCCACGAAGTCGCCTCGGGTGAGCAGCACCTGGGCAATGGGTTGGTTGAGAGCAGAGAAGAGATCGTCGTAGAGGCGAATCAGCCGTCCCTGACCCACCGCCGCCACCGCCTGCTTTTCCGCAATTGCCGTCGGCCGTTGGCGCAAGCCCAGGCGGGCACAGCCTATCCCCACCGCCCCGGAGGAGACCAGGATTACCGCATAGCCCTGGTTGCGCAGCCGCGTCAGCACCTCCACTAGGGGCCCCAACACGGAAAGGCGCAGGGAGCCCGTCTGCGGATCCGTCAAGCTGGAGGTGCCGATTTTGACGACAATGGTTCCCTCTGTAGCTGCCATATCGCTAACCCTCCCACCCCACTGAACCCTAGAGCCTGGCTTGCCCGCGGGGTCGCTCCGAGGGAGAATATTATAAGTTCGCCTCCCGCTCTCTTTCTTTGCCTGTGAATCCTGTCCGCACCTTTTCGGCCACCAAAGCGGCTTTTTTGAGCGCCTACCCTCGCCCTATTCACCCCGCCTATCGCCGGGTGGTGGAAGAGTTGCTGGTGGAGCTGCACCTAGCCACGGTCAACAGCGCCTTTGTCTACGATCCCTTTTTTGCCCTGGGGCTGGTTACCCTCTACAACGGGCTGATGGAGACTTACCCTTCTCCTGAGCAGCGCGAGGTCATCTTCAACGCCCTCTGTAAGGCTCTCCACCTCAAGCCGGAGGTGGTGCGCAGGAATGCCCGTGACCTGCTGGAGCTCCTGCGCAGTGGGGATCCCCAGCAGCGCTACAACCTGCTCTGCCTCAAACCAGAGGCGGAGGATGTGGGGGGGCTAAAGGCCATCTTGCAGCGCATGACCCAGCCTCCCTATGCCTACAGCCGAGTTTTGGCCGTTGGCCTCTACACGGCCTACGAGGCAGTAGCTGCCTCCCTCTATAAGGATCCCGAAGAGCGCAGCCGCCGCTTTCTGGAGGAGGTGATTAGGAAGCTGCCTTTCTCGCCAGAGAGGGTGAAAAAAGACCTGGAGCTCTACCGCAGCAGCTTGGACCGCCTGAAGCAGGCGCGCGCTGCTCTCGAGGAGATGGTAAAAGCGGCCCGGCGTCAACAGGAACGTCGCCAGTCGGCGGCTTCCCTGCCCGGCGGCTCCACCGCCGATCCCCCAAGATCCAGCAGCTAGGCCAAGTAAGCAATCCAACTCTCGACTACCTCCGGCGAACCATACCAGCATCGTCCGCCGCGGCCCGAGTGGTAGCAATTGGGAAGGGTGAGGTTGATGGCTCCTGGTAGGTGGGCCGCCTCGATGGGGGTGATGCCATCTCCCCAGAGTTCTCCCTGGCCGGCAGTGAGCCGGTAGCTGTTGTAGGCTAGCCAGCTGAGGTAGTGCTCCCGCCGCCACAGGGATCCCCAGCCCACGCGCCGTCCTTGGATGGCCTTGCCAGCCACGCACACGTACTTGACCTGAGGCCAGAAGGCGCCTGGGTAGTGGGTGTTCACAAAGTCCAGGTTGCGCCTTGTCCAGCGCTCCCGGCTGGTGTGAGGGGATCCCAGGCTAATCAGGGTGGCCACGTGATCCCGCCCCTGCCAGACCTGACCTCCGTAGGGCACCGATCCCAGGTAGATGCGAGCAATCCAGCCGCCAGCGGAGTGGGCCACCAAGTTCACCTGCTCAGCTCCAAACTCGGCCTGGGTACGTCGGACAGTGGCCTGGAGAGCCCGCAAGATAGGCGTGACCGGCCTTCCTCCCAGGGTGGGCAGCCAACTGGCTACCCGCAGCGGTACCACTCGCGCTGGATAGCCACGCTTCTCCAGCTCCCGGCGCAAAGGCTCGTACTCCGAGGCGCCCGCCAGATAACCCGGCAAGATCACTGTGGGCAGGGGAGCCATGGGCTAGCGCGGGTACCAAAACATGCCCTTGATCCCCTCGGGGTCGGCCGTAAAGCCAAGCCGCTCGTAGAAGCTGACCACTTCCCGGTCGGCAAAGAGGGTGATGTTGCTGATGTCCTGGGCGCGCAGCTCCTGAATGACCTTTTCCATCAGCCGCCTGCCCAGCCCTCGGCCCTGAAACTCAGGATGGACCACTACATCCCAAATGGTGGCGTTGAAGGCATGGTCCGAGGTGGCGCGGGCAAAGCCAATGAGACGTCGGTAGCTGCCCCGCTGCTGCCACATCGAGACCACCAAAAAACTGTGCTGCAGAGCTTTCCTAACTTTGTGGATGGGGCGACGCGACCACCCTACTGCATCGCACAGCTCTTCCAGCTCGTACACATCTACGTTGGGATCCAGGCTAAAGACAATAGTCTCCCCCCCCACCGCCACCGTCTCCTGGCGAGGGGCAGGTGTAGCCGTTTGCGTTGACGCTTTGGCGGTGGCAGCCCCTGCTGACCCAAACAGGCCTTTCCAAAAACCCATGAGTGGAGTAAAAGCCCACCTCTGTGAGCATGTCCCCAGTATAGCCAGGATTGGCAGCAGAAACGGCCAGTCTGCCCAGGTGCTTCCCTGTCGGCTTGGAGAAGATTTTGAGGGAGACTTATAATTCAGGCTGGCCGGCGAGAAGTTTTATGGCTCCCCCTGGCGCTGGCACCCTCGTCAATGCCCTCGCTATCCTCTTGGGCAGCGGCTTTGGCTGGGCAGTAGGCCGTCGTTTGCCGGAGCGCATCAGCCAAACCCTGCTCCAAGCTATGGGCTTGCTGGTGTTGGTTCTGGGGATGCAAATGGCCCTTACCCTCAGCAGCGCCGCCCAGGCAGTCACGGTCTTGCTGGCCTTGATCGGGGGAGCTTGGCTGGGGGAATGGAGCGATCTCGAGGCTGCCTTTGAGCGGCTGGGACAAGCCCTAGAAAAGCAGGTAAGCCGCTGGCTAGGCCCTAGCCCCATTGCTTGCGCCTTCGTGGCCCCCAGCATTCTCTTTTTGGTTGGGCCCATGACGCTGCTGGGATCCATCCAGGATGGCCTGGGGGATCCCTCGCTGCTCCTGGTCAAAGCTGCCCTGGATGGCATAGCCACCCTGGCTTTTACCGCCAGCCTTGGCTGGGGTACGCTGTTTTCCGCCCTGCCGGTGCTCCTGGTTCAGGGAGGAGTGGCCCTGCTGGCGCGACAACTGCAGCCCCTGCTGCGTCCAGACCTGCTTGCGGCCTTGGAGGCCACCGGTGGGATCCTCATCCTAGGTATTGGCATTAACCTGCTTGGCCTAGCGCGCCTGCGGGTGGCCAACCTGTTGCCGGCTTTGCTGATTGTGGAGCTGCTGGTGGGATTCTTCCCGCTGTGGGATCTTGACCTCTAGTCTGTCCAGAGCAAGGAGCAACTCCCCTCAGCTTGGCGGCAAGTGACGCTGGGAGATCCCGCTAGTGGGGTAGGAGAAGCCTCTATGGCCACCTTCCTCCGCGACTGGAGCTACCGCTTTCCCTGGCTTTACCGCAGCATTAGCCGCGCGGCGGCCCTGGCAGTGGGGGGATATGCTCGGCTGCGGCGCTTGCCCCTGCAAGGGATCCCCATCCAACCTCAGGATCGGGTGTTGGATCTCTGCTGTGGGCCGGCGGAAGTGACACCGCTTCTGGCCGAGCTATGTCAAAACGTGGTCGGCGTGGATGCCTCACCCAAAGCCCTAGCAGCAGCCCGCCAGCGCCTACCCAACGTTGAATTTGTGGAAGCCTTTGCCCAGGATCTGCCCTTTCCCGCCAGCAGCTTTGACTGGGTACACACCAGCTTGGCCCTGCACGAGTTGACCTTCCCCGACCTCGAACAAGCGCTGCGCGAAGTCTGGCGGGTGCTCAAGCCAGGGGGAAGGCTTTTACTTCTCGATTTGCACGCGCCCCACCAGCCCCTACTTTGGCCCGGACTGGCCCTGTTTCTAGCCCTGTTTGAGACCGAGACTGCCTGGCACTTCCTCAAGCTGGACTTGCCCCAGTACCTGCAGCACCAGGGCTGGCAGTCCGTCCGGCAAACCCTGCACGCTGGAGGAGCCCTGCAGGTCATCCAGGCGCAAAAGCCTGTCGCTTGACAGTTAACCCTGGTGCCAGAAGGGGGTGCCCAGAACAGGCGTGCTGGGCTGGGGTGTTTCCTGCGGAGCCATTGCCCCCGCTAGGTAGGCTTGGCGGCCTGCACGCACCGCTGCCGCGAAAGCCTCGGCCATCGCCACCGGATCCCGGGCTAGGGCCACTGCTGTATTGAGCAGGACCCCATCGAAGCCCCACTCCATGACCTGGCAAGCGTGGGAGGGCAAGCCTAGGCCGGCATCCACAATTAGCGGCGCCTCGATCCGCTCCCGCAGCAGGCGCAGGTTGTAGGGGTTGAGGGGGCCTTTGCCCGTGCCGATGGGAGCGGCCCAGGGCATGACCACCTCACAACCGGCATCCAAGAGCCGCTGGCAGAGCACTAGGTCGTCGGTGCTATACGGCAAGACCTTGAACCCCCGCCGAACCAGCTCGGCAGCGGCAACGGGCAGTTGCACCGGATCCGGCTGCAGGGTGTAGTCATCGCCAATCAGCTCCAGCTTGATCCAGTCGGTGCCGAACACCTCTCGGGCCATCTCCGCCGTCGTTATCACCTCTTGCACGCTGTGGCAGCCGGCGGTGTTGGGCAAAAGTGGGATCCCCAGCTTCTGCAGCAGGGCCCAAAACCCCTGAGAGGCCTCTGGCCCTAGGGCACCCTGGCGCCGTAGGGAAACCGTCAACAGGCAGGGCTGCGCCCGCGCCACCGCCTGTTCCAAAATAGCCGGCGAAGGGTAGCGGGCTGTCCCCAGCATTAGCCGGCTGGGCAGAGCCTGGCCGTAGAGCACCAAGGGATCCTCATCGGCCTGGATTGAAGGGGAAAGCTGAAGAAGAGTGGACATCGCTGGGACAGAGTTAGGACAAAGAGGAAGGCGCCTATGCCCTAGCCCCCGGCAGCCGGCACAAGGATCTCGACCTGGTCGCCCTCTTGCAGACGGGTTTGCTCGTAGCGGGCGCGCGGCACAAACTCCAGGTTAACCGCCACTGCAAAGGGTCCACAGACCTCCACCTGGGCGATGGCCTCGGCCAAAGTTGCGCCCTCCGGCAAATCGTAAGGCTTCTGGTTGATCAAGACCCGCATGGCGACAGAGACTCCTGGGGAAACGAGGCAGCCTGCACTTGAAAGGGGATCCCCAACTGCTGGGCTAGGCGGCAACTGCCGTGGTGAAGGTACTCCAGGACGGCGTCGTGAAGGGCCGGAGCAATGAGAAAACCGTGGCGATAGAGGCCGTTGATCTGCAACAGGCGTGGAGATGGCTCCACCACTGCCGGCAAGTTGTCTGCTAGGGTGGGACGGCATTGGCTGCCTAATTCTAGGATACGCGCTTCGGCAAAGGCAGGGTGAACCGTGTAGGCGGCGCTGAGCAACTCTAAAGCCGAGCGGACGCTCACGGGCGAGCGATCCTCGGATTCAATTTCAGTGGCTCCCACCACGAATAGGTGCCCTGGCTTAGGAGCAATGTAGATGGGATAGCGAGGGTGTAATAGCCGCGTTGGGCGCCGCAGCGAAACTTCTGGAGCGTACAAACGCACCACCTCCCCCCGCACTCCCCGCAGCGGTTTCTGCCCGCCCCATTCTTTTTGGGCTCCCAGACCACGGCAGTCCAAAACCCAGCCGCCGGTTTGCTGCTGCCAGGCCCGCGCCCGCTCGAGATCCCAAGAGGATCCCCACTCCACCTCCACCCCGTGCTGCCGCAGCTTGGCCAGCGTAGCCGACAGCAGTTGGCGATTGTCTAGTTGACCCTCCTGGGGAAGATAGAGACCCTGGCTAAATCGGCCGGCCAGCGAGGGCTCCAGTTCAGCCAGGGCCTGGGCATCAAGCGGCTGGGGGCGGGGGAGATGGGGGAGGCGTTCTCTCACCGCGGCCAGCAAGTTGGAGAAGCGCTTGGCTTCCCCGGCATCTTGACGGTGCCAGAGGATCAAGGTGCCCTCCTGCTGAAAGAAAACGGGCTCTGGCAGGCTGGCTAGCAGCGCGGGCCAGCGGGAGAGGGCGTAGTACCCCTGGGCCACCACGCTGGCTTCGGTGATGACCGACTCAGCCAAAGGAGCGAGCATGGCCGCGGCAAAATGGGCGGCGCTGCTTTCTGGGGCGGTGGCCGGGGCTGCTTCCACCAGGTGCACCCGATGGCCGTCTTCAAGCAGACTGGCAGCCAACAGGCGCCCCATGAGGCCGGCCCCGAGGATGAGGACGGGATCCGGCTGGGCCGTCCGAGGGGTGGTCGAGGGCTTGGTCTGAGGAGAGCCGCTGGGAAGGGTCATTGGCGGTCAGTGGAGTCAGAAGCTGCAGGTAGGACTCCGCAGCAGGCCAGCAGCCTGGGCCTACCTAGAAAGATCCCGCAGGACATCCACGAAGTGATAAGGGGGCAAGGGAGGACTCCAGTCCAATTGCCAGTGGGAATGCTCCGCCAGCCAGGTTTGGGTGAGCTGGGCGGCAACTTCCCGTTCGGCGGGAGTGAGTAAAAAGTATAGCCGTAGCACTTCTCCTGACTGGGGATCCCCCCTCTGCACAGGCCAATTAGGGGGCCAGAGCTGCTGCAGCACGGCTAGCTCCTGCTGTTGTTGCTCCTGGGCCTGGCGCTGTTGCAGGTAGGCCTGCTTGCGGGCTAGCAGGTAGGCCGTTCCACTGGGGGCGGGCGGGGGATCCCCAGGAAGCGGGGTGTGAACCCTGCCTTTGAGGCAATACTCGGCTCTTTTCCCGAGAGCAGCTAGCGCCTGTTCGTACTCCGCCTGCTGGGTTAACAAGTGGGCTCCCAGCTTTTCGGCCGAGAGAAAACATGTGCCAAAGCGAAGAGGCAGAAGGGGTGTCTGGGCAAACAGCCGGCAGATCACCTCGTCATGGCGCAGAGCCGAACGCAGGAGTACCTCGTCCGAAGCTTGGAGTGCCGCTGGGTTGGGTAGCGGCTCAATAGCGGCGGCAATGCGGCCCCCCGGCGGGGAGAACACCTGCAGTGGCCGCTGGATGCCGGGGGTTTGCTGGATGAATTGGCACAGGGATGCCCCCGGCATTGGCAAAAACGCATAGGCGTAAAGGATCCCTGCCGGCGGCTCTGGCTGAGCTGACCACGGCATGGTTCAATCCAGGCTGGGCTTTTCTTCTCAGCTTAAAGCCGCAGGAGCCAGAACGTTCGCTTGCCAAGCCTCACGCCACCCCTGCTGCCGCTAGGCTAGAGAGGGGGTTCAAGAATCAGCACACGTAAGTATGACTAGTGGCCCAGACTTCCAGTCCTTGGAAACCTTTCAAAAAGAAGAAATTGAACGCTTGCGGGATCTGCTCCCCGCTTCCTTCCGAGCTTGGATCAAAGTTGTTCCTCACTCGGGAGGCGAGAGGCTGCTGGTTTCTCGCCGCCAGGCTCCCTGGCAGCCCCAGGGCACCATTGCCATCGACTTTCGCCGGTGGCAAGGGATCCCGCAGCCGCACCGAGATCTCCTGTTTCTGCGGGAGGTGGGCTGGCTTAGCCATCGCAACTGGCTGCAGCCAGGGTTTTACCAATCGCTGGCGCTGTTTGGGGGCATTACCACCCTGGTGGAGCTCTCTCTGCAACACCCCTTCTCTGCTCTTCTAGCGGGGGGCATTACGGCCCTCTCCGTTCGACAGATCTGGCAAAGTCTCAATCGCGAGAGCGCCCCTTTCGATGCCGATGAATTTGCCCTGCGCCGCGCCCAGTTCCGCGGCTATACCCGTCAGGAGGCAGCCCAACACTTGGCAGAGGCTCTGGAACAAACCCTGAAGCTGGATCCCTCTGACATCCTGACGGCGCTGCGGCTGCAGCGGCTGAGAACCATCGCCCGCAACCTCACTCCCTCACCGGGGAGCTCCTGAGGTCAGGTGCACCTGGGTGATGGCTACCCGACCGGAGAAGCAGACATCGGTGTCGGTTTGGGGATCGCGAGCGCGCTCTGCGTAGCGCCCCTGGTAGCGGAACCACAGCAACTCCAAGCCTTCTCCCTCTGCTTCCACGGCGTAATCAAGCGGCAGCGGCTGCGTGCAGAGGGGACAGTAAACTCGCTCCGGCAAAGGGGATCCAGGCGGCAGGTGGGGCAAGTTCACGTTCCAAAAGGCGCCTCTAGGTAAGGGTTGCTCCATCAGCTCTGCCAAGATCTCCCGCGTCCACCGCTGCGCTTGCTCCCAATCGATGGGTTGGCTTCCTGCCCGATACTGGGAGATGGCAATTCCCCGGATCCCCCGCAGCGCCGCTTCCCGCACCGCTGCCACCGTGCCGGACAGGTACACATCCGTTCCCAGATTCCCTCCCTCGTTGATGCCAGAAAGCACCCAATCCACGGAAGGGGCAAGCTTAAACAAGGCCACCCGCACACAGTCGGCAGGGGATCCCTCTACAGCAAAGGTGCGCGTGCCACGGGCCCAGGCGCGGAAGGGCCGCCCCGTCGTCACTTGGTGGCTACAGCCGGAAATCGGCTGGTGAGGGGCCACAATCCAGCAGTTTTCCTCGGCAACGAGAGCGCTGAGAGCTAGCCTGAGGTGCGCCAGCCCTGCTGCCTCAATGCCATCGTCGTTGGTTAGCAGTACCTTCATCTCAATTCCTCTGCCGGCAGCTCCTTGGGTTAGCCTAATCGCAAGTCCCCGTTCAGATGGGTTTGAGGTCAAAGGCAAGGCGGAGCCCGTCTCTCTTTATAAGGCAGATCCCCGGCGTTCCCTTCCCCCAACTGAGGCTTGGCAAGACTCAATGGCTTGAAACTCTGCACCGCTAGCAGGTGTCTACGGGCCTAGGTGTTCTAGACTCTTTTTTGGCAAGTCTCCTCTCCCCCTATGCCTTCTTCCCCTTCCGAAAAACCTGACCGGCACAGCGTGATTTGGCTGGTGGCTGCTGCAGGGCTGACGGTTTTGCTCTGGCGGTTTCCCGGGGGCAATTACCTCCTCTATCCCTTTACCCTGTTGGCCACCTGGTTTCATGAGATGGGCCACGGGCTGACGGCGCTGCTGTTGGGGGGAGAGTTTCATCGTCTGGAGATCTATCCCAATGGCTCGGGGCTAGCTATCTACAGTGGCGAGCTGTTTTTAGGACGGGTGGGGCGGGCTTTGGTGGCCGCCGCTGGGCCGATGGGCCCGCCGCTGGCTGGGGCTCTGTTCATCCTCGCTTCCCGCCGCCGCAGCACAGCTTGGCTGGGGTTGGTGTTTTTGGGATCCCTGCTGTTGCTCTCGACGCTGCTCTGGGTGCGTTCTCCCTTTGGCCTCTTGCTCCTCCCCGCCATGGGTTTGGGCATCCTGGCGGTAGCTGGCTGGGCTTCCCCTTGGTTGCGGGGCTTTGTCCTGCAATTTCTGGGGGTGCAGGCCTGTGTGAGCACCTATCACCAGGTTGACTATCTCTTTATGGAGGGTGCTGTCATCAACGGGCGGCTGATCCTCTCCGACTCCAGCCAGATAGCCCAAAATTTGTTTTTGCCCTACTGGTTCTGGGGAGGGGTGATGGCGGTGTTTTCTTTGGTTGTGCTGATAAGCAGCTTGCAACTGGCCTTCCGCGACTAGCCAAAAGGGGCAAAGCCGCAATTTTGGCAGTGATTGCTATCACCCAAAAATCCGTTGCCCATCACTGCCCGGCCGCAAAAGCCGCCGCTACAGTAAGGGGCGTGAGGAGTGTGGGAGCGGACAATGTGGAGAGATGTCATTGGCCTGGCTTTGGCGGCCATGCTGCTATCTGTGAGCAAAACGTTGGCAGATACTCTGGGCCAAGACCCAGCCCTGGGCCAGATCCAGCCAGCCAGCCCTGCTGCTAGCCTGTCCCGCTAGAGGGGGTGCCCAAGCCGTTGTTGCGTCGCCATTTTGTGCAACACTCATCCTAAGAGTCGTTGAAGACACCGTCCGACGGGTGGGAGCAGTAGGCTTGGGATCCCCGATGCGCATAGCTCTGTTTACAGAGACGTTCTTGCCCAAGGTAGATGGCATTGTTACCCGGCTTTGCCATACAGTGCGCCACCTAACGGCCCGCGGCAACTCGGTGCTGATTGTTGCCCCTCAGGGAGCACCCAGGCGGTTTGCGCGGGCACGGGTTTACGGGATCCCCGGCTTCCCCTTGCCCTTGTACCCAGAGTTGAAGCTGGCTGCTCCCGGCCCGGCCATTGGCAGGCTGCTTAGCCGTTTTCGACCGGATGTCATCCACGTGGTCAACCCAGCGGTTTTGGGTCTGGGGGGCCTCTACTACAGTCAGACCATGAGGATCCCCCTGGTGGCCTCCTACCACACCCATTTGCCAAAGTACCTGAAGCACTATGGGCTGGGCTTTCTGGAGGGGGTTTTGTGGAACCTCCTCAGGCTGGGGCACAATCTGGCGCGGCTCAACCTCTGTACCTCGACGGCCATGATGCAGGAGCTCACTGCCCACGGCATCGAGCGGGTTCACCTGTGGCAGCGAGGAGTGGATACGGAGCTCTTCCATCCCCAGGCCGCCAGTCCAGAGATGCGGGCTCGCCTTAGCGCAGGGCAGCCAGAGCGGCCGCTGTTGCTCTACGTGGGTCGGCTCTCCGCAGAAAAAGAGGTGGGGCGGATCCGGGTGCTCCTGGAGCAGATCCCGCAGGCGCGTCTGGCTATTGTCGGGGATGGACCGGAGCGGCGATCCCTGGAACAGCATTTTGCTGGCTATGACGTGGTGTTTACGGGCTACTTGCAGGGGCAAGAGCTGGCGGCGGCCTTTGCTTCTGCCGATCTATTCGTGTTTCCCTCCCGCACCGAGACGTTGGGGCTGGTTTTGTTAGAGGCCATGGCTGCCGGCTGTCCGGTGATCGCCCCCCGCTGCGGCGGCATTACCGATGTGGTGGACAGCGGCCGCAACGGCTTTCTCTTTGATCCCGACTCCGACAGCGACTTTGTTCAAGCCACACGGCAACTGTTGGAGAGGGCCGACCAGCGGCAACTTTTCCGGCAACAGGCCCGCCAGGAGGCCGAGTGCTGGAGCTGGTCCGCAGCCACGCAGCAGCTAGAGGAGTACTACCGCGCTGTCATCGCTGAGGCAGGACGTAGTCGGTAGAAATGACGTTCCAAAACACCTGGGCCAGGTCAGGCAGAGAGTGGCCGATCCCCTTCAATGGCCCGCACTTGCTCGACAAAGAACTCCTCTAGGGACTGCCGTTGCCAATGCACATCGGTTACCACCGCCCCCGCCTGGTTTAGGAGATTGAGCAGCTCCGGCAGGGATCCGCTCCATTCTCCCGACCAATGGGATCCTTGGATGGAGAAGTGCTCAAGGCAGTCGCGGAACTGCTCTACGGCGCCGCCGTGCCCTTGCACGCGGTAGCTCTTGCTCTGGCCTAGCAGCTCGTCCAACGTTCCCTGCTGCACCAACTTGCCGCCGACCATGAGGCCGATGCGGCTGCAGATCACCTCCACATCCCCCAGGATGTGGCTGTTGAAGAATACCGTTTTGCCCTGCTGCTTGAGAGACAGGATGATCTCCCGCATCTGGTAGCGGCCCATGGGATCCAGGCCCGACATCGGCTCATCCAGAAACACCAGCTCTGGGTCGTTGATCAGGGCTTGGGCCATGCCCGTGCGCTGCAGCATGCCCTTGGAGTAGGTGCGCATTGGCTTCTTGCGGGCTGTATCCATAGAAAGCCCCACCAGCTCCAGCAGTTGCGGGATCCGCTCCTTGAGGAGGCTGTCCGAGAGGCGAAACACCTTGCCAGCAAAATGGAGAAACTCCCAAGCGGTCAGGTAGTCGTAAAAATAGGGGTTCTCCGGCAGGTAGCCTACCCGCTGCTTGATGGAGCGATCCCCCAGGGGTTTGCCCAAGAGCGTGCCCCTGCCGCTGGTGGGCTCGACAATGCCCAGCAGACACTTGATCGTGGTGGTTTTGCCAGCTCCGTTGGGCCCTAGTAGCCCAAAGGTTTCACCGCGGGCCACGGTTAGCGAAAAATCCTTAAGAGGGGTGACCACCTTGGTTAGCCAAAAGCCGGTGCGGTAGGTTTTGCTTAGGCCGGCAACGGCAATGGCTGGCTCGGGCTGGGCGACAGCTGCTCCTGGGGAGGTGACAACCGTCTCGCTCATCGGGAAAAGCTGGAGTTGAGAAAAAGGCTAGCCCGCTATCCAGTTTACGCTCTACTCCCGCCTCGGCTGCAGTTTCCCTTAGAAAGGCGTCTTGACCTTCTTGGGTTGTTTAACCTTCAGCTCGCGAATCCGTTTCAACATCCTCTGGAAGTAGTCTGCGAGGAAGTCCTCGAGGGAGGTCAGGGAAGCCAGTTCAATGCCTAGGGCTTCGCACACCGGTGTCATGTCAGCGTGCATTGGCTCTCCGGCGGCAATCACCTCCACAAACGCCAGCCGGTCGGCAATGTTCCAGCTCCACTGAAAGAACTGAGCTACCTTGCGCGCTCCCCGCAACAGGCCCAGGGGTATGGTCCTGACCTTGGCCTTTTTGCCAGAAAGCTGCTCGCACAGGGCAATGACCTCTTGGGAAGTCCAAGCCCTGGGCCCCACCAAGGGAAAGATCTGTCGCTTGGCTGCTTCGAGGCTGAGGGCCCGCACCGCGAACCGGGCTGCGTCTAGGGTGTCGAGGTAGGCCGTGGGAACGCTCTCGCTGGTTACCCAAACGATTTGCTCTTCCAAAATGGGGATGGCGTACTGGCCAATCAGCCCCTGCATGAAGCCCGCCAGGCGAAAAATGGTGTAGGGCATCTGGGATCCGACCAGATACTTCTCAATGTGGTGCTTAAAGTTCATCAGGGGCACATTGGGGTATTCGTGCTGAGCGCCCATGATGGAAAAAAAGATAAAGTGCCCCACTTGGGCGGCCCGAGCGGCGTTGATTAAAGCGACCTTGCCATCCCAATCCACCTGGCGGGTGGTGAGCGTGTCGGTTGGTCGCACGCTGGCACAGTCAATCACCGCCTCAACACCCTCCATGGCCTCTCGGAGCGTGCTTGGCTGCAGCAGGTTCCCCACTTTGAGGTGGGCCCCCCATTCGCTTAGGAAAGCAGCCTTAGCCGGGTTTCGCACCAGACAGGTGACCTGATGGCCCTCCTCAATAGCCCGCCGCACTACCTGACGGCCCAGGGTTCCCGTTGCCCCGACAACCAGCACGTTCATAAAGTTATCATTTCTTAACCTCGGCCTTAGTTTATCAGACTGAGATAGCTCCCAACACACCCCCTCTCGGTCTGGGAGCAGACCCAAAAAGGGGGATCCCTGCTTGCTTGCCTCAGCTCAGCCATTGGCTGCCGAGGAGCCGGCTAGCTCGTTCATGCGTTGTGCCAAGGCAAAGTCCAGCTCCGTAATGCCCCCGGCGTCGTGGGTGGTGAGATCCACCCGCACACGGTTGTACACATTGGTCCATTCGGGATGGTGGCCCATGCTCTCAGCCACCAAGGCCACACTGCTCATCCAGCCAAAGGCTTCGACGAAAGAGCGAAACTGAAATTGGCGGTGCAGCTTTCCCTCCCGCAAGGACCAGCCCGGCAGGCTTTCCAGCTTGGCTTGGATCTCCGCTTCGCTCAGCTTGACAGGTCTGGACATGGGCGTTCCCCCCACTCGTTGCCACCGCTTTCATCAAAAAGAGAGCTGAGAACAAGGCCTGGCTTACTTACAAAACTTCATAACCTTCTGGATCAGCTGTGCTGGCGCCGCCGAGGGGCTTATACAGCCAGTAGCCTTGCACGCTAAAGTGGGCCTGCTTGTAAAAGTTGAGGGCAGCCTGGTTGTGGCGATAAACCTGCAGGGTGATGGCTGCCAACTGCTGCTGGGATCCCCAGCGTTCCACCTGTTGCATCAAGGCCCTGCCCAGCCCTCGCCGGCGGTGAGCAGGATCCACCCAGAGCAAGAAGACGTAGGCTACCCGCCGATAGGTGGCTTGATCGGTAGAGATGCCGGCCCAAACACCGCCCACTGGCTCCCCTGTCTCTTCTTTCAAGATCCACCAGCAGGGGGTACGCGGGGGGTCAAAGAGGCGATCTAGCGTCTTCTCCAGGTGATCCCAGTGCTTCTGCTCGGGGAAAGATTCCTGCAAAGTGGCCTGCAGTCCCCGCCGCACCCAGGGTCGATCCCAGGCAGAGCCAATGCGCCAACGGTAGCCGGCAGGCAAAGGGATCCCAGTTTCAGACATAGGCAGGCATCCAGCAACCAGAAAGAGCTACAGGAGGGGCTTCCTCTATCGGTGCAGGCTGGGCCATATCTTGGGGTAGAAACGAGCGGATGCTCACCACCACCAGAGTAAACAGGAATACCAGTAGGATCAGGGCGGGAAGGACGTACTGCCGCAAGAGATCCATAGGCTGAGGGTGCTAGACTACAGACTATTTTGCAGCGCCTGGCCCCTGTCTTTCAGGACCAAATCCCCCCAGCCTACTTTGCAAGACTGGCGCGCCTGCAGAAGAAGCGATCCCCTATCCTCGCACCTGCAACAGCTCGCGGCGATGGCTGGGTAGTCGCCAGCACATCTCCAGCCAGCTCTTCAGCTCCTCCGGTTGGCTGGCAAGGCTCATTTCCACCAACAAAATGGCAGCTCGATCGCTAGCTCCTCTGGCTCCCAGCTGAATGAGAGCAGACAGGCTGTCTTCCCGCCAGTAGACGGATACCCCCTGCCGGATTAGAGCCTGGGCTGCCAGCGCGATACAGGAGGGTGGCACCTGGATCTCTCGCCGCTCGTAATCGAGAGGAGGCAGCATGAACGGCAACCCAAATCTTTATCATGTTTTAATCTTCTTCTCTTTTCGCCGGCTTATCCTGAGTCTTTGCAAACTGTGAAGTGAACTTTTGCGAACTTTTCGAGATTCAGGGACGTTGGCGCTCCCGCTTTCTCGTCCTTCTGCAACTTGCCCGAGGCTAGGAAAGCCGGGCAGAAAGCTTAAAAGATGGCGAAAGCTCCTGCCTCCCTCTGAAGGCGGTGGCAACAATACTGGCAAGGGCAGGAGGGAGGCAGCTGCCGATGGAAAGGTGGCCAAGGCAGGTAAGCCGCTGGCTGCCCCAGCTTACTCTGGCGGGAGCGGTGTTGATCCTGGTGGCAGCGGGGAGGCCGCTGCGCTTGGTGGGCAACGGCGAGAACATGGTGCTGTTTACCTGGGGAGGGGGAGTGAGCCCAACGCCCCTACAGCCAGGCCTGCACTGGGTACCGCCCTTTGTCTCGCGCACGGTTACCTTCGATGTGAAAACCCAAGCTCTGACCTGGAGGGACGAGGATCCCGACGCCTACGCGCCGCGGCTGCTGGCCCTTTCTCAGGATGGACAGCTGATTGCCGCTGAGGCAACACTGCAATTTCGCATTGTGGACGCTCCCAAGGTTTATACCCAACTGGGGGAGAACTACCTCGATCGCATCGCTCCCATTGTCCGCTCGGTCATCCTCAACGAGACCAGCGGCTTTTCCGCCCAGGCTTTGTATTCCACCGAGCGCCCAGTGCTCCAGGGGCAAATCCGGGAACGGGTGGCCCTTTTGCTCAAGGAATATGGCATCGAGGTTTTGGACTTTCTGCTGCGAGACATCGACTTCGACCCCGATTTTGTAGCGGCTATCGAAGCAAAGACCATCGCCGAAAACGAACTGGTGAAAAAACAATATGAGATCGAGCAGGCGCGTCAGGAGGCCCGCGCCATCATTTCTCAAGCCGAGGCAGAAGCCGGTCAACTGCAAGCCAAAGCCGAGGCCCTCACCCGAAATCCCCAGTACCTGGAGGTAGTGAAGGCTGCCGTGCTGGGATCCCGCCTAGAGACGCTGGTTACTAAGTAGCCGTGCCGTCAGCCCCAATCTTGGAACAGGAGCAACTGCCGTGTATCCGACAGAGGAAGTGCCGCCGCGCCAGATGCGTTGGTTAGCCGGAGCAGCAATTGCTTTCCTAGCAGCCCTGGGATTGGTTCGCGCCTGCCTGTACGTCACCCCGCCTGGCCACGCCACCGTGGTGTTCAATACCTTTTCCGGGTTGCAAAAGGGGCGGGTGGAGCTGCCGGGGGTGATGTTCCGGATCCCGGGGATCGAGACGCCGATTACCTACACCGTGCTCACCCGCGTTTGGGAGTTTACCAACGACCCCAACTCCCCCAATGCCATCAGCAACGCTATTGCAGTTAACACTGCCGATGGGCAAGCCTTTACCGTCGACGTGGCTATTGCCCTCCGACCCAACATCGCCACCCTGGACGAGTTGCACGCCACCATCGGCGAGAACTATCTTTCAACAGTGGTGGTGCCGTTGGTGCGCTCCAAAATCCGCGATATCTCCGCCTCTTTCGAGTCTGAGGATTTTTACCGCAAAAGCCAGCGCATGGCCATCGAGCAGCAGGCCCTGGACTTGATCCGCCAAGAGATGCCCACCGTCAACCGCAACGGCCAAACCTTGCCCTTGATAGAGGTAGAAGGCCTCTTCCTAGGCCATGCCGATTTCCCCCAGGCCCTGCGGGATTCCATTGAGCGCAAACAGGTGGCCTCGATTACTGCGCAGACGGCAGCGGTGCGGGCGCAGATCCAAGAAAAAGAAACGGAGCGGCTGTTAATCCTGGCGGCAGCGAACCAACGGGCCATTGAGCTGAAAGGGAAGGCGGCAGCGAAAAACGCCCAACTAGCGGATCTGCTGTTTTACGAGAAGCTGCAAGAGCGCATCCAAAACCCAACAGACTCCCTTCCCCCCTTGCGCATCATCCGCGTTGAGGGGGAGGCCACTGTGTTCCTCAATGTGGATCCTCACCAGGCAGCCCTGCAACAGAACGTGGATCCCCACCAGGCAGACTCGCACCAGGCGCAGTAGTCAAGCTTGGCCCCTTCGTCGGAGCTGCCAGGGCAGGTTGGAGCAATCGGCAGCTTGCTTTGCCTTGGCCACCACAATCACCCCCGCCACAGGGATCCCGGCAGCAGCCAAAGCCTGGTGCGCTGCCTCTACCGTAGAGCCGGTGGTGTAGATGTCATCCAGCAGCAACACCGGCGTAGCCGGAGGGCACTTGAGGGCAAAGGCTCCGGCTAGATTTTGCCGACGCTGCTGGGGGTTAAGCTCGTGTTGGGGCGCCGTGGCCCGCACCCGCACCAGGGCAGTGGGCAGGTGGCGAAGACCCGTGCGCTCGCAGAAAGCCTGGCTGATCAAGGCTGCCTGATTGTAGCCCCGCTGTTGCAGCCGCTCCGCATGGAGCGGAATGGGCACCACTGTATAGTCCTGACGAAGCAGGTCAGAACGCCGCTGCCGGCTCTCCAGCCAGCGGGATCCCAGCCATTCCCCCAAGACCGCGCCAATCCGCCGCTGTCCCTGGTATTTCAGGGAATAGAGGGCTCTCCGCAGCGCTCCCCGGTGGATCCCCCAAGCATAAAGCGGCCAGGGCGAGGTGGTGACCGGCCAGGAGTCGAGCCGCTCCGCCTGCAATTGCCTCTGGCAGTCTTGACAAAACACTCCCCTAGCTGGCCGCTGGCAGAGCGGGCAGGGAAGTGCAATCCACCAATCCAGCCAGCCCATGGCTGCTGCAAGGTGCTCCTGTCGGTTTCCGTCTAGAAGAGGAGCTGGAGACCCGACGGTTGACGGCGGGATCCCTGCTTGCTAGGATTAGGTACTGCCAAATAAAGACTAGCCGTCCTGGCCAACCCATGCCCACCATTCAACAGCTAATTCGCAAAGAGCGAAGCATTGCTGTCCGCAAGAGCAAGTCACCCGCCTTGAAAGGATGTCCGCAGCGGCGGGGAGTTTGCACGCGAGTGTACACAACAACGCCTAAAAAGCCCAACTCAGCCCTGCGGAAGGTGGCACGGGTTCGGCTGACCTCTGGCTTTGAGATTACAGCTTACATTCCCGGCATTGGCCATAATCTGCAAGAGCACTCAGTGGTTCTAGTGCGCGGCGGACGGGTAAAAGACTTACCTGGCGTGCGCTACCACATCATTCGCGGCACCCTTGACGCTGCAGGAGTCAAAGACCGCAAGCAAGGCCGCTCCAAGTATGGCGCAAAACGACCCAAGCCTGGTCAAGCGCCAGCCACTACAGGCAAGAAGAAATAGTCTTCTTCCGAGACCAGTTTCCTATTCTGCATTACCCCTCTCTAGACAGTCCCACTATGTCTCGCCGTAGCCGTGCCCCTCGTCGTGAAGTGCCCCCCGATCCCAAATACGGGAGCCGTTTGGTGAGCATGCTCATGCGCAAGATAATGATGAGGGGCAAGGCGTCTCTAGCTGCCAGGATTCTCTACGAGGCTCTTGACCTTGTAAGGGAGCGCACTGGCCAGGAGCCGCTGGCCGTTCTGGAAAATGCCGTGCGCAACGTCACCCCTCTGGTGGAGGTCAAAGCGCGGCGGGTGGGTGGGGCCACCTATCAAGTACCCGTGGAGGTGAGGCCGGAGCGAGGTACCTCGCTGGCGCTGCGTTGGCTAGTCACCTTTGCCCGCACTCGCTCAGGCCGTACTATGTCAGCCAAGTTGGCCAACGAGATCATCGATGCAGCCAACGAAACCGGCGGTGCCATCCGTCGGCGAGAGGAAGTCCATCGTATGGCTGAGGCCAACAAAGCATTTGCTCACTACCGCTACTGAGCTTGTCTGGCCAAGTAAGGAGGCAGTGGTTGCTATCCCTCTCCATAGCCTAGGAGAGGCGTAGGATCTGGAGAAAAGTCGGCAAAAGAGATTAAAATTGTAAAGGTTTTTTAGTTTGCCTAGGTCGCAGGGCGACGAGGATTGGGAGGTTAACGTGGCGCGCACAGTTCCCCTAGAGCGAGTCCGCAATATCGGCATCGCAGCTCACATCGATGCCGGCAAGACCACGACGACGGAGCGGATTCTTTTTTATTCGGGCCTGGTGCATAAGATGGGCGAGGTTCACGAGGGAACCACGGTAACCGACTGGATGGAACAGGAACGGGAACGGGGTATCACCATCACGGCTGCAGCCATCACCACCCGCTGGACAAAGCGGGATCCGGAAAACCCCTCCCAGCCTCTTGCCGGTGCGCCAGAGTACACCATCAACATCATCGATACACCCGGCCACGTGGACTTCACCATTGAGGTGGAGCGCTCCATGCGGGTGCTGGACGGCGTGATTGCTGTCTTTGACTCCGTAGCAGGCGTGCAGCCGCAGTCAGAGACGGTCTGGCGCCAAGCTAATCGCTACAACGTGCCCCGCATTGCTTTTGTTAACAAAATGGATCGCATGGGGGCCAATTTCCTCAAGGTTTGCAACCAGATCCGGGAGCGCCTTAAAGCCAATGCCGTTCCCATTCAATTGCCTGTTGGGGCAGAGGAAGAATTCCGCGGCATCGTTGATCTGGTGCGCAGGCGGGCCTACATCTACATGGATGAGCTTGGCAAGGACATTCGCTCCGAGCCGATCCCAGAGGGAATGAAGGATCTGGCAGCAGAGTACAGGGCCAAGCTGGTGGAAGCGGTGGCTGAAGTCGATGAAACCCTGATGGAAAAGTATTTTGCCGAGGAGGACTTGAGCGAAGCAGATTTAATACTAGGTCTGCGCAAGGGCACCATCAGCGGTCAAATTGTGCCGATGCTCTGTGGCTCTGCCTTTAAGAACAAGGGCATCCAGATGCTTCTGGATGCAGTGGTGGATTACCTCCCCTCTCCCATCGACATTCCAGCCATCAAGGGCATACTGCCGGATGGCACAGAGGTGTCACGCAAGGCCAGTGACGAGGAGCCTTTCTCCGCCCTTGCCTTTAAGCTGATGAGCGACAAGTATGGAGATCTCACCTTTATTCGCGTCTACTCCGGCGTTCTGACCAAGGGCACTTACGTGCTCAACTCTACCAAAAACAAGAAAGAGCGCATCTCGCGACTGGTGGTGCTCAAGGCAGATGAGCGTCTGGATGTAGATGAGCTGCGGGCAGGGGATCTGGGAGCGGTGCTGGGCCTGAAGGACACCACCACCGGCGACACCCTCTGCGACGAAAATGCTCCGGTGATCCTAGAATCCCTCTACATCCCCGAGCCGGTCATCTCCGTGGCCATTGAGCCCAAAACCAAGGCGGATGTTGACAAGCTCTCGAGGGCGCTGCAGGCCCTGGCCAAGGAAGATCCCACCTTCCGCGTCTCGGTGGATCCAGAAACCAACCAAACCATTATCTCCGGCATGGGCGAGCTCCACCTGGAGATTCTGGTAGACCGAATGCTGCGGGAGTTCAACGTGGAGGCCAACGTCGGCAACCCGCAGGTGGCCTACCGCGAAACCATCCGCAAGGCCGTCAGCCGTGTGGAAGGGAAGTTTATCCGCCAAACCGGTGGCCGCGGCCAGTATGGCCACGTGGTGATTGATTTGGAGCCGGCAGAGCCAGGTACAGGCTTCGAGTTTATCTCAAAAATTGTGGGTGGGGTCATTCCTAAGGAATACATTCCACCGGCTGAGCAAGGGATCCGCGAAGCCTGCGAGTCCGGCGTATTGGCTGGCTATCCGCTGATTGATATCCGCGTCACCCTGGTGGACGGCTCCTTCCACGAGGTGGACTCTAGCGAGATGGCCTTTAAGATTGCCGGTTCACTGGCTCTCAAGGAAGCCGCTCGCAGAGCCAACCCCGTACTCTTGGAGCCCGTGATGAAGGTGGAGGTGGAAGTGCCCGAAGCCTTTGTCGGGGATGTCATTGGGGATATCAACGCCCGCCGCGGCCAGCTGGAGGGGATGACTACCGAAGGTGGCACTTCCAAAGTCACCGCCAAGGTTCCCTTGGCAGAGATGTTTGGCTATGCCACCGACATCCGCTCCAAGACGCAAGGGCGGGGTATCTTTACGATGGAGTTTAGCCACTACGAGGAAGTTCCTCGCAATATCGCGGAAGCCATCATTGCCAAAAGCAAAGGAAATGTAGCTAACTGAAAAAGGAAGTGAGGATTCATGGCACGCCCTAAGTTCGAACGCACCAAACCCCACGTTAATGTTGGCACCATTGGCCACGTGGACCATGGTAAGACGACGTTGACCGCCGCCATTACCATGACCTTGGCTGCCCTCGGCCAAGCGACGCCCAAGCGCTACGACGAGATTGACGCGGCGCCCGAGGAGAGAGCCCGCGGTATCACCATCAACACGGCCCACGTGGAGTACCAGACAGAGAAGCGTCACTACGCCCATGTGGACTGCCCTGGCCACGCTGACTACGTAAAAAACATGATCACAGGGGCAGCCCAGATGGACGGGGCCATCCTGGTGGTGTCGGCGGCAGATGGACCCATGCCGCAGACGCGGGAGCACATCCTGCTGGCCCGGCAGGTAGGAGTGCCCAACATCGTCGTCTTCCTCAACAAGGTAGATATGGTGGACGACGAGGAGCTGCTGGAGCTGGTAGAGCTGGAGGTGCGGGAGCTCCTGTCCAAGTACGATTTCCCCGGCGACGAAATCCCGATTGTCAGGGGATCGGCTCTTAAGGCTTTGGAGAAGATGCAAGCCAACCCCAAAACCCAGCGGGGTGAGGATCCGTGGGTGGACAAGATCCATGAGTTGATGGATGCGGTCGACTCCTACATCCCGACGCCAGTGCGGGAAGTAGACAAGCCCTTCCTGATGGCAATAGAAGATGTCTTCTCGATTACAGGTCGTGGTACGGTGGCAACCGGCCGAATTGAGCGCGGCCGCATCAAGGTGGGGGATACGGTAGAGATCGTGGGGCTGCGCGAGACCCGCTCCACCACGGTGACGGGTCTGGAGATGTTCCAGAAGACGCTGGACGAGGGGATTGCAGGCGACAACGTCGGCGTTTTGCTGCGGGGTATTCAGAAAAACGAAGTGGAGCGGGGCATGGTCCTAGCCCAGCCCAAAACCATCACCCCCCACACCCAGTTCGAGTCGGAGGTTTATGTCCTCACCAAAGAAGAGGGGGGCCGCCACACACCCTTCTTTGCGGGCTATCGTCCCCAGTTCTACGTGCGTACCACCGACGTCACGGGCACCATTTCCTCCTTTACGGCTGACGATGGCTCGAAGCCGGAGATGGTGATGCCGGGCGACCGCGTTAGGATGACGGTGGAGCTCATCCGACCCATTGCCATTGAGCAGGGGATGCGCTTTGCCATCCGCGAAGGCGGTCGGACGGTTGGAGCTGGGGTAGTCTCCAAGATCCTGAAGTAAGCTACTGGCTCGCAGCAGGGATTGGGCGCTGGTTACTCCAGAGGACTCGATCCCTGTTGCCTTTTAAGTACACCCTACTCTCTCTTCCAGTATGGCTACCTTAACCCAACAAAAAATTCGCATCCGCTTGCAGGCCTACGACCATCGGCTGCTGGATACTTCCTGCGCCAAAATTGTGGATACAGCCCGCCGAACAGAGGCAGTGCCAGTGGGGCCAATTCCGCTGCCGACGCGGCGGCGCCTCTACTGTGTGCTGCGTTCTCCTCACATAGACAAGGACTCGCGGGAACATTTTGAAATCCGCACCCACCGGCGCATTATCGATATCTATTCCCCCTCCTCCAAGACTATCGATGCTTTGATGAAGCTAGATCTGCCGGCAGGGGTAGACATTGAGGTGAAGTTGTGATGGCCTGGACGGGGATCTCTAGCGCTCCAAGGTAAGGGGGCAGGCGGTGGCGACGGCAGTCGAGCAAGAAGGACAAAATTCTGAGCCCATCCCCGTCTTAGTGGTAGGAGCCCTGGGCAGGATGGGGAGGGAGGTGGTGCGAGCAGTGGCCCAAACCCCCGACATGAGGTTGGTGGGAGCAGTGGCTCGTTCGCACCTAGGCGCAGATATTGGCGAGGTGTTAGGGCTAGGAGCGTTGGGAGTGGCCATTAGCGACGACCTGGCAGGGCAGCTGCTGCGGCTGTCGCAGCAGAGTACCCGAGGCGTCATGGTGGACTTCACCCATCCTAGCTCTGTGTACGAAAACGTCCGCTCGGCAATTGCCTTTGGGGTGCGGCCAGTGGTGGGGACAACCGGCCTAACGCCGGAGCAACTGGAGCGGCTGCGGGATCTAGCGGACAAGGCTGGCGTGGGCTGCCTCATTGCGCCTAACTTTGCCATCGGCATGATCCTGCTGCAGCAGATGGCGCTGCAGGCGGCTCAATATTTCGATCACGTGGAGATCGTCGAGCTGCACCACAACCGCAAGGCCGATGCCCCCAGTGGCACAGCTCTGCAGACGGCCCAGCGGCTGGGACAACTGGGCAAGGCGTTCAACCCCCCCGAGGTGGAAGAAAGGGAGCTGATCCCCGGCTCGCGGGGTGGGATCCCTGGCCCCAACATCCCCATCCACAGCGTTCGCCTGCCGGGGTTGGTCGCCCACCAGGAAGTAATCTTCGGCGGCATGGGGCAGACGCTCACCCTAAGACACGACATCACCGACCGTGTGGCCTTTATGCCGGGGGTGATCCTGGGCATCCGCAAGGTGTTGCAGCTCAAGGGATTGGTCTACGGGCTGGAGCAGGTGTTGAGCTAGTTGCTAAGAGGTGGGATCCCGGCCTCGTCAAGGATGCGGGGGATGAGATGTTCGGTCTTGACGGCCATCAGGTGCACGCCGTTGCAGATCTGGCGGGCCTGGCGCACTTGTTCGGCGGCAATGCGAATCCCTTCTTCCAGGGGGTCGGGAGCCTTGGCCAGCCGCTGGATGATGGCCTCCGGAATCTGCACCCCCGGCAAGTTGCGGTTGATGAACAGGGCGTTTTTGGCAGACTTGAGCAGAAAGATACCGGCCAGGATGGGCTTGCCGGCAGGGCGCCCCAGCTTGTCCATGAAGCGCTCCAGTTGGTCGAAGTCGGTCACCATCTGGCTCTGGAAAAACTGGGCCCCGTGCTCCAGCTTGCGGTAGAAGCGCCGCTCCAGGCCCGAAAAGCTAGGGGATTGTGGCTCTACCGCTGCCCCCGGAAACAGGCAGGTGCCGCCGTCAGGAAGGGGTTTGCCGTTGCAGTCAAGGCCGCTGTTGAGGCGCTGGATAAGCTGCAGCAGGCGCACCGACTCCAGGTCAAAGACGGCTCGAGCATCGGGGCAATCCCCGACGTGGATGGGATCCCCCGTCAGGGCTAGAACATTGCGCAGTCCAAGAGCCGAAGCTCCTAGCAGATCCCCCTGGAGAGCCAAGCGGTTGCGATCCCGGCAGGCCAGTTGCAGGATGGGCTCAATGCCCGCTTGATGCAGCAGCAGCGAGGCGGCCAAGGGGCTCATGCGGGCAACAGCCCGGTTGGAGTCAGTTATGTTGATGGCGTGCACCCGCTGTTTGAGCTGCTGGGCCAAAGCCAGCATGGCAGTGGTGTCGGATCCCTTGGGTGGGGTGATCTCGGCGGTGAGCAGAAATTCTCCCCGCTGAATGGCTTGAGCAAAGCGCGATGGCGGTGAGCAAGTCAAGGCCACAGTTTTAAGAAGAGAAAGCAGTGCGCTGGCCTATTATCGATCGTTTGAGAGAGTTTTTCTAGCTAAGGCATTGCTTTTTCTTTAGAGCAGGGGTAAAAGCTGGGGGCTGTAAGGACTCCTCCCGCAAGCGCGAACGTAGCCCTGCAGTTGGCAAGCCACTCACGAGCCTCTAGCGGGCTGGTTTACAGCAGCCCCCAAAAGCGCAGTCTCATTTCTTCCCAGCCACAATGCCCGCACCCTAACCCCTTCCTGCGCTGCTGGATAGGCAGATCCTTAGAGCAGGCTTGACTAGTGTATCTGGGATTCACCAGCACTACGCCAACCTCTTCTTGGGATGGCTCAGGCGTGATTTGAACACGCGACCCAGGGCTTATGAGTCCCCTGCTCTACCGCTGAGCTACTGAGCCAGGGAGGTGCTTAGCCTAGAATAGCATCTCTGCATTGAAACTGCTCCCTAAAAATTGCTCTCCCCGGCTATCTGTGTCAACTCCTTCTCCCCAGGGATCCCTACGGCGATTTTGGCTAGCCCTGCTGCTACAGGTGGGCCTGGTTGCACTGGTACCAGCCCGGAAAGCGCTTACCCTCGCCACCGGCACCCCCATCTACTTGCAGATTGCTCCTGTGGATCCCTATGACCTCTTGCGGGGCCGCTACGTAGCTTTGAGCTACACCGTTGCCCAGTTTTCCACTTTGGAGAAGCTACCTGGCTGGTCACCTGAGCTGAGTAGGCCAGGGATCCTCTACCTGCGCTTGGCCCCTCCCAATGGGGATCCCGCTCAACCCTGGCAGGCCATCGGCATCAGCCGCGACCGACCCAGGGAGCTGCAACCTAAAGAGGTTGTCCTACAAGGGTGGTTTGATGGTAGGCAGCTTAGGTTTGGGATCGAAGAGTTTTTCATTTCGGAAGCGCTGGGAGATGTTCTGGAACTAGAGATCCGCCGCAACCCAGAAACACTGCGAGCAGAGGTGAAGGTGGATCCCTGGGGCCAAGCAGCGCTGGTGGGCCTTTGGGTAGGAGAACAGCGGTACTAAGAGAAGAGTAAAGCTGGTCTTGCTCTGCCGCCCTTCTAGCCCTCTTTCTTTTTCCGAGAGCGAGTTGCGCTTGTTTTCTTGGCCCTGGCAGATGCTGTGGATTTTTTAGACGACTTCTTCTGGCTAGGGGGTGGCGCTGTAGGAGCTAGAAAAAATACTTCTTTCAGGGCCTCCAACTTTTTGCCTCGTGTAATTTTGCACCCCAGCTTGGTTATGGGGGTTAAGTCCTGCCACCAGCTCCTATCTGCCTCCGCAATTCGCGCGGCTGCAATGGTTATATCAACTCCCTTGAGCGGAGTGCCAGGTTGCTCAGCCAGGTATCTCAGCGCAGCCAAGATAGTTTCTCTCGGGGCCTCTGTCAGATTCACCTTTGGGACAATTTCTCTGGTGAGGATTTGGGCCTGCTTAACCTGCTCTGGGTCGGGATCGACAACAATGCACCAGAGCCTCTCCAGCCCTGCCTCTCGAGCAACTGCATAGACAAAATGGTTACCAATGGCCTTGTACTGATAGTTGCCAGCCTCGGCCACCAGCAGAGGAACCCAGTTGTGTCCTCCTGTTGCCCTTAGCTGATTTGCGGCTGCTGTAACAAGGAAGGAGGGAGCAGAAAACCCGTCGGCGGGCGTAATGCTCTCAAGGGGTAAGTTAACCAACCTACCTAGATCTGAAAACTCACTCATCGATAAAGTACTCACGGGCAAGACTCTGGTAGTATTCTAAAACTTTCCTGCGCTTAAAGACGGCAGGGACTCCTTCAAAGGCTGCAGTTTTTATCACTGCATATTCAGGTATTCTGAAAATGTATTTGTCCTCATTACCTTTCTTAGGTTTTGGCCGGAAATATGGAAGTAGGTTCATGCTTCTCTCTTGGCTGACAATTTCGTCTATCTCATCATGTGCTCGTTTAATAGTGTTTTCGCTTCCTGAGGAGGTGACGCCATTGAAAAAGATAGGCAAAGTCCTGGGGCCACCATCCTGTCGTGACCTAGCAGTTTCTGGAATAAACTGGGTGATTACTCTAGCAGCATTATTCAGGGAAGACAGATCGTCGGGGCGGGTAGGTATCAAAATAACATCGGCAGCAAAAACACCACTCTGGCTAAAGTAAAGCCATTGAGTTGGGCAGTCGATTAGGATGTAATCATACTCATTGCGAAGAGGGGCAATGAGATCGCGAAGGCGCCGAGTTCCCTTTGGGATATATGCTACTGCCCGGCTATCAGTCAACGTCTCTAGTTCAGGGTCTCTTGGGATAATGTCGAAGATGGGAAGGGTACTCTGCTTGCCTTTGAGTCTGTCAAAGATTTCGAAGATGGAAAATATAATCCGTTTACCCTCGAGTCTATATGTTTGGACAATGGCATGGACGTCTATTTTGGGATCCTTTAAACATTGCGTCAGTGTAATTTTTCCAGGAGTGACTCCCAAACTTCCTGTCAGATCACCCTGAGAATCAAAGTCAACAACTAAGACCTTTTTTCCCTTGGTTGCTAGTGCTGCCGCAAGGTTAATGACCGTCGTTGTTTTGCCTACGCCCCCTTTATTGTTATACACGCATACAGTCAGAGCGCGCTCATAGTTTTCTATCTTGTCTCGCAAGTTACGCACTATGCTCTCAATGTTATCTGAGCTAATATCAAGGTTTGCTGTAGCAGGGTGAACGACTTTTCCATGCTTCCTCCAAAGCTGGATGTTATTTGCATTGGTGATAATTCCCCATTTTGCAGATTTGCAGTTCTTGGCAAGCAAGTAACTTTCTATCTGACAAACTGCATCTCTATAGTAAGATCCTTCTCTGAGATTAACTGCTCTAGATTTTGCCTCCAAAAGCAAGTAGGGATTCTTCGGGGATCTAAGGAAAGTATCTTCAGGATCTCCGTTCTTTCTTGCTGCGAGATCGACCTGGCCGCAACCTGTCTCGAATTCATATCTAATTTCCGACTCGTCAAAGCCAAGCGCCTGCAGGAGAGGAAAAGCAAAGTGTTGGACAACAACTCGCTCTACCCTCTCGGTGGGAGACATCCTCTCAAGCTTCTCTCGGAGATAGCTAGCCTCAGTCATAGGAAAAAATAAGGTGGACAATGCTGACCAAGCTAAAAGCTTGCCCTCAGCATAGCAGTTGCTTTGCCCTCTCTGCCAGCGCCTGGGCTGTCAGGCCGTTGTAGTCCATGAGTTCCGTAGGGGTGGCGGTGGTTTCGCCGCGTTTCCAGGCAAAGATGTCGCGCGGGCCAGTGTAGCGCAGCAATAGGGGCTCCAACATCAGGCTGGATCCGCCGGTTACGCCAATGAGGGCCTCGCCAGCAAACCAGGCAGCAAACTCCTGGTCAGACATGAACTCCCCATCAGCTTGGGCACAGGTGGACCAGGCCACGTCGACGGGGCGATAGAGGCGGCGGGGGTTGACCACAGAGACAATTTTGCTGCCGATCCCCTGGGCCTTGAGCTGTTCAGCGGCGGCAAAGACGGGCAGGAGGATCATATCTCCCACCACGGCAAAGACCACGGTGCGGGAGCCAGGCAGTTCCTGCAGCACAGTGCAACCCTGCTCCACTGCCTGGCGGGCTTGTTCTAGGGTGGTGCGGATGGGCAGGGGGGTTTTGCTGGCAAAGATCGGGATCCCTTTGTTGAAGGTCGATAAGGCCCACTCGTAGGCAGCTTGGGCGCAGTTGGCGTCGGGGGGAAAGAGGGGGAAAATGTTGCCGTTGCGCATCATGGCCGCTAGGTAGGCCTCAATTTCCGGCCGCTGGTGGGTCCAGCCGTTGCGTCCCTGCTCCAACGCTCCAGCCGTGAAGAGAGCAATAGCGGAAGGAGTGGGGCGGCGCAGCTCCGCCATTGCCTGGGTTACCGTCTGCCAGATGGGCAAGCCGTTGACGGCAAAGGCTTCGTAGGAGCACCAGAGGGAGCGCCCGCCAAAGAGCGCCAGGCCCCCTGTCAAGCCAGCGCAGGCATCTTCGCTCAGGGGTTCGTAGACCTGCCCTTGGGGCTGTTGGTTGTAGAGAGGATCCACCGTGGGGTGGATGACTTTGAGGTCCTGGTTGACATTGGCAAGACCAGAGGCCTCGTTGCCATCGGCATTGGCCACCAGAAAGTCAGGGTCTTTCTGCCCCACCTGCACCACCAAGGCGCCGATGGCAGTAGTCGAGACTTGCTTATCGCCGAGGGGGAACTCGGTTAAGTTCAGGGATCCCAAAGGCGGCAAGGGCCGGACGGACTCCGTGACAACTACCTTGGCGGCTGGTCCACCGGCTGCCCGCTCGCAGTTTTGGCGCACCAAAGCCCAAGCGGCTGGGTGGAGGGCCCGTGCCTGCAGAGCGGCCACGATGTCGGGGTGATCCAAGGTGTGGTGGGCATAGAGGTTGTGGGATTTGGATCCCTTGGCGTGCACGCCTGCTCCTTTGAGTTGTTTGAGGATGAAAACCGTCAGATGTCCGCTCAGCGCTGACTGGATGGCCCGCTCCATCTCGGTCAGTACCCTCTGGGCAAAGGCCAGACGGGCTTCCAGAGAAAATTGGGTGCTATCCACATAGGGACCGGGCTGCTGGGCATCGTCGAAGTCTTTGGCGTCGACTAGCACCACTTCCTCAAAGCCATTGCCCCGCCAGTACTCGACCATCTGAGCGTTGGTGAAGGTCGAGATCATGCTGTGGTGCTCTTGGCTATAGCCGTTCCAGACCAGCACCGGCAGGAAGTTGGTGCGCTGCGGGAAGGCGGTGTGAAAGTGGATCATGGAGCTCATCACGTAGGGCTCCCCCAAGCCCCCATCGCCGATGGTGACGGGGAAGAGCCGATCCGGGTAGAGCAAGGCGGCGGCCATGGCAAAATGCTGCCCCTGCCCAAGGGGCCCTGCTGGCGCTAGCAGGCCGGGGATGTAGCCAGAGAGGTGACCCAGCAGCCCTTCCCGTTCCCGAAAGCGAGCCTGCAAGTCGGAGACAGTGTGGATGCCCATCTCCGCCAGCGATCCATCCAAGAACATGGCGGCATAGAAGCCGGGCGCGTGGTGGCCCACCTCGGTAGGGATGTTCTTTTGGCCCAGGTACACCAAAGCGGCATAGGCTTCCGCTTGGCTGGCAAATCCGCCCGGGTGGCCCGAGGCTTTGCTGGCGGTCATCTGCAGGGTGAGGTAGCGCAGCGCATCGGCATAGAGCAAGGTCTGGTAGGCGGCCATACGGCTGCCGGGATCCCGCAGCTTGCCTGTGGCAGCATCCACTGCAGGTTCCTGGCCCAGGCGGTCGAATTCCGGCCAGGGATCGCCAAAGTAGCGGATCCCTTGGCAGAAGGCGGGAATTGGGGCAGTTGTCATCGGCCAAGCCTCACTCTTGTCAGGTCAATCCTCACTTTAAACCGGATAAGGCTTTTCGGAGGTTTTAAGCCGAACTCTTCTAGCCGCCACTCTCCCTTGCGCCTCTGGCTTGGGCAGGCAAAAGGTTGCGCAGTCTATCTTCCTCATCGACGACAGAGACTGGGGCAGAGATGGGCTGTTCTTGCTGTTGCCTACAACATCTAGTGTCTCAAACTCCTTGGCTGCTTACTTTTCCACAATATGTAGATCAAAGACGGCAGATGCTCAACCAGTTTGCTTGACCTTATATCGTGGAGACATCTTGAAAGCGAAGACCCATGTCCCTTTTGGAAAAGCTGTGATACATTCAAGGGAGGCTAGAGCGGGATCTTTAAGGAGCCTGCAGCCCTTGGCAAAGAAAGGGAGAAGTCATCCTGTGGTAGCTTGAGTTTCGCAAAGTCTTTGGATTTTCTTTGCCCTAATTGAGGATTCAACACAACTTCCCGACCCACCTACTTTGTGCCTCAAGACTAGCTGCCCTATGACCGAGAGTCGTCCTTGTGCTCCCTGCATTGTCGACAGCGGAATTTTGGTTAACAAGCGGGATATTTACCGTCTTTTGGCGGATTTGGGGCGGGTTCGCTACTTCGATATCGTCGAAGGTCAGGTGCAAAGGCAGGGGGAGGGCTATGTGATGGAGGTATTTCAGGATGCAACGGCGGCCACCTTGGTGGCCAATCGCAGCCTCTACCTAAACCTAAACAGCTTCGACTACGCCTGCTTGCGGGATCCCTCCCCCGCTGAGGTGGCAGAGGTGGGCACGGAACGGCCTAGCGTGGTGATCGATCTGGTGCAGGAGCACCGCATCTTGCGTTTGGTTCCCCTGTCGGATCCGCTGTCGGATCCCGCGCAACTGTGGGCAGATACTCGCGCGCTGCGGGCGGCAATGGCGGACGCCTTGGCAGCAAGCTGGAGCCTAGAAGAAGAGGACGGCTCTTTCGAGCCTGATTGAGAGTGAGGACCCTCGCGCAGCGTTTCGGCAGGCTGGAGAGAAAAGGGCACCGGAGCCTGCTGGGCTTCAGTCAGGAAGCTGGGGAAGCGGCCCTCAGGAGTTCTGGCGACTGGCGCACCGTCTCGAAGAAGTAGTGGACATTGGTCTCAGGGGTGGCAGGGTGAACCCCATGCCCCAGGTTCATAATGTGCCCCCGCGAGCCCGCCTTCTGAATCACCTCCAGGGTGCGCTGGCGGATCAACTCCCGCGATCCCAGCAAGACCATTGGATCGAGGTTGCCCTGGACAGGCAGGGATCCCAGACGGGCCCTGGCTTCTGCCATGTCACTCATCCAGTCAAGGCTGAACACGTCGATACCAGCTTTACCCACCCGCTCTAGCAAGCCGGCGCTGCCGTTGATGTAGAGGATCAGCGGCACTTGGGGATACCGAGCCTTGACCTGATCCACAATCTGCTTTTGGTAGGGCAAAGCCCAGGTCTCGTAATCGCTGGGGCTGAGCTGGCCAGCCCACGTATCAAACAACTGCACCGCTTGGGCACCGCTCTCAATTTGGTAGATCACGTAGCGGGCAATGCTATCGGCCAGCTTGCCCAGCAGCTGGTGCAAGAGCTGCGGCTGGGTGAAAGCCAAACTCTTGATGTAGGCATAGTCTTTGGAGCTGCGCCCCTCGACAGCGTAACAGGCCAAAGTCCAAGGTGAGCCAACAAAGCCCAGCAGGGTCGCCTTCCCTTCCACCTCACGGCGCAAGGTCGTAAGAATGGTTTTGATGAAGGGCAAGCTTTCTTCTGGCTCTAACAGTCGGATTTGCTCAATCTGGGCTTGGGAGCGAATTGGCGGGTCGATAATCGGCCCCTGGTTCTCCACCAGCTCAAAGGTAATGCCCATGCCCTCGAGAGGAGTGAGGATGTCGCTGAACAGGATCACGGCGTCGGGGGCAAAGGCGCGAAAGGGTTGCAAAGAGATCTCGATGGCTAGCTCCGGGATCTCGCAGCGCTGCTTGAAGGTGTACTTGCTCTGCAACTCGCGGTAGGCCGCCATGTAGCGGCCCGCCTGGCGCATCATCCAAACTGGGGGGCGATCCACCACTTCCCCGCGGGCTGCCCGTAGCAGGCGGTTGCCATCGCCATCGGGAGGAGGAGAAGCGCTGAGGTAGGCAGGTGAGTGGGACATGAAAAACTCAGCCAGTGAAGACCCTTAGTGCATCCTGACATCGAGATGACAAACGGCGCAAGCTTGCACTCCAAAGATCCCAGTACTTCAATTCTTGCCATAAGCCAAAGCAAGCCTTGGCAGGAGGGATCCGGAGCTCGGGCGAACATGCGATAATGTCAGCCTGTGGGCCTTGTTGTAGAGCTGCCCGCCAGGGATCCTCTGGGGCTGAGTTGAGAGGAAAACCAGCTTGGTTGCCCAAACTTTCGACCTAGAAACCTACCTAAGCCAGCGGCAGCAACAGGTGGAGGAAGCCCTCTCTGCCGCGGTTAGGCCTGCTTATCCAGAACGCCTCTATGAGGCAATGCGCTATAGCCTCCTGGCAGGGGGGAAGCGCCTCAGGCCCATCCTCTGTCTAGCAGCCTGTGAGTTGGCCGGCGGCTCGGTGGAGCAGGCCATGCCTACGGCCTGTGCGCTGGAGATGATCCACACCATGTCGTTGATCCACGACGATCTGCCGGCCATGGACAACGACGATTTTCGCCGCGGCAAGCCCACCAATCATAAGGTGTTTGGTGAGGATATCGCCATTTTGGCAGGCGATGCCCTGCTGGCCTACGCTTTTGAGCATATCGCTAGCCAAACGCGGGGGGTGCCGCCGCAGCGGATCCTGGAGGTGATTGCCCGCATTGGCCATGCGGCTGCGGCAACTGGCTTGGTGGGAGGCCAGGTGGTGGATCTGGAGTCGGAGGGCAAGGCCATTTCCCTGGAAACCCTGGAGTACATCCACCGCCACAAAACCGGCGCCCTGCTAGAGGCCTCAGTGGTCTCAGGAGCGATCCTGGCCGGGGCCGATGAGGAGCTGCTGGGGCGGTTGAGCCACTATGCCCGGGATATTGGCCTAGCCTTCCAGATTGTCGACGATATTTTGGATGTCACTGCCACTAGCGAACAGTTAGGCAAAACAGCAGGCAAAGATCAAGTGGTTGCCAAAGCCACATACCCCAGCCTGCTGGGTCTAGAGGCCTCTCGGCAGAAGGCCGAAGAGCTGATCCAATCGGCTAAGCAGGCGCTGCGCCCCTATGGATCCCAGGCTGAGCCCCTGTTGGCCCTGGCAGATTTCATCGCCCGCCGCCAGCATTAACCTGCCCCCCTTGGAGGCCTTGCTCCCCTTCCTCTGCCGGAGAGCCCTATGCTGCAACAGTTGATGGCTAACCACGTTCTCTGGGTTGCCCTGCTGGCCAGCGGGTTAGCCCAGGCCATCAAGCTCATCCTGGCCTATGTGCGCTCGGGAAAGCTCAACCTGCGGGTCTTGCTGGAGATGGGGGGGATGCCCAGCTCCCATGCGGCCCTGGTGACTGCTTTGGCCGTGGGCGTGGGGTTAGAGGAAGGTTGGGATAGCCTCCTGTTTGCAGCAACGGTGGTCTTTGCCCTGGTGGTGATGTATGACGCTGCCGGGATCCGCCAGGCTGCTGGCAAGCAGGCGCAGGTGTTGAACCGCCTCCTAGACGAATGGTTGGAAGAGAAAGGCGCCGATCGCTTCCAGGAGCCCTACCTGCGAGAGCTGCTGGGCCATACGCCCGTCCAGGTGCTCGCCGGGGCAGCCCTAGGGGCGGCCTGTATTACCCTCTCGTTTGCTTTGGGCATTAGCTAAAGCTTGAGGCATCCTGGAGCAGCCGCATCAGGGATATCCATGGCCTCCAATTCCCAACCTCGTCCCCTCCAACGCTGCCCGGCCTGTGGTAAGCCCATCCCAGCCTACCGGTACAAGTCTCCCTACTGTGACTACTGCGGTTGGCGAGCTGGGGCAAAGCCGATCCCTCGAGAAGGCGGATCTGGGGGCAAGAGAGTTGGAGCCCGGGGGAGTATTCAGAGCCTCAACCTACCCCCCCTGCTGCGGCCACTGCTGAACTTCAACTTTTACCTCTATCTGGGCTGGGGGATCAGCCCTCTGTTTCCCCTGGTGGTGGATCGGCCGCTGCTGGCCGAGTCCAACTATCTGCTGCTGACCCCACTTCTATTGAGCTGGGGGCTGCTCTACCTGGCAGCGCGGGATCGGCCGCTACCCCAGGATCTGCGGCTGCCGCGTCTATTGCTGGATGTGGCATTTATCCTGCTGCCTTTCTTTCAAAGAATTAACGTCTCCAAAGCCCCTAACCGACCCTACTGGAATGCCCTGCTCATCTGGGTCATCGGGATCCTACTGCTTGCTGCGGTGTGGCTGTGGAGCTTTAGCCTGCTTCTGACGGCATTGACACTGCTGTTGACCAGCTTCTGCACGCTGCTGTTCTAGCTACGTCCCGTGGGCATAGCGCTTCATCATCGATTAGCTCACAAGCCCAGAATACAAGAAATACTTGGCATAACCACACGTATTTTAGCCAAAGTCCAGGGCCGTTCGCGCTAACTTTGCCCCGGGAAATTACTAGTGGTACTTTCACAAGGCCTCGCCAAGGCTTTCTCAGGGAAGCTTGTCCAGTTTGCCCTTCCCCTTGCAAAGAGGGGGCAATTAGGATGAAGGGGGATCCCGTTGGGAGGAATCTCAGTCAAATGGCAGGTGAGGTTGCTGCGCCATGAAACCGACTTGGCAAACGGATGGAGAGACTTGGTTTCTTCTGCCTCCCCAACCCCGCGCCGTAATCCACTTTCTAGGCGGAGCGTTTGTGGGATCTGCGCCGCAGTTTTTCTACAGCCGTCTGTTGGAAGAATTGGCCCGCATGGGCATGGCCGTTGTAGCCACTGCCTACGCCACCGACCTCGATCACGCCCAAATAGCTTTCAAGGCAGCACGATCTCTCCATAGAAGCCTGCAGAGCAAAGGCTTGATGGGCTTACCCCTCTTTGGCTTGGGCCACAGCCTTGGCGGTAAGCTGCAGATCCTCTCCTGCCTAGCCCTCCCTTCTTTGGGATCCCAGCGGCGCGGCAATGTTTTTTTGGCCTACAGCAATGCCGGGTTGGAGCGGGCGCTGCCGCTGTTGCAGGTGTTGGTGCAAGCGTGGCCTCAACAGCAACTCAGCGATCTGTGGCGGATGTGGATGGGATCCTCGTCACCGCCGGTAAACCTGTGGTTGGAGTTTGAGCCCTCTCCGGCAGAGACCAATCGCCTCATTGAGGAGCGGTATCCGGTGAGAAACAACCTGCTTGTAGAGTTTCAGCAGGATGATATTGACGATATTCCACTGCTCTATCAGCAGCTTTCTCGCAAGTACGGGGAGCACACCGAATGGCAGCGCCTAGAGGGGGATCACCTAACTCCTCTGGGCTTTAGCTATCCTTTCCTGGTTGGGCAAGAGTTTAGCCCTGTCGACGCTCTTGCACAGCTTCTCTACCAAAACTTGCTTGCCCCCAACTACCTCCTGATCCAGCGCATCAAAGCCTGGTTGTCAGCCCAACTGGCCTAGTCGAGCCAGCTGAGATCCGAGAGGAGATCTTGGGCATAGGAGGAAGAGTGGGCTTGCAGGTAAAGCAACAGGCGTAGGATGTCGCTCATCAGGGAGTAACAGGTCAAGAGGCCACCAGCAGCCGTAGCCACTAAGGTTCCCGCTAGCATGCGCGAGAACTCCTGCCGCTGGAAAGCCTGCTCCATCAGGCGCAGCGCCCAGAATCCCAGCAAGACAACAATAGCAAGGATGATCGACATATCGTAATCTATGCTGTAACTTAGTGTAACATCGCCGCTGCTGACCTACCATGGGCAGGAGGCCAAGGGGTCCAAAGCCTCAGGAAGAAGCTAACCCTGCCTCAGCGGCCAGAGGGAAGGGAGCCAGCTTCCCGCTAATTAGCCAGTTGTCTCCCAAGGTCTGCAGTTGCGGCTCCAGCAGTTGCCAGCTCTGGTTGACCTCAGGGATCCCTTCCCCTTCTACGGGAGTTGGTGCGTTGGCCCCTCCCAGGATCTTGGGAGCGATGAAGGCGGCCACCTTCTGAATGGCCCCATCCTTGAGGGCTGCCCAGGCCAGGGTGCCGCCGCATTCCCAGAGGGCGCTCAGACAGCCTCGCTCAAAGAGAACCTGCGCTGCTCGAGCCGGGGTTACTCGATCCAGGTGCAGCAGCTCCACCCCTTGCTTGGCCAGGGCTCCCCAGAGGGGATGAGCCTCAGTGGCTTCAGTAATCACCAAAGTTGGCGCCTCCTCTACTTGCCACAGGTGGGCCACTGGGGGGAGGTTAAGGGAGCGGCTGAGAACCACCCGCAGAGGCTGGGATCCCTGAAAATCCGGCAGGCGGCAGGTGAGGCGGGGGTTGTCGTGCCAAACGGTTTGGGAGCCAACGATCACGGTGTCGTGCCAGGCCCGCTGGCGGTGAACCCACTCTCGTGCCAAGGGGTTGCTAATCCACTGGCTGTGGCCAGTGGTGGCGGCGCTCTTGCCGTCTAGGGTCATGGCGTATTTGAGCAGGCCAAAACACTGCTTTCGCACAATGGCAAAGGCAAAGCCCTCGTTGAGCTCTTGGCAGTCCTGCTCCAGCACCCCCACTGTCACCTCGACTCCTGCCTCTTGCAGGCGACGGATCCCTTTGCCGGCTACCAGCGGATTGGGGTCCTGCATCCCCACCACTACCCGCCGGATCCCAGCCGCCAGAATGGCCTCAGTGCAGGGGGGGGTGCGCCCATAGTGGTTGCAGGGCTCGAGGTTGACGTAGAGGGTGGCGCCCTTGGCCAGGGATCCCGCCTGCTGCAGAGCCAAGACCTCGGCGTGGGGCTGGCCGGCTCCCAGATGAACACCTTCCCCCACCACCTGATCCCCCCGGACAATGACGCAAGCTACCCGCGGGTTAGGGGAGGGGCGCTGTGGTGTCGAGCGGGCCAAGGAGAGGCAGCGTTCCATCCACTGCCGGTCGGCGTCCAGGCTCATGGGAGGTGTTTTCGGGGAGCACTTTAGCAGGCGGTGTTTTGGATCCTAGCTGCTTCTTGGCAGGGAGCCGGCTGCGGCACGGCTTTGGTAAGCTGGTTACGGCTTTGGCAGCAGGGATCCCATGGACAGCCTTCAACTTTGGCAGCGCTACTGCGATTGGCTCTACTACCATCCCGAGCTGGAAATTTTTGTGGATATCAGCCGCATCCGTTTTACCCCTGCCCAAGTGGAGGCCCTGCGGCCTCTCTTTGCCCGGGCTTTTGCTGAAATGCAGGCCTTAGAAGCCGGGGCCATCGCCAACCCGGACGAAGGTCGCCAGGTGGGCCACTATTGGCTGCGGGCGCCGGAGCTGGCTCCCACTGCCGAAATCCGGCAGGCAATTCAAGACTGCGTTGAACAGGTGGAGAGCTTTGCCAAAAAGATCCACGGCGGCGTGATCCCGGCAAGTGGAGGAGGGCGTTTCACCGAGCTGCTCTGGATTGGCATTGGCGGCTCGGCCCTGGGGCCGCAATTTGTGGCGGAGGCCTTGGCTCCGCTGCAGCCGCCCTTGAACATCCACTTCATCGACAATACGGATCCCGACGGGTTTGATCGGGTGCTGGGACGGCTAGCGGGCAAACTGGGACAGACCCTGGTGATTGTTGCCTCCAAATCTGGTAACACGCCCGAGTCGCGCAACGGCTTGGTGGAGGTGGCGCTGGCTTACCAGAAGGCCGGGATCCCCTTTGCCAGCCAGGCAGTAGCCGTTACCGGTCCCGGCAGCCAATTGGAGCAGCAGGCGCAGCGGGAAGGGTGGCTGGCGGTCTTCCCCATCTTCGACTGGGTGGGGGGGCGCACGTCAGAAACTTCGGCAGTAGGCCTGTTGCCGGCAGCGTTGCAGGGGATCGACATCCGGGCTTTGCTGGCCGGGGCCGCCACCATGGACGAGGCCACCCGCGTGCCCCACCTAGAGCGCAACCCCGCTGCCCTCTTGGCCATGGCTTGGTACATCGTCGGCGAGGGGCGGGGGCGCAAGGATATGGTGGTTTTACCCTACAAAGACCGCCTGGCTCTGTTTAGCCGCTACCTGCAGCAGTTGGTGATGGAATCCCTAGGCAAGTCCCACGACCTGCAGGGCAACCTGGTGGAGCAGGGCCTCACCGTCTACGGCCACAAGGGCACCACCGATCAGCACGCCTACGTGCAGCAGTTGCGGGAGGGCTTGAACAACTTCTTCGTCACCTTCATCGAGGTGCTCCAGGATCGCGAGCCCGGGATCCCTTCCCCCTTCGTAGAGCCACTGGTAACCAGCGGCGACTACCTGGATGGCCTACTGCAGGGCACCCGCCAGGCCCTCTACGAAAACGGGCGCGACTCCATCACGGTGACGCTGCCGCGGGTGGATGCCCGCTCCGTGGGGGCCCTGATTGCCCTCTACGAACGGGCAGTGGGCCTCTACGCCTCCTTGATCCAGGTCAACGCCTATCACCAGCCGGGGGTGGAAGCCGGCAAGAAAGCGGCTAGCGCCGTCCTGCAGCTCCAGCGTCAGGTGCTGGAGGTGATGCAAGAGCAAAAGGGATCCCTGACCCTAACCCAGTTGGCGGAGAAGCTGGGCTGCCCGGAGCGCATCGAAACGCTGTACTGGATTGTGCGGCATCTACACGCCAATGGCCGCGGTTTGGTGCTTGTGGGGGATCCTGGCCGACCCTTGGAGCTGAGCATCCAGCCGTGCCCGGCCTGAGGGTTTACCTGAAGATCTGTACCTTACCTTAAACCCCTCCTGCGCAGCCGGCCTGTCTGCCTAGAATCGAGCAAGAGCCCACTGCAGGAGGAGACGATGGATCAACCTGCTGCCGTCCTGCCTTTGCAAGCCCCAAAAGACGTCTCCCTTGAGGAAATCGAGCAGGAGCTAAACAAAATCTGGTCCTCCAAGGAAGAGAGCGTTGCCGCCCGGGCTGCCACCTTTACCCTGGTGGTGTATGAGTCGCTAGACGATGCCCTGCTGCTGCCTTCCCCCACCGTCGAGGCCATTGCTAGCCAAAACCCCTGCCGCGTCATTGACCTGCGGGCCAAACGGGAGGGAGCCACAGACGACACCCTCGAGGCCCAGGTAGCTGCCTACTGTCCGGTGACGCGCGAACAGCGCAGCTCGCTGGTGTGTTGCGAATACATCACCCTGAAGGCACCGGAATCGGCTCTTGTGCGGGCTTGCAGCACCGTTGCCTCGCTGTTGATCCCCAACTTGCCCACCTTCCTGTGGTGGCAAGGCAACCTGGACTTGAACAGCTTGCTGTTTCAGAAGTTGGTGGCTCTAAGCAGCCGCGTCATCGTCGACTCGCGGGGCTTTGTCAATCCCGAGGAAGACTTGCAGGAGATGAATCTTCTCGTCAGCGAGGGACACCACTGCGGGGATCTCAACTGGCGCCGGCTGCTGCCCTGGCAGGAACTCACTGCCCAAGCCTTCGACCCGCCAGAGCGGCGGGAGTCTTTGTACTGGATAGATCAGGTAACCATTGACTACAAAGCCGGCAACCCCTGCCAGGCCCTCCTTTTCCTGAGCTGGCTGGCCAGCCGTCTGGGGTGGACGCCCACCGAGCGAGCGCAGAGCCGGGAACAGGACTATGAGATTGACCTCATCCGCTTCCAAACTCAAGCTGGAGGTGAGGTGAAGGCAGAGTTGGCCGCCGTACCCCTGGTCTCGGAGACTAGCCAGCCGGGGGACCTCATTGGGCTGCGCCTCACCTCGAGCAACCAGGAAGCCAACGCCTGCACCGTGCTTTGTTCGGAAACCACCGGCTGCATGCGCATGGAAGCCAGGGGAGGTGCCCAGAGATGCGTGGTTCGCCAGGTGGCACCCCTGGAGCAGGATTCCTTGGAAACGCTGCTGGCTGCCGAGTTGCAGCGGCCTGGCCCTGACTATCTTTACGAAGAAACCCTAGGCGTGGCGGCCCAGATCCTCAAGTTGAGCAAAAGCGCAGCAACGGGGTAGAGTCTTGAGCCTGCTGGAAGAAAATCGGTCTTGGGGAGACGGATCCCGTTTTATGTTCAAGCTCTACCCAACCCACCGCTTGGCCAACGAAAGCCTTGGCTGCTCAGGACGTCCCAAGAGACCTGCTCAAGAAATCCGGGCCGGCTGTTAGCGCAGGCCTAGGACAAAGGCCAGCACACTGTGGCCTACTAGTGCTTCCACTGCGATGCTAATGGCAAACCCCAGCATGGCCAGCCGCCCGTTCCAGCGCTCAGCTTGCTCCGTCCAGCCAATTTCCCATGCCGGTGGAGCTTCGCCCTCTTGCCCATACTGCGGCACGTAGGGTGGACGAACAGCACCCTCCCAGCCTGCAGGGCGCTTGGAGTTAAAGAACGCTATCGAACCCAGGGCAACGGCAGCCACTAGGCCTGTTACCATCACAGCAATGTAGGGGAGGAAGGGGTTGTCAAGCATTGCTGTCTAGTGTCGAAGTGCTAAGCCAACAAGCTGGCGGGAGAAGAACTGGGATCCTAGCGGCCCGCCGCCGCTTTCTCCAGCTTGCCTTGCCAGAGCTACCGCAGTCCCAGCCACTGGGCAAGGGTGCTGGCGAAAACACTGTGGCCCACTAGCGCCTCGGTGGCGATGCTGATGACAAAACCCACCATAGCCAGGCGGCCATTCCAGCGCTCCGCCTGCTCCGTCCAGCCCGGGATCCAGTCGTTGGTGGTGTCGTAGTACTTAGCTACGGAAGCAGAATCCAGGCGAGAAGGGATCCGGGGAGAGGGTTGCATGGTTAATACCTCATAACCTTTCTCAAAGAAAATTAACATCAAATTACAGTTTGTGACAACTCTCTTCTGCCGGCAAGGGAGAGTTTTCGGGGTGGATCCTAGAGCGATGCCATACTGAGGGAGATAGGCTTCTGCGCAGACTATGGCGGTATCCCCTCTTTCTTCCCCCAAGTTGGGCCAGGCTTTTGATGCCGCTGCCGACCTAGCTGCCCAGGTGCGGCCGGATTTTCCAATCCTGCAGCGCCAAATCAACGGCCAGCCGCTCATCTACTTCGACAATGCGGCCACTTCCCAGAAGCCGCTGGCGGTTTTGCAGGCAATGGACCTCTACTATCGGCACAGCAACGCCAACGTGCACCGGGGGGTGCATACCCTGGGCAACGAAGCCACAGAGGCTTATGAGGGGGCGCGGGAGAAGATTGCCCGCTTGGTCAATGCGCCCTCCCCGCAGGAGATCATCTACACCCGCAACGCCAGCGAGGCCATTAACTTGGTGGCCTACAGCTGGGGCATGAGCACCCTAGAGCGGGGAGACGAGATCATCCTGTCGGTGATGGAGCACCACAGCAATTTGATCCCGTGGCAATTCGTGGCTCAGAAGACAGGGGCCTGCCTTAGGTTTATCCAGATCACGCCCGAAGGCGAGCTGGATCTGGAGCACTACCGCTCTCTGCTGGGCAATCGCACCCGCCTAGTGGCGGTAGCTCACGTCTCCAACATGCTGGGATCCATCAACCCGGTTCGGGAGGTGATTGAGTTAGCCCATCGCTACGGGGCTAGGGTGTTGCTGGATGCCTGTCAGAGTGTGCCCCACATGCCTGTGGATGTGCAGGCCCTGGATTGCGATTGGCTGGCCTTTTCTGGGCACAAGATGTGCGGCCCCACTGGGATTGGGGTGCTCTACGGCAAGCGGGAGCTGCTGCGGGCCATGCCGCCCTTTTTGGGTGGGGGCGAGATGATTGCTGAGGTGTACTGGGATCACGCCACCTACGCCGATATCCCCCACAAGTTTGAGGCGGGCACGCCGGCCATTGCCCAAGCGGTGGGTTTGGGGGCAGCCGTAGACTACTTGAGCCAGATTGGGCTAGAGCGCGTGCATGCCCATGAGCAAAAGTTAACCGCTCGCCTCCTGGAGGGGCTCCAGCGCATTCCAGGCCTGAAGATCTATGGCCCCAAGGATCCGGCGTGCCGGGCAGGACTGGTCAGCTTTTCGGCGGAGGGCATCCACCCCCACGACCTGTCTACGCTGCTGGATGAGCAGGGGATCGCCATCCGGGCTGGCCACCACTGCACCCAGCCGCTGCACCGCCACTTGCAGGTGCAATCGACAGCGCGGGCCAGCGTCTACCTCTACAACACCCTGGCCGAGGTGGATCGCTTCCTCGAGGTGCTGGCGGAGGCAGTGGCGTTTTTCAGGGAGGCCTTGGGCTAGATGCTCTACCGCCGCTTTGGGCGCACCCAGCAGCTCATGTCGGCTTTTTCCCTGGGCAGCATGCGGCTGGTCAACGTGCCGCCGGAGCAGGCCCAGGCCACGGTGGCAGCGGCGCTGGAGGCAGGGATCAACCACCTGGAAACGGCCCAGGCCTACGGCCATGCGGAGGTGCTCTTGGGGGAGATCCTGCAGAAGCTGGCAGTGCCGCGGCAGCGCCTGATCCTGACCACCAAGCTTACGCCCGGCGAGAGGCTGCGGGAACGGCTGGAGGGATCCCTGCGGCGGCTGCAGGTGGAGTATCTGGATCAGTTTGCCTTCCACGGCATCAACCTGCCCGAACACCTGGAGTGGGTACTGCGGGAAGGGTTGCCGCTGCTCAGGCAGGCGCAGCAGGAGGGCCTGGTGCGCTACATCGGCTTTTCCACCCATGGATCCCTGAAGCTAATCCTAGAGGCCATCCAGACCGGCCAGTTTGACTTTGTTAATTTGCACTACCACTTTTTCCAGCAGCGCAATGCACCGGCCCTAGAGGCGGCGGCCCAGCAGGATATGGGGGTGTTCATCATCTCCCCCGCCGACAAGGGGGGAATGCTCTACCGCCCACCCCAGCGCCTACAGGAGAGCTGTGCGCCCTTTAGCCCCTTGGAGTTTGCCTACCGCTTTTTGCTGGCGGATCCCCGCATCCACACCCTCAGCCTAGGCATCACCCATCCTGACGAGTTACAAACAGCCCTGGTGGCCCTGCAGGATCCGGAGCGCTGGTGGACGGAGGGCCTAGCGGTGCAGGAGCGGCTGCGCCAAGCAGAAGAGGAGCGCCTGGGGTCCAGCCGCTGTGCCCAGTGCTATGCCTGCCTACCCTGTCCAGAAGGGATCCACATCCCAGAGGTGCTGCGGCTGCGCAACTTGGCCATTGCCCACGAGATGACGGAGTTTGCCCAGTATCGCTACAACATGTTTGGCCAGGCGGGGCACTGGTTCCCGGGAGTACCTGCTGACCGCTGCACCGAGTGCGGCGACTGTCTGCCTCGCTGTCCCGAGCACCTGCCGATCCCAGACTTGTTGGCTGAAACCCACCGCCTTTTGCACCGCTCTCCCATTCGGCGGCTGTGGGAGTGAAGAAAATGGGCCACCTGCTGTCTGACTCCGGAAACTTGCCCCAGAGCCTCTCTGCCTCATTCTAAGATGGGGTCTGGTTCTTTCGAGGATCCCGGGGCATGTTGTTGGAGCTTACCCCAGAAGAGTGCGAGTCGGTGATCCCGCTAGTGCCTACGCGGCTCCAGTACGCCGCTTACTGGAGCGATGCCCTCAACAGCGTAGGCCGGATCATTACGGCGATTTTGGTGGGCGTAGCGCTGCTGGTGCTGTCTCGCGCTTTTGGCGAGGGATCCTTCCTGGGGGCAGTCTCCTTTCTAGCAGGGTTTCTCTCGCTGCTCTACCCCTTCCTGTGGGGGCCCCTCTACACCATCTCCCGCCGGCAGATGGCTTTTCGCGAGATCCCTTACGGAGGGCTCTTCTTTGGCCAGGTCTTGAGTACCCGCCGCTACGAGGTGGTGGTGGAAGAGCGGAAAAAGCTGGATGAGGACGGGGAGCTCTACATCGAGGAGGTGCGAGAGCGCCAGTTTGAGATGGAAATTGGCGATGAAACAGGGGTTACTTACCGCGTGCGGGCTAGGGATGATCCCCGCTACCGGCGAATTGTTAAGAAACAATCGGTGTTGGCGTTGGTGAAAGCCTATTCGCGCGATCTGCGGCGCCGGCCGACCTTGAGCGAAGTCTACGTGGTCAAGCTAGGGGAATGGGTAGGGGATGTTTCCTATTTGGATCGGGAGGCGTTTCTGCAGTTGGCCGATGAGCTGCTGGCGCTCGAGCTAGGCCCGGAGGCAAAAGCCTAAGCGATGTCGGAAGCTGGAATCACCCGCGCGGCTTGGATCGTGGCGGCCTTGGTGGTGTCGGCGGCTCTGGGGCCGTGGCTAGCTCTGCCTTTGGCTGGGATGGTGGCCTTGGGGATTGTCGAACAGGTGGCCTTCGGGGGGCGGCTGTCGGGGTTGCTGGGCGCGCTTCTGGATTGGGCTTCTCCAGCCTATCGGCAGCGGGTCATCCGCCACGAGGCGGGACACATTTTGGTGGCCCACCTGCTGGGGATCCCCTTGCGCGGCTACGTGCTCAGCCCTTGGCAAGCCTTTCGACGAGGGATCCCGGGCTACGGCGGAGTGGAGCTGGATCCGGCCCCCATGCACACCTGGGAAGCCCAGGGGGGCCTCTCCTGGGCAGATCTGGAGCGCTACGGCCTGTTTTGGATGGCAGGGGCTGCCGCAGAGTCTCTGCACTATGGCCAAGTGGTGGGAGATGAGGAGGATAGGCAACAGTTGGCTAAGCTCCTGTCAGGGATCCGGGCTGCCCCGCCTTTGGCCTCTGCTGCTCAAGTGAGGGTTCAAATGAACCGCTTCTTGCGCCAGAGCCGGGCATTGTTGCAAGCCCACCCTGAAGCCTATGCCGTTGCCGTCCAGCACCTGGAGCGGGGCTCCCCTTTGCAAGACTGCCTAGCTGCTATAGCAGCCAGCTTGGAAGAGCGCCGCCAGCAAGCTCCTCCGCCCTCTTTTGGAACCGCTTGCTGATACACTCGAAATCGGGATTCCCCGTTGGGATCGTTGTGTCGCTTAGGGAGGATCTATCTTGCGTCCCATCCTCATCGCGGGCAACTGGAAAATGCACAAAACCCAAGTGGAGGCCCGCCAGTTTCTCCGCGAGTTTGGCCCAGCCCTGCAAGCGTCGTCTTCAGGGGTGATGCCGCAGCGGCAGATCATCCTGTGCGTGCCCTTTACAGACCTGGCCGTGGTGGCAGAAGAAACGCGGGGATCCGGCATGGCTGTGGGAGCGCAAAACCTGCATTGGGAGGATCAAGGGGCGTTTACGGGAGAGATCTCCGGCCCCATGCTGGTAGAGCTGGGGGTGCGCTATGTCATCGTTGGCCACAGCGAGCGACGGCAATACTTTGGCGAAACGGATGAAACCGTCAACCGGCGCTTGGCGGCGGCCCAGCGGCATGGGCTCACCCCTATCCTCTGTGTGGGGGAAAGCTTGCAGCAGCGGGAACAGGGGCTAACCGAGTCTTGGATTGTGGGACAGTTGGATCGCGCCTTGACAGGGATCAATCTGCAAAACCTTGTGATTGCCTACGAGCCCATCTGGGCCATTGGCACGGGAAAAACCTGTGCAGCCGCTGAGGCCAACCGCGTCATTGGCCTTATTCGCCAGCATCTGGGCGCTGACCATCTACCCATCCTCTACGGTGGCTCGGTCAAAGCCAGCAATATCGACGAGCTGATGGCCCAGCCGCAGATTGATGGCGTACTGGTGGGGGGTGCTAGCCTCGATCCCCAAGAGTTTGCCCGCATTGTCAACTTCCAGGCCCTGACTCCTGCGGCAGCGGCTCCCTAGGCTCCTCAGCGAGATTGCCCCCATAGCAGAGCCACGGGGAAAGACTTGAGGACGGCCCCCACGGGCAAGCTGTCGCCACCAGGGATCTCTTCCTGGGTTAAGCCATTCACCCAGTCCAGCCGCTTCCAGCGCGGCAGTTGAATTTCCGTATCTTTCCAAACCGATTCCCCCAGGGGATCTTGAGTTTCATCAATTAAGGAAGTTAAAAAGCGGGGCGCCACCACCAGCACGACTTGTTTATCGTGCTGACGGGCAAAGGCTATGACGTGGTTGGCATAGGAGCCGCTCACCTGTAGAGGAATATAACTGCCTTCCAGAAACAGCTGCGGCTGTTCCTGACGGGCCTTGAGCACCAGGTGGATGAGAAACAGCTTAATGCGGCCATCGTGGCGGTGGAGCAGAAGATCTTGGATAAGTTGCAGGGGATCCTGCTTGATCCGCCGCTGGATTTCTTCGAGGTAAGCTAGGCGACGGGAAAAGTCCACAGGTCGGCGATTGTCGGGATCCACCATGCTGAGATCCCACAGCTCCGTGCCCTGATAGATATCCGGGATCCCAGGGCTGGTGAGCTTCAGCAGAGTTTGAGAGAGAGAGTTAAAGATGCCAAAGTGGGCAATTTTGCGCTGAAAGGGCAGGAAAGACTCCAAGAAGGGGCTTGAGGGCTGCAGGATTTGATCGATGAAAGCAAGGGTAGCTTCTTCGTATTCGGTATCGGGGCGAAGCCAGGCAGTATGGACTTTAGCTTCCCGAACTGCTTTGATGGCGTAGTCTTTAACTCGCTGGACAAAGGTCGGAACTTCCTCTGGTTGAAAAGGATAGGAGCCGATCAAAGTCTGATAGAGAAAATACTCGTCGTTGCGATCTGGCAGCTCCGAACGCTTGGCTTGCTTGCGGTAAACTTTATAGCCAACATTGAGCTCGTGCCAAAGGTTAATATGTCTCTCCCACTCGGCGGGTATTTCGGAGAGTACGTTCAGGCGGGCCCGCACATCCTCGCCACGCTTGGTGTCGTGGGTGGAAGAGGCATTTAGGGTCAAAGGCCACTGGGCTGCTCGTTCTTGGTTAAAGCGATGGAACTCCTGGATAGAAATGCCAAAACGACACAGATCGCTGCCTACCTCGTTTAGGGATAGCAGCCTATTGTAAACGTAGAAGGCCGTGTCCTCTACCCCTTTGGCCATGAGAGGGCCGGCCAACTGTTGCAGCCGCATGGCAAAGTAGATTTGCTCGTTCTTCTCCTCCTCCGAGATGTTTTCGGGGAACTCAAGACAGAGAAAGCGCTGTAGGAAATTCAGCTCGTTGACTAAGATGGGCAGGTTCTCCTTAGCTTTCTCTACAGCCTGGCGGATAGCCTGCTGACCTTCTGGGCTGAGAACCCCTTCATGGATGTAGACTCGGTAAACTGGGAAACACACCAAAACCTCTGCCAGAGCTCGGCGCAAGCTGTAGAGAGTAAAGTCGTTGGCATAGCGGTGATGGCTGGTAATTCGCTTAAGCAAAAAGGCAAGGTTGTCCATGTCCCCCGCTAGGTTGCGCTCAATAATTAGGCGTTTTTTGTCTTCGATTACCTGTTCGGGAGACTGCCTTAGATCGGTAAAGTTCTGATATAGCCTTTCAAACGCCTCCTCGTTCTCAGAGCAGCAAAAGAGGCCGTTCAGCTTAGCCAGGAAGTCATAACCTGTTGTGCCCTGTACCGGCCACTGAGGAGGCAGCTTCTCGTCAGGCCCCAGTATTTTTTCTACAACGATGTAGAGATCTGGACAGCGCTCACGGAGGCGATGGAGATATTCCTCCGGGTTAAATAGGCCATCAATATGGTCAATGCGCAAGCCCGTAAAGCGCCCTTGCTCTGCAAGCTTAAAGATGAGCTGGTGCGTTTTGCGAAAGACCTCCCGGTCTTCTACCCGCAGCGAGATCAAGTCATTGATGGTAAAGAAGCGACGGTAGTTGATCTCTTCAGCACCTACCTTCCAGAAGGAAAGGCGGAAGTTTTGCCGGGCCAAGAGACTGTCCAGCAAGTCAAAGCTTGAGGGATCTCCTGGCTTGCCATTAAAGATGGCAATGTTCTCATCAAAAAAGCTTTGAATATGCGGGCTGGAGGTATAAAGCTCCCACAGAGAGTGCTTAGCAAAATTGATTTGGTCAGTACGCTCTAGGAGGTCTTCTTTGCTAGGAATGAACTTGAGGCTGAAGAGAATTCCCAGTAGCTTGACGTAGTCAGGATGGCTGCGTCCTAGTTTTCGCCTCAGCTTGCCTAAGTTGTAAGTAAAAACATCGGCGTAGGTGTCGATATTGAGAGGAAACCTCAAGTTGAAGTAGTTAATGCTAAGGCCATCGGCATCGTAACGAAGCTGGATTTGTCCGGACTCTAAGCATTTGTTGTAGAAATCTCCCAGAAAGGGTGCCAAAATTCTGCCCTTGATGCCAAGGTAGGAGTGATCCCAGTCAACATCGAAGTAATCGATAAAGTCTGAGTTGGGGCCGCTTTCCAGCACATCCATTAGCATTCGATTTTGGCCGTCATAGGCCATGTGATTGGGAACAATGTCTTGGATCCAGCCAATTCCCTGCTGGTGGAGAGTTTCCCATAGAACTTCAAATTTTTCGATTCCTCCCAGTTCGCAGTTGATCTGGGTGGGATCCACCACGTCGTAGCCGTGGGTACTGCCTTTGCGAGCCTGAAAGATGGGAGAGGCGTACAGATCGCTAACACCCAGCAACTTTAGGTAGGGGACGATTTGCCGTGCTGCCTCGAAGTCAAAACCGGCGTGAAACTGGATGCGATAGGTGCAAGTCGGGATCCGCATGGTGACCTCTAACTAGAAAGGGTTTTTCCAGGTTGACATACTCCCTGCAGCTGCAGCTGGCTTCTAGGCAGCAGCTAGCAGAGCCTTGGAGCTGCCAATGAGTCCCGAGCTTGTCTCTAAGCCGTCATGGCCTTCTGACGGTAGCATGCTGTCCCATTTTCAGGCTCTACCCGACACAACCTCAGCCAGCGCCGTTTGCAGCTGCAAGGCCAATTGGGAGGGGAGGCTATCTTGCCTCCAAAACAGAGCTGCTGCTGAGCGGCAATGGGGATTTCCTGCCAGTCCTCAAGTAGAGGTGGCCGCCTACCAGCCAAATCACTCCGAGCTCCTTCGCCTAGCAGTACACTTGGCAGGGGGCTGGGATCTGAACCTCTGAGGTTCCGACCAGGTGCTAACGATCCCCGCCCCATCTCCTCAACTTACCAACCCCGACTAGAGAGAGACCGATGTCCACCCACTTGACGCCGCGGTTTGCCGAGGCCATGCGCTACGCCTACCGATGGCACGCTGCTCAAACCCGCAAGGGAACCAGGATCCCTTACCTCAGCCACCTGTTGGCCGTAGCCTCCATTGCCCTAGAGTACGGTGCCGATGAGGATGAGGCCATTGCTGCTTTGCTCCACGACAGCCTGGAAGATGGCCCCCGCTACAGCGGCGAGCCACGGGCCCAGATTGAACAGCAACTGCGGGAGCGCTTTGGAGAACGAGTGCTGCAGATCATCTTAGGGTGTACGGATACTGAAAGCGATAGCTCCCGGGGCGAGCCCAAAGAAAACTGGAAGGAGCGGAAAACGGCCTACCTGAAGCATTTGGAAACCGCAGACGCTTCGGTTCTGCTGGTGGCTGCCGCTGACAAGCTGCACAACGCCCGCTGCCTCCTACGGGACTTTCGCCAGCTAGGGGATCAGCTTTGGGAGCGCTTCTCCGGCGGTAAGGAGGGATCCCTATGGTACTACCGCTCGCTGGCGGAGATCCTGGGACGACGGCTACCTTCGGGGTTAGCTGCGGAGCTCCAGGAAGTGGTGGCCGAGTTGCAACGGACAGCCGAGCCGAATCCGGCGCTTGACAGGGAGGAGGGGGGCTGAAGAAAATGCTGAGGGCAGTCCTATAGGTCACCCGTCTATGGTTCTTGCGGTCGGTACCCCTGCTCCTGGCTTTAACACCGTCGACGCCCACGGCAACCCGGTTTCCCTAGCCGATTTTGCTGGGAAAACGGTGATTCTTTACTTTTACCCCAAAGATGACACCCCTGGCTGCACCAAAGAGGCCTGCGGCTTCCGTGACGCCTACGCGGACTATCAGAGCAAAGACTTGGTGGTGCTGGGGGTAAGCATGGACGACCAAGCTTCCCACAAGAAGTTTGCCGAAAAGTACAACTTGCCCTTCCCTCTCTTGGTGGATAGCGACGGCGCAATTGCCCGCGCCTACGATGTGGACGGAGGCGGCTATGCCAAGCGAGTAACCTACGTCATTGATGGTGAGGGCAAAATTGCTAAGGTCTACCAAAACATTAATACGGAAACTCACGCCCGCGATATCTTGGCGGACTTGGGCCGGTGAGGAGGCTGAACCTGAGGGCTTGCCTCCCAGCCTTTGGGTATGAACGACGACATTCCAGTTGCGCGTCGCTACCCTCCCCCTCCAGCAAAAGCGCAAGGCTCCTCAGGTCCTTGGAGGCTGGGCTTAAGGCTAGCTCTAGCCTTGCTTACGCTGCTGCTCTCAACGATGTGGGCAGTGGGCAGGTTGCCAGGATCAAAGGAAAGAAGAGAACCCCTGGCGCAAGAGCTCTCTGTTTCTCAGCAAGGAGAGGGCAGGCCCTCTCTGCTGGGCCACTATGCCTATGCTGAAGCTCCGCCAGAGACCCTCCAGGTAGTGGGCTATTACCACGGGCGCGAGGTGCGCCTGCGCCACGCCGCTGCCGAGAGCTACCGGCGAATGAGCGCAGCGGCTCTAGCCGACGGGATCCGCCTTGTCCCCATCTCTGGGTTTCGCTCGATAGCGGAGCAGGAGGCTTTGTTTTTTCAAGTAGCCCAAGCGCGGGCTCTGCGGCCAGGAGAACGGGCTGCAGTCAGCGCTCCCCCGGGATATAGCGAGCATCACACCGGCTACGCTATCGACATTGGGGATGCCCAGTTTCCGCAGTGGGATCTCCAGGAGGCTTTTGAAAAGACTCCTGCCTTCCGCTGGCTGGAGAAGAACGCTGCTCGTTTTGGCTTTGAGCTGTCCTTTCCCCGCGGCAACCCCCAAGGAGTAAGCTACGAGCCCTGGCACTGGCGCTTTGTGGGCGACCGCCACAGCCTAGAGACCTTCTACAAGCGATAGGCAATCCCCCCTTCCCTTGGAAGAGAAGCCAAGGGAGTGCCAAGAAAGCGGATGACGCGATTCGAACGCGCGACCTTCTCGTTGGCAACGAGAAGCTCTACCACTGAGCTACATCCGCACTAGCTAGTAGTGTATCGTGACAAACTTTGCCGCTGTCTGTCAAGGGGGGAAGTGGGCGGCATTTTGTTCCAGAATGGGAGCAGTTCATCTTTCTTTGCAGTTGCGTCAGCCCCTAGCGGGGCCTAGGAAATCGCGATGCGGGTAGCCATTATTGGAGCAGGGTTGGCCGGCTTGGCAACGGGGGTTTACTTGGCTGAGGCGGGCCATGAAGTGCGGATCTACGAGGCGCGGCCCTTTGCCGGCGGCAAGGTGGGATCCTGGCAGGATGCCGAGGGCAACCACATTGAGATGGGATTGCACGTTTTTTTCTGCAACTACAGCAACCTGTTTGCCCTAATGAAAAAGGTGGGGGCCTACGAGAATCTGCTGCCCAAGCAGCACGTCCACACTTTTGTCAACCGCGGCGGGCGGGTGGCCAGCCTCGATTTTCGCTTTCCCCTAGGAGCGCCCTTCAACGGCCTCAAAGCTTTTTTTACCACCAACCAGCTCTCCTGGGCCGATAAACTGCGCAACGCCTTGGCGCTAGGCACTAGCCCCTTGATTCGCGGCCTGCTGGACTACGAAGGGGCAATGCAACAGATTCGCGCTTTGGATCGGGTAAGCTTTGCCGAGTGGTTCCGCCAGCACGGCGGGTCTGAGGGTAGCCTGAAGCGGATGTGGAACCCCATTGCCTATGCCCTGGGCTTCATCGACACGGAGCAGATTTCTGCTCGCTGCATGCTGACCATCTTTCAGATGTTTGCCAGCAAAACAGACGCCTCTAAGCTCAATTTCCTCAAGGGATCCCCGGACAATTACCTTACCCAGCCCATCGTCCGCTACCTACAAGCCCACGGCGGTCAGGTTCATACCCGGCGGGGGGTCAGCCGCATTGAAGTCAGCGACTCCCCCCCCTACGCGGTAACCGGCCTGGTTTTGGCCAACGGCGAGCGCGTGGAGGCGGATGTGTATGTGTGTGCAACGGCGGTAGAAGGGGCAAAACGCCTGATCCCCCAGGTGTGGCGGCAGTGGCCCCAGTTCGACAACCTCTACAAGCTGGACTCAGTGCCAGTTGCCACGGTGCAGTTGCGCTTCGACGGCTGGGTGACGGAGCTCAACCCCCAGGGCCGGGCCAAACGCGCCGCCGACTATCCCCAGCCGCTTGGCATTGACAACCTCCTCTACACTGCCGATGCCGATTTCTCCTGCTTTGCCGATCTCGCCCTCACCAGCCCTGCTGACTACTACAAACCCGGCCAGGGATCCCTGCTGCAATGCGTGCTTACGCCCGGGGATCCCTTTATCTCCATGTCCAACGAGGCCATTGCCCAGCACGTGCTGCACCAAGTGCATGAGCTCTTTCCCTCCTCGCGGCAACTGAACCTGACCTGGTACAGCGTGGTCAAGCTGGCCCACTCCCTCTACCGCGAGGCGCCGGGCATGGAGCCCTATCGGCCGCCGCAGAAAACTCCCGTGCCCAACTTCTTCCTTGCCGGCAGCTACACCGCCCAGGACTACATCGACAGCATGGAAGGAGCCACCCTCTCTGGCCAGTTGGCTGCCCAGGCCATCCTGGCCGCCTGCCGGGATCCCCAGCCGTCGCCGCCAGCCTAGCGGGCCTTCGCTGCCCAGCAGAACAGCGGCAAAGGGGGGCTCTCCCTGCCTCTGGCCTCAGCCAGTTGGCTCTGGCAAGCCGGATCCTTTTCCCCTACCATCTAGGCTGGGAAAATGGGTTGGGGACAGCTATGCAGGCGGTAATTCTGGCAGGGGGGCAGGGAACTCGCTTACGACCTTTGACCCTATGGCAGCCAAAGCCGTTGCTGCCCCTGTTGGAGGTACCTTTTTTGCACTGGCTCATTGGCCGCTGCCGTCGAGCTGGCTTGACGGACATCCTGTTGAGCGTTGGGTACTTGGGCAGGCAGATCGAGGCTGCCCTAGGAGATGGCGCTGCCTGGGGGGTAAAGCTTCGCTACATCGTCGAGGAAACACCGCTGGATACGGCAGGGGCTTTGGTGTTGGCCCAGCCCTATTTCAGCGGGGATCCCTTGGTGGTCTTCAACGCCGATATCCTCACCGATTTGGATCTGGCGGCATTGATGCGCTGCCATTTGCAGAGCGGGGCTGTTGCCACCCTTACCCTTGCCCGCGTTGAGGACATCACCGCCTACGGCCTGGTGGAAGTGGGGGAAGGCGGCCGGATCCAATCCTTTCGGGAAAAGCCCACCCCTGCCGAAGCCCTCACCCTGACCACCAACACCATCAATGCCGGCACCTATGTCCTCGATCCAGCCATTTTCAAGGACTACCCCAGCGGGGATCCCCTTAGCTTTGAGCGGCGCGTCTTCCCCGACCTGCTCCAGCAAGGGCAGCGGCTGCAAGCCTACCTGCACACGGGCTACTGGCGGGATCTGGGCACGCCGGCCAGCTACTACCAGGGTCAACTGGATATTCTCCTAGGCCGGATGAGGGATTTTCCGCTCGAGGATGTGGAAGAACGGGCGCCCGGGATCTGGGTTCACAAGACGGCTGAGGTCCACCCTGCTGCCCAACTGCATGCCCCTTGCTACATCGGCGCCTATACCCGCCTAGGGCCCCAAGCCCAGATCCCTGCTGGCACTATCCTGGGCAGCTACAGTTGGGTCAATGGCCCCCTGCAGCCAGGGGCTTACGGGCCAGGCCTCCTCGTGGTTTAATGTAGCGGATAGCAAGCAAAGTAGCGCCCTTGTTCTCTCGTTTTGGGGAGCACATAGGCATCCAGCTATGGCGGAATACAGGCCTGGGCTAGAGGGCGTTCCGGCCACGCGATCCAACATTAGCTTTGTCGACGGCCAGGCAGGGATCCTGGAATACCGCGGCATCCCCATTGAGGAGCTGGCGGCCCACAGTACCTTTCTGGAGACAGCTTACTTGCTGATTTTTGGCAAGCTGCCCACCCAGTCGGAGCTGGACAACTTTGATCAGGCTGTCCGCAGCCATCGGCGGGTCAAGTACCGTATCCGCGACATGATTAAGTCGTTTCCCGACTCTGGCCACCCGATGGATGCCCTACAGACCTGTGTCGCCAGCCTGGGCATGTTCTACCCGGTGCAGGAGGCAGATCCCGACTACGTCTTTGTCACGGTTACCCGCCTGCTGGCCAAGCTGCCGACGATGGTGGCCATGTTTCACCAGATGCGGCAGGGCAACGATCCCATTCCCCCTGACGACAGCCTGGATCATGCCGCCAATTTCCTCTACATGCTCTCGGGCAAAAAGCCAGATCCCTGGCTAGCTCGCGTTTTCGATACCTGTCTCATCCTGCACGCCGAGCACACGGTTAACGCTTCAACCTTTGCCCTTTTGGTGAGCGCCTCGACCCTGGCTAGCCCCTACAGCAGCCTGGCCACAGCGGTGGGCACCCTTTCGGGGTTGCTGCACGGCGGGGCCAACCAAGAGGTGATGAAGCTGTTGCGGCAGATTGGCTCAGTGGAGAACGTCCGCCCGTTTATTGAAGAAAAGCTGGCTAGAAAAGAGCGGATTATGGGCATGGGGCACCGCGTCTACAAAGTGAAGGATCCGCGGGCCATCATCCTGCAAAAGCTTGCCGAGGAGCTGTTCGAGCGCCACGGCCACGACAAGTACTACGACATTGCCCTGGAGGTAGAGCGGGTGTGTGCAGAGCTGCTGGGACCCAAGGGCATCTACCCTAATGTGGACTTCTACTCAGGCTTGGTCTACGCCAAGTTGGGGATCCCAGAGGATTTGTTTACTCCGGTGTTTGCCATTGCTCGGGTAGCGGGTTGGCTGGCCCATTGGCGGGAGCAGTTGGCGGATAATCGCCTCTTTCGCCCCACCCAGGTCTACACCGGCAAGCGCCAGCAGCGCTACATCCCCATTTCGGAGCGGAGCTAAGGTTAACCCCGTTGGACAGGGTGCGAAGATCCCCTGGCTTGCGTCGGGCTGGCTTTGGCCAAGATCCCTTGCCCCTACGGGACCCGAGGTCCTCCAGATCCACCTTGAGGATCCAAGGGCATAGGTGCCAAGCCCAACAATGGTGCTGGGGTTGCGATCCCCAAAAGTTGGGGGTATAGACTACGCAACCAATTGGCGAGCAGTGGTTCCTAGAAACTGGCAAAGCTAGAGGGCCGCCAACTGGACCACGCCCACCAGTTTCTCGCTCAGCTCCCAGAGCAACTTGGCTTTGGCCTCATCCTTGGCTTCGTCAGAAACCTCCTGGTTAAAGGGCCTGGCATTCTTCCGTTGCCGGTTGCCCCAGCTCCAGTAGAATCCCGACTGGCGAAATTCGGGATCGGCCACCACCTGCGCCACCCGCTCGCCGGCCAGCTCCTGGGAGACATAGCCACCGGTGATGTATTTTTGAAACCAGGGGAAAAGCTTTTGGAACAAGGGATAGTGATGGCGGAAGAGGCCGCTTTCCGCCACACAGCCGGGGTAAAGGGAGAGAAAGGTGATGCCGGTGCTCTCGTGGAAGCGGCGGTGCAGCTCCCGCATGGTGATGATGTTGCAAACTTTGCTGTCTTTGTAGGCCTTGACGGGATCGAACTTGCCGCCGTCGGCCATGCTGATGGGTTCCTTAAAGCCCTGGGCAAAGCCCCGCAGATCTCCCAGGTGAGGTTGGGGTGGGATCTTGCCTCCCAGCTCTTTGGGGTTGTGGGTAACCGTTCCTAAGATTACCAGCCGCCGATCCGGGTAGGGGGAGCGCTTGAGATCCTCCAGCATCAAGTGGCAGAGGAGGAAATGTCCTAGGTGGTTGGTGGCCATGGTTAGCTCATAGCCCTCGGGGCTGCGCAGGGGCTGCTTGAGCAGGGGCATGTAGATGGCGGCGTTGCACACCAGGGCATCCAGAGAACGGCCCGACTGACGGAACTGCTCGACAAACTGCCGAACACTGGCCAGGCTGGCCAGATCAATTGGCATCAGGCTGTAGCTCCCCTCTGGGATCCCCACCTGCTGGGCCATCCGCCGGCCCTTGTCCAGATCCCGACAGGCCATGACCACGTGCCAGCCCCGCTTGGCCAAAGCCAAGGAGGCATACAGGCCAACGCCTGAGGAAGCACCAGTAATCACGACGGTGGGTTGCATTTGCCCTTCCATATCCACCTCCTAGACTGTTTCCTGGGGGGGGATCCCCCAGATCCCTGCAGGATCCATCTTGGAGTGGAAAGGGGTCTAGACAAGGAATTGATAAGGTTTGCGACGCTTTTCCGGGCCATTCCCTTCATTTTTAGATACAAGCTCGGCCTTGCCGGCTCAGGTAGATCTAGGTGGGCAAAGCCGCACCGCTGTTGCGAACGAGGACTAAAGAAGGCCGCTAGGGCTTCCCAGCACAATGGGCAACCTCGCCAACGCACCTTCTGCCTTGACGTGGGTTAGCTAAGCTAGTAAGCGAGCAGGTACGTTTCTTCGGGTAGGCATTTCGCCTAGGCTAAAGTTGGCTCCGCCTTTGGCCTGCGTGCTCGCTCAAGAGCAAGGAGCAACTACCGTCAGCTCGACGGGAAGTGACGCCTGTGGAGATCCCTCTAGTGGGGTAGCGGAGGTGAACTCTGCTGCTAGCTATGGGTCGTGGAAGCAGGAAGAAAGCCTCAACCTGGAGCACAAGTCCGCTTTTGTCCGGGGTTGTAGAAGTCTTTCAGAGCGGATCAAAGGCAAAGGTAATCTGCACAGCCCCCGTGGAATCCACCTCAACCTTGCGCAGGACTTCCCGCAGGTAGGCGCGGCGCTCGCTTTCGCTGAGATCCTGCCAGAAGGGCGGGAGGGAGAGGGTTTGGACGGTCTGGGTGAGGTTGGCAGGGGGGAGCTGCTCTAGCTTTTGGGCCAAGCGGGCTGTCTCTGCTCGCAGCTGGTAGCAGCGCTGGGCTAGCGAGGGCTCGTCCAGCAGGCCGGCTTGTCGCAGCTCTTCCAGTTGCCGCAGCCGCTCGGCGTTGGCCTGGAGTTGGGCCTGGAGCTGTTGGCGAGTTTGGGCTAGAGCCTGCCGATTCAGCGTCTGGAGCCGTTGGGGCAACTGCTCACAGACCTGTCGAATCACCTCCTGCAGGACTTCAGCGTAGCGGAGGCTATAGCGGCAGGTTTGGCAGCGCAGGTAGAGGTAAGAAGAGCCGTTCCTTTTGCCCTTGCTGGGGGTTGTTTGCACAATGCGTAGCAGGCTGCCACAGGCCCGGCAGTGGACGAGTCCGGCCAAGGCGCGGGAGGCGCTGGCGCTGCGGCGCGGGATCCCTTGGTTGCGTTTCAGCCAGCGATCGATCTGGGCGGCTTCGGTGCGGCTGAGGAGAGCTGGGTGAGTATCGCGCAGAACAGTACCGTCGGCGTAGGCCAGATCCCCCCGGTAGACCGGGTTGAGCAGCCAGTTGCGCCCGGTGGCTACTGAGATGCGCTTGTGGTGTCTCTCGGCAATGAAGCGCACCGCCTGGCGCAGAGATCCGTAGAGGAGAAAGTGCCGGAAAAAATCCTGAACAATGGGGGCCTGGCGGCAATCGGGGATATAGCGACCCCCTTCGCGGCGGTAGCCAAAGGGAGGCGGCCCGGGGGGAGGCTTGCCTGCCAGACGGCTTTGAGCCTGGCTTTGACGGCGACGGCGGCTTTGCAGGTGATGGGGAACCTCGGCCAGCAGCGGGATCCACTCGCCAGCAGTGCTAGGGGTTTGTAGGCCATCTGCCCTGACCAGGCTAAGGCGGACCCCAGCCTGTTGGATTTGCAGCAGCCGCCCGTGCACCTCATCCAGCTGATCTCCCAAATCCGCCAGGCGCACCAGCAGCACCTGATGCACCGAGCCACTGGCCACGCCCTGCAGCAGCTCCTCCAGGTAGGTACGGGATCCCCAGTCGTGCCAGAGAGGATCAGCCCCGTGGGCTTTTAGCCAAGCCAGCTCCTCTTCTGGCCAAGGAGCATAGGCCGGCGTGTAGAGGTAGCCGCAGACGCCCATGGACAAATCTCCTGCCACCGCCGCTGCCCTCCTGCTCGGCTGCCCCCCTACGATCCCAGGTGAAGGCCGCGACGGCCAGACCAGCGCGCCTCAGGCCGCCTGCCCTATTCCGCTGCTGTTGCCGCATATTCCAGCTCTTCTTCTGCCACCCTCAAGGGTGCCTCCTCAACCTGTTCCGCCTGTCCTTGCTTGGCAGCCCGCAGTTGCTCGCGGTACTTGGCTGCCATTTCCTCGGCTTTCTCGTAAACCAGCTTGGGATCCCGCAGCATATCGCCGGGATTGGGCTCCAGCTGCTTAGTTGATAGCGAGATCCGGCCCCGCTCCGCGTCTAGGTCGATGATCATCACCTTCACTTCGTCGTTGACGTTAAAGACGCTGTGGGGTGTGTCGACGTGCTCGTGGGAGATCTCGGAAATGTGCAGCAAGCCGGAAACGCCGCCAATGTCAATGAAAGCACCGTAGGGCTTGATGCCGCGCACCGTGCCAACCACCACCTCGCCCACCTCTAGCTTGTTCATCTTCCGCTCCACTAAAGCCCGGCGATGGCTCAACACCAAGCGGTTGCGGTCTTCGTCCACCTCGAGAAACTTCAAGGGCAGCTCCTCGCCCACTAGCTCTTCCTTGGGCTTGCGGGTGCTGATGTGGGAGCCGGGGATAAAACCGCGCAGCCCCTCGATGCGCACCAGGGCGCCCCCGCGGTTGGTGGCAAAAATGGTGGCCCGCACCGTGGCATCCTCTTTTTGGAGCTGGCGCACCCGTTCCCACGCCCGCATGTACTCAATGCGGCGGATGGAGAGGGTCAGCTGCCCCTCCTCGTTCTCTTCAGTGAGGATGAAGAACTCGCGCGTCTCTCCGGGCTGGAGTACCTCGTGGGGATCTTCCACCCGGCTGATAGACATCTCCTGCAGCGGCAAGAAGGCAGCGGTTTTGGCCCCAATGTCGATTAACGCGCCGCCCGGTTCCACCGAAAATACTGTGCCGGTTACAATTTCGCCGGGGCTGAAGCGATAGTCGTACTTGTCTAGGAGAGCGGCAAAGTCCTCGGTGGTAAAACCTACGTCGGCAGCAGCGGTAACTCGAGTCATAGGGGCTTACTAGCAGAGCAGTTGCGCAAGTTCAAACCACAGCCAGACCTAGACTAGGAGAAGGCATGGGCATGCCTCCACCTTCACACCCAAAAGGGTAGGTCTTGGAAACACTATCCTAGCTTAAAAAAGAAGCTCTTGTAGCAAATTTCCTCGCCCTCCTGCCAAGCTAGTAAGAAAGTGGCCCAGGGAGCGTTGGGAGAAAGGCAGTTGCATTTCATTGACCAGGTGGAGATTGAGGTGCAGGGGGGAAATGGGGGGGATGGCATTGTGGCCTTCCGCCGCGAGAAGTACGTGCCTGCCGGCGGACCCTCGGGCGGCAATGGGGGGCGGGGCGGCTCGGTGATCCTAGTGGCAGATCCGGGGCTGCAGACTTTGCTGGACTTTCGCTTCCAGCCGGTCATCAAAGCCGAAAACGGCTCCAAAGGAGGACCCAACCAGCGCACGGGGGCCAGCGGGGCAGATCGGCTGGTGCGGGTGCCCTGTGGCACGATGGTGTTCAACGCAGAAACGGGCGAGCTCCTTGGAGATCTGGTGCAGCCAGGGGATCAGCTGCTGGTGGCCCGGGGCGGCAAAGGGGGCTTGGGCAACGCCCACTTCTTGAGCAACCACGATCGCGCCCCCCGCCGTTTTACTAGGGGCCAGCCGGGGGAGCGGGTGCGGCTGCGCCTGGAGCTGAAGCTCATTGCTGAAGTGGGGATCGTCGGCCTGCCTAACGCCGGCAAGTCAACCTTGATTTCCGTGATCTCCTCCGCCCGGCCTAAGATTGCCGATTACCCCTTCACCACGCTACAGCCCAATTTGGGGGTGGTGCCCCATCCCTCGGGCGATGGGGTGGTGTTTGCCGATATTCCCGGTCTCATTGAGGGAGCCCACCGAGGGGTGGGACTGGGGCATGACTTTTTGCGCCATGTGGAGCGCACGCGGCTGCTGATTCATTTGGTGGACGGCACGGTGGCCGATCCTGTCAGGGCTTACCAAGTTGTGCAGCAGGAGTTGCGCGCCTACGGCCACGGGCTCATCGACAAGCCGCAGATTGTGGTTTTAAACAAAATCGACGCCCTCGAGCTGCAGGAGGTTGTCGAGCGAACCCAGCGGCTTGCAACCGCCGTCGGCGCTCCAGTCTTGGCCATCTCGGCAGTGGCCAGGCAGGGTTTGGATGCTCTCCTGCAGCAAGTGTGGCAGAGTCTGGGCCGGGATCCAGAGCCCCCTCGACCTGGGGGCAAGATCCAGCTAGCGGCGCCTCAAGAGAAGCCTAGAATAGGAGTGCCCCCGCTTCCCCCAAGCCCAGAGATGAGTGGCTATGTACGTCCCCGAGGAGGATCTGCCACCCGACTTGCGCCAGATTAAGCGGGCCGTTGAGCAGGCGACGCAGGCAAGGGCAGGATCCTGTCTGGAGCTGGCAATGCTGCTGCGCCTGTTGGAGGATCTGCACCGCACCATTTTGGAGGGAGCCTTCCAAGAAGCTTTGCCCAACACCCGGCAAGAGCTCTATCAAGTGCTTCAAGAACTAGAGGAGGCAGGTGACTGGCCCTACCTGCCGCGTTTGCACATCCAGGCGCTGATGCAGCAGCTCAAAGACTGGCCGCAGAGCTCCCTGTCGGTGCCGCCCACCCCTCGTCCTGTGGTGGAGGTCTCGGAAAGCCGTTCTGAGTCTTGACGTTTTCTGATGGCCGAATACTTCAAGCTCCATCCCCAACACCCCCAGCCCCGCTCCATCCAGCGCATTGCAGCCGCGCTCCGCGAGGGGGCGGTCATGCTTTATCCCACCGACACGGTCTATGCCATCGGCTGCGATGTCACTCACAAGCAGGCAGTGGAGCGGGTGCGGCACATCAAGCGGCTTTCTAACGACAAGCCTCTTACCTTTCTGTGCCCTTCGCTTTCCCAGATTGCTCAGTATGCCCAGGTGAGCGATCCCGCCTATCGGCTGATGCGGCGGCTGATCCCTGGCCCGTTTACGTTTTTGTTGCCAGCCACCAAGCTGGTGCCTCGGTTGGTGATGGATCCCAAGCGAAAGACCACTGGCATCCGCGTGCCCGATTCGGCCATCTGTCAGGCGCTGTTGGCCGAGTTGGGTAACCCCATCGTCTCCACCTCGGCCAAGCTGGGCAGGGATCCCATCGGCTCGTTGGAGGTGGGCTTTGATCCGGCAGCGGATTGGGAGGAAGGGGGAATCTTTACCGCCGAGGAAATGCGCCAGTTGGAGAAGCAAGTGGATCTGATAGTGGATGACGAGGCTCCCTATCGGGCCCAGGTCTCGACCGTCATCGATCTCACAGGGCCGGAGCCGCTGCTGGTGCGGGCCGGGCTGGGCTACAAGCAGGTGGCGGATCTGCAGTGGGCAAAAGAGCCGGGCAATTGAGGCACAGACCCTGGGTTTTCCGCCTAGCTGCTTGCTCCTAGAATAGGGTCGTCCTGCCGGTATGGTCCCATGCCTGAAACCTTAGCTGAAAAAAAGTCGGCGCTGTTGCAGCTTTTGGAGACGACCGACCGGGGCCGCAGGGTTTCCCCTAGCCAAAAAAACCAGATTCTGGCTCACATTGCCGCCCTAGAAGTCCTCAACCCTACCCCTAACCCCCTAGCAGCTCCTGAACGGTTGGAGGGGACTTGGCTGAACCTGTTCACCACTAGCGCCGCTTTGTTGCGGCTGGCCCCTTTGCCCCTTTTGACCACCGGCGAGATCTATCAGTGCATTCGAGCCCAAAAGAGCCAAGTCTTTAACGTGGCCGAAATCCAGGGATCCGGCTGGCTGCCGCGGGGGATCTTGGCGGTGGCAGCCCGCTTCTATCCGGCATCGGAACGGCGGGTCAAGGTGCTGTTCGAGCGGCTGCTTGTGGGACTCCAGGCGTTGATGAGCTACGAGATCGAGAGTTTTCTCTATCTGCTCGAACGGGATCCCAACCGGATCCCGGCTATCAAGATTGACCTGGGTTGTCGCAAGCCAACGGGCTGGCTGGATATCACCTATTTGGACGAGGATCTGCGGATTGGCCGTGGCAGCCAAGGGAGTCTCTTCGTGCTCAGGCGGGTGGGCGAAGGCAGTAGCTAGCTGGAGACGCACTACCCCACGGCTAAAGCCGGGGGTCTTCACCTCGCGTTTTCTCGATGAGAGCGAAGCTGATCTCACAGAGGGTCTCCAGGGCCCGGTAGGACGCTTGCAACGCCTGCAACTTCTCTTGGGACTGTTCCAGTTGCCGGGCCCATTCCTCTTGTTGAGAGTGCAGCTTTTGGTTTTCCCATTTGGTGCACTGTAGAAGGCGCTCGAGTTGCTGCTGCCGCTGCTGGAGCTGGGCTTGCTCTGCTTTTGCCTGCTGTAGTTGGATCCCTTGGCGTTCCAATTCTGCCTCCAGGGCAGCAACTTGGGATTGCAGCTGGCGCAGCGCTTGCTCTGGGCTAGGCTTGGGTCGTAGTCGCGGCTGGCCGCCGTGATCGGCAGGATCAAACGGAGATAGAGCTTCTAGCAGCGCTTCTCGGAAGCTGCCCCAAGAGGTCGACTGCAACGCCAGCCGGGCCAGCCACCAAACCCCATAGGCAGCCCCCAGCCCAGCCGCTAGGCCAGGAATCCCAGCCAAGGAGAGGGAAATCTTGGGCAGAGTCGGCAGGATCTGATCCAGCAGAGCCACCACCCCGGCGAAGACGAGGAGCCCGCTCCCTGCAGCAGCAGCACCGGAGATCCAAAAGGAGCGGACAAGCCTCGTCATCGGGTAGGCCAAGAAACCAAAGCCCTAAGGGGCCCACACAACGCCTGCCACCCCCCAGTTTATCCCGTCGCTCTTGCTAGGGCACCTGCCAAGCTCGTTGGTGATAGCTCTCCAAGGAGGCCCAGGGATCCGCTGCCCCTGCGGGGGCATGGTGGTGTTCAGAGTGATGGTGGTGAGGACCGTGCCCATGGGAGTGATGGTCGTGTCCATGCCCATGAGAGTGATGGTCATGGTCGTGGGGATGAGGATGGGAATGTCCTGCTCCCAGCTCTGCGCTCACCGCCAGGCGAAACTTGCAGAGGTGGCAGTTCACTGGAGTTTGGCCCTGGAGAGCCTCCTGCTCCAGTTGCTGCAGGGTGTGCAGCACCGTATCCACTATGCCCAATTCTGGCAGCATCAGCCAGTCAATCTCGGGGTGGCAGCGCCGCTGCTCCTGCACTGCCGCCTCGATTCTTTTCACCAGTACCCCTGTAAAGAGAAAATAGGGCAACACGAGAACCCGGCGCGGCTGCCAAGAGAGGGCTCGCTGCAACCCCACGGGCAGGCGCGGATGGGTAATGCCGATAAAGCAAGTCTCCACGGCCGCAAACCCCGACCCTTCCCAGAGCAGCCGAGCCAGCTTGCAGGCTTCGGCGTTGGCTTCGGGATCACTGGAGCCGCGGCCGACAAAGAGCAGCACCGTCTCCGCTTCCGGGATCCGCTGCGGCTGGGCGGCCAGCAAAGTGGCCATTCGCTCCCGCAGCATTTGCAAGATCTCAACGCGGATCCCCAGCGGCGCGCCGTAGTGGACGCGCAACTGCGGGTGGAGGGCCTGGAGGCGATCCAGCTCCGTGGTCACGTCGAACTTGTTGTGGCGCGCCCCAAACAGCAATAGCGGCAGAGCCACGATCTCCTGCCACCCCTGGGCCAAGCAGTGTTCCACCCCTTGGGCAATGGTCGGCTGGGCCAGCTCCAGAAAGCAAGGGATCACCGGCCGATGGGGGGTGAGAGCTTGGTAGGTCTGGGCCAGCTCCAGGAAGGCTTGCTGTCCCTCCGGGTCACGGGATCCGTGGCCGATGAGCAACAAGGGCAAGGACGCAGAAGGGGACTGCCCAACGGTAGGGGAAGGAGAAAAACTGAGGGTATTCAACACGAAAACTCCGTTCCTTGGGAATTGCAAAGGTCCAGGAAAAAGCAGGTGGGTGTTTTCGCTGAGGGAGCGGATTGGCGCCGCACTTTCCCCAGCCTGCCTGGGCCTTTTAGGCTAGCCTGCCGCTAGTTGTTCACCAAGGCCCCCCAGGGGGATTGCCGCCTCCGGGGAGATAATTCCAGATCCTTGTCTTGATCCCTAACTCCCTCCTCTCCGAGCAAGAGGGACTGGGGGTGAGGGCTGAAAGTGCCGCAGGCGCAGGGCATTGGCCACCACCGAGACAGAGCTGAAGGCCATGGCTGCCCCCGCCAACATGGGGTTGAGCAGCCAGCCGGTGAAGGGATAGAGCGCCCCGGCAGCAATGGGGATCCCCAGGACGTTGTAGATAAAAGCAAAGAAGAGGTTTTGGCGAATGTTGGCAAGGGTAGCCCGGCTAAGTTGGATGGCGGCAGCCACACCCCGCAAATCGCCCGATACCAGGGTAATGTCGCCGGTGGCCATGGCCACGTCCGTGCCCGTCCCCATGGCAATCCCCACATCGGCCTCAGCCAGGGCCGGCGCATCGTTAAGGCCGTCTCCCACCATCACCACCCGCCCCTGAGGCCGCCTAAGCTGGCGAATCAAGGCTGCCTTCTGCTCAGGACGGACTTGGGCAATGACTCGCCGGATCCCGACCTGCCGGGCAATGGCTTGGGCAGTGGTGGGGTTGTCGCCAGTCAGCATAACCACCTCCAGCCCCATCTGGTGCAGCTGCTGCACAGCTTCAGCGGAAGTGGGCTTTAGCGGATCGGCAATGGCCAGCAGTCCCAGAAAACTCTCCCCTTGAGCCACGCCAATGACCGTTTTGCCCTCGTTCTCCCAAGCTTGAGCCCGCTCCTTGCTGGCGGGATGGCAAGGGATCCCCATCGCCTGCAGCCAGCTCAGCCGACCAACACGCACCGGCTGTCCCTCTACCCAGGCTTCTATCCCCTCGCCTACTCTTGCCTGGAAGTGCTGGGCTGGCGGGAGCGCGATCCCTTCTGCTTCAGCTTTTTGCACCACTGCCCGGGCTAGCGGATGTTCTGAGTACTGTTCTGCCGCAGCCGCTAGACGCAACAGCCCTAGGGGAGAGGAGGCTGGAGTCCAGATATCGGTAACAGCGGGACGGCCAGCGGTGAGAGTGCCGGTTTTGTCCAAGACCACGGTGGCAAGGCGATGGGCCAAAACCTCCAAGCTCTCAGGCCGCTTCACCAGGATCCCCAGCTCTGCTCCTCGCCCTGTGGCCACCTGGATCGAGGTGGGGGTGGCCAAACCCAAGGCACAAGGGCAGGCAATGACCAGCACCCCAACGGCATTGACCAAAGCCAACGTTGGCTTGCCCGCCAGTCCCCACCAGAGCCCAAACGTTACCGCCGCCACTCCAATGACCGCCGGCACAAACCACGAGGTCACTCGATCTGCCACCTGCTGAATGGGAGCTTTGGATCCCTGAGCTTCCTGCACCAGGCGCACGATCTGGGCCAAAAGCGTATCTTTGCCTACCCGCTGGGCCTTCATGACAAAGCTGCCGGTCTGGTTGAGAGTGGCCGCGATAACCTCATCCCCCACCGATTTGACGACAGGCAGGCTTTCCCCGGTTACCATCGACTCATCTATCGCCGAGGAACCTTCCAGGATTACACCGTCCACCGGCACCTTCTCGCCGGGGCGCACGCGGATGCAATCTCCTACTTGCACCTCCCCAATTGGGATCTCCTGTTCCACTCCCTGGCGAATTACCCTTGCGGTTTTGGGCTGCAGCCCCATCAGCTTGTGGATGGCCTCGGAGGTTTGGGCTTTGGCCCGCTGCTCCATCCACTTGCCCACCAGCACCAGCGTGACGACCACGGCCGCTACTTCGTAGTACACCTCGGGGTGCAGCCCTTGCCGGTGGAAGAAGTCGGGAAAGAGGGTGGCAAAAAGGGAATGGAAGAAGGCGGCACTGGTTCCCAAGGCCACCAGGGTGTTCATATCGGCCGTTCGCCGCCGCCAAGCCGCCCAGGCCCCGCGATAAAACGGCTGGCCCACCCAAAACTGCACCGGTATTGTCAGCAGCAACTGCAGCCACGGATCCTGTAGGGGCAAGCCGGGGATCTCCCTCCCCAGCATCATCGGCAACGATCCCACTAGCAGCGCCGTGCTGATGCCTATTCCTATTGCCGCCCGTTGGGCAATCCGCTCGGGATCCGTCGGCTCCAGCGGTTGCCAATCGTCTTGGATGAGGTGGGCCCGATACCCCGCCTGCTCCACCGCCTGGATCAAGGCTTGGGGGCTCACCAGCCGGGGATCCCCTTGAACAATCGCCTGTTCGCTGGCAAAGTTCACCGTTTGCGCCGTCACCCCTGGCACCTGGCCCAGCGCCCGTTCAATGCCGGCAGCGCAGGAGGCACAGCTCATACCCTGGATGGCCAAGCGCCAAGTGCCGGCAGCAGATGGGGCAGAGGGGTTGGGGGTACTAGAACCAGACATGGCTGCCCTCCGAGTAAAAGCAACGCCAAAGCCTCCTTCCTCCCAACAATGAGGAAAACCCCAGCCGGGAGCTTTGTCCTGCCGACGTCGCTACGCCGGCGGATAGCCCACTTGGGCAAGAACCTGCCGCCAGTCCGTGTCTGTCTGCGCGGAGAGAATCCGCACCTGCTTAGTCTTGGGATCCGCTTCCACTTGGGCCTGGGGATCCCGTTGCCGCACCGCCTGGGCAATGGTCTCCACACAAGCCGAGCAGGCCAGCTTGGGCACCGTCAAAACAACCTGCATCCTGAAAAGCCTCTACACCTCCATAGCTCGATGCTAAGCCTTGCAGGGGGCTAGAAGGTCAAGGGGAGGGAGGCGGATCGTCCAGGTTCCAGCGGTAGTCCACTTGGTAGCCCCGCTGGCGCCACTCTTCTTCCAGTTGCAACTGTTGGGTGAGGGCCTTGCGCAAAGAGGTGATCAGCTCCTGCGTGCGGCCGCGGTTGCCAAAATCCTGTTCCTCGACCGCCGGAAACGTCTGCCGCTCCAAAACCCGCAGCAGAAACTCATAGTGGATGTGGGCTGGCACCGGAATCCGTTTCATCGATCTAGAAGGGATCCATCTTGGTGGCTGGCGAAAAGTTTACGGGGACAACAGGGAGCGCACCCCTTGGCCAGGATCTGGCTGCGTGACCAGGGCTTCCCCCACCAGCACGGCGCGCACCCCCCAGGCTTGCAACTGCTGCAGATCGGCGAAGGTGTGGATGCCAGACTCGCTGACCACCGGCAGATCCCCCAGGCGATCCCGGTAGGCGGCTAGGAGGTTGCGTGTCGTCCTTAAGTCGACTGTAAAGGTTCTCAAGTCGCGATTGTTGATTCCAATCAACACCCGCCCCTTGGCCTGTTGCAGTTGCGGCAAGGCTAAGACTCGCTCCAGCTCCTGAGCGGTATGCACCTCCAGCAAAGCCGCCATGCCCAACCGCTGAACGAGCTTGAGGAAGTAGCCCAAGTCGGCATCCGAGAGAATGGCGGCAATCAGCAGCACCGCATCCGCTCCTAGGCTGCGGGCCCAGAGGATTTGGTAGGGGTAGAGGATGAACTCCTTGCAGAGGATGGGGATCCCTACTGCCTGGCGGATCTGGCGCAGGTACTCGCCGCTGCCCTGAAAAAACCGCTCATCTGTAAGCACCGATAGGCAACTGGCCCCCCCTGCTTCATAGCTGCGGGCAATGGCCACTGGGTCAAAGGGATCCCGGAGGATGCCGCGGCTAGGAGAGGCCCTTTTCACCTCAGCAATGAGAGAGACGGGGTGGGGGGATTGGGTGAGAGCGGCCACGAAATCCCGCACGGGGGGAGCCTGCTCCAGTTGCCGTTGCAATTCCTTGAGAGGAAGCTGCTCCCGCTGGCGCTCCACCTCCTGCTCTTTGTGCCAGACAATGGCTTCCAAAATGTGGCGCGGCTCAGCCTCGGGCGCTGCTATCTGGTAGACCTGCGAGGCGACCACTACTGCTGGGGCAGGGGAACGCCGACGAATAGCAAGCGGTTCACTCTGCAGCTCCATATCGCCCCTGACCAGAACCTTATCACCTCACCCTAGATCACTCTAGGGCTAAGCGGCCAGTTTGAATAGCTACTCCAGGTTTCCCCAAGCAGCCTCTGGCAAAGGCGTTTTTTTTACCCTATCGTTGAGGTTGGGATCAGCAACTGAGATGGCGGGTTAACCTGCAAGTTGAGCGGCGGCCCTAAAGCAGGATTGAGGTTATTGCTGTCCATATTTGAGGGGGTTAGGCGTGCTGTACCTAGCAGAGCTCTCCAAGCCACTTGGATTTGCCAAGTCGTCTCTGCAACTACTAGCTAAGCAACAGCAGGACAACACCTGGGTGGCCGTCAACGAAGAATCCATCACCCTGGATGGCCGCATTGCTCAAGAAGCCGGGCGCTTCAAGGATGGGGCGCTGGTGCTAGCAGAGGTCTCTGGCAACCGTCAGGTAACTCGCATCAGCGAAGCTGCTCGCCAAGTGGTAACCTACCTGCAAAGTTTCAGCCAACTTCAGCAAAAAGTCCGCAGCCAAGAGGAAGAGATCGAGAATTGGCGCAAGTCCCTCACCTTTCAGGCCCAAGAGCTCACCCGCCGCGAGATGGAGCTGGCTGCCCAAGAAGAGGAGGTGCAGCGGCTGTACGAGCAATACAAAGCGGTCGAGGAGGAGCGCAAACTTCTGGAGAGTCTCAAAGAGGAGCTGACCAACCAGCAAGCCTATCTGGCTGAGCAACAGCGCCTGATTGGAGAGCAGCGAGAAGCTCTCAACCGACAGCGGCAGGAACTGGAAGCTCGCTCCAGCCGCCTTAGAGAAGCTGAAGCAGCCCAGCTCCGGGCTTTGTTGCAAGAAGTTCAGGAACATTTAAGTTTCCCTACGGCGCCCCTGGATCTTCTGCAAAGTTTAAAAGGCCAGGTTCAGCAGCAGCAGGAGCACTTCCACCACCAGATGGCCCAACTGGAGCAGGAGCGACAGCAAGCCCAACTTTGCCAGGAGGAGCTGGAGCGGGACTACCAAGCCTGGCGGGAGCGCCGCGCTGCCTGGTGGGGATCCCGCCATGCCCTCGAGCAAAGCCAGGCTAGCTGGCAGGTTCAGCAGCGATCCCTGCAGCTTTACCAAGAGCAACTGCAGAGGATCCTCCAGCAGTTGCACTCTCAGGAGAGCCTCCAGCAAAAAGCCTACCGTTTGGTTCAGGAGTACGACTTCATCGTTGACGGTAGCCGCAACGGAGGGGAGGAGGTGGCGGTCTCAGTGGAGGAGCTGGCGGCTTTGGTTAGCCAAATGCGCCGGGACTACGAGCAGCGGGCGGCCCAGGTTAGCCAGCAGCGGGCTGAGCTGGAGCAGAACCGGCAAACCTTACAGGGGTTACAAGCGCGGCTGGCCACCGCCTCTCCCGAGGAACGGTTTGACCTCGAAATGGAGATCGACTACGCCCAGGCTGCCTGTAGCGCCCTAGAAGAAGCTCTGCTGCCCCAAGAGAAAAACCTGCAGCGGGAGTACGAGGAACTAGCCCGCCACGAGGCTCGCCTCAAGCAGCTACAGAATCAGGCTGCCGCTCCGGTTCGAGTGGATATTGGCTCCCTCCTGGGACAGATGGCCGAGCAAAAGCAGGAGCTGCTCCAGGAAAAAGACCGCCTGCAAACGCTTGTCCACCAACTGGAAGCTTCCCTCTCAGCTCAACAGGAGCAACTGAACCGCCAACAGCAGGACCTGGAGCAGGAGTGGCAACACCTAGAGCAAGAGGAGGAGGCCCTGCGGGCCCGTGCCCAGGCAATGGCCGAAACCTGGGGGCGCCTCAACCAACTGCAAGCTGCGCTTGCTGCTGAGCAAGAGCGCTGGGCAGAGTGGGCAGGGTATCTGGGGCAGTTGGAGGCGGAGCTGAGTCGGTACCAAGAAGGGAGCTCCAGCGCCTGGGCTCACCTCCAGCAGGTGCAGGCCCTCTTGGCTGGCCTTGCCCAGGGATAAGCCTTAAGCCTGTCCTAGAGCCTAAGCGCCTTCTAGGGAGCGCAGGGGCAAAGCCGGGATCCTCTTCCTCGCTTGTTGGTTTCAGCAGTTTTTACTTATGTCCACCCCTTCCACTAGCAGCGAAGCCGCTCAACGGGCTGCCCGCCTAGAAAAGGTCCGCCACCTGCAGGAGCAAGGGATCCTGCCCTATGCCTATTCTTTTCCCGTTACCCACCTAGCTGCCGAGTTGCAGGCGCAATTTGCTGACCTGGAGCCTGGCGGGGAGCGGGAGGATGTCCAGGTGGCCGTGGCTGGGCGAATCCGAGCGCGGCGAGTGATGGGTAAACTCGCTTTCTTGACTCTGCAAGATCGCTCTGGCACCATCCAGCTTTACCTGGAGAAGCAGCGGCTAACAGAGCGCATGGGGGAGGTGGCTTTCAAGAACCTAGACAAGCTCATCGACGTGGGCGACTGGCTGGGGGCCAGGGGCTGCCTCAAGCGCACCGAAAAAGGGGAGCTGTCGGTGTGGGTGGACGAATACCAGATCCTGACCAAGGCCCTGCTGCCTCTGCCTGACAAGTGGCACGGCCTGCGGGATGTGGAAAAACGCTACCGCCAGCGCTACGTCGATCTCATTGTCAACCCCGAGGTCAAACAGACCCTGCTCGACCGCGCCAAGATCATCCGCTCCCTGCGGCAGACCCTGGAAGAGCGAGGCTTTGTGGAAATTGAAACGCCGGTGTTGCAGGTTATCCCCGGGGGGGCAGAGGCGCGGCCTTTTGTAACCCACCACAACGCCCTGAATCTAGATCTCTACCTCCGTATTGCCACCGAGCTGCACCTGAAGCGGCTAGTGGTGGGCGGGATCGAGCGGGTTTACGAAATTGGGCGGGTCTTTCGCAATGAGGGGATCTCCACCCGCCACAACCCGGAATTTACCTCCCTGGAGGCCTACCAAGCCTTTGCCGACTACCACACGATGATGGAGCTCACCGAAACCTTGGTGTGCAACGCCGCCCTGGCTGTGCGGGGATCCCTGCAGCTTACCTACCAAGGGGAAGCCATCGACCTCACCCCCCCCTGGCGACGGGTGACGATGCAAGAGCTGGTGGAAGAGGCCACTGGCATCTTCATCGATGTAGAAAAAGAGTGCTCTGAGGAGCTCTTGCCCGCCTTGGCCGCGCAAGGGATCCCCAATCTCTCACCCCAGGACTCTCCTGGCCAGTTGCTGGTCAAGGCCTTTGAGCACTGCTGTGAAAGCCGCCTGCGCCAACCCACCTTTGTCCTGGACTATCCCCTGGAGGTATGTCCGCTCACCAAGCCTCACCGCAGCAAGGCGGGGCTGGCCGAGCGCTTTGAGCTGTTCATTGTTGGGCGGGAGACCGCCAACGCCTACTCGGAGCTCACCGATCCGGTGGATCAGCGGCGGCGGCTGGAGGCCCAGGCAGCCCTAAAGGCAGCCGGCAAGGAAGAAGCCCACTTTCTTGACGAAGACTTCCTCACGGCCCTGGAATATGGCCTTCCTCCCACGGGCGGTCTTGGCCTAGGCATTGACCGCCTGGTGATGCTGCTGTGCGATGCTCCCAGCATTCGGGATGTCATCGCCTTTCCCCTGCTGCGGCCCGAAAGCTCTGCCCAAGAAAAAGCCCCCGAATAGGGGCCTAGGCTTGCAGAGAAGAGGCTTTACATCATTCCTGGCTTACTCGAGCGGCCTTTGGCCGGCTTGGGCTCTGGCTTCTCGACGACCACGGCCTCCGTGGTGAGGTACATGGCGGCAATGGAAGCCGCATTTTGCAGGGCCAAGCGCACCACCTTGGCCGGGTCTACAATCCCGCGGGCAAACATGTCCACATACTCGGCGGTCAGGGCGTCGAGGCCGTAGGGCATCTCTTGCTCCAGAACTTTTTCCACCACTATTGATCCCTCCAGCCCCGCATTGTGGGCAATCTGATAGAGCGGCGCCCGCACGGCCTGGTAGACAATGTCTGCCCCCACCTGCTCTTCGGCATTCAACTTGGCCTTAAAGTCTGGGATCCCCTTGGAAAGGTGGAGCAGTGTCACCCCCCCGCCAGGGACGATCCCTTCCTCCACGGCTGCTCGCGTGGCGTTGAGAGCATCTTCAATGCGCAGCTTGCGGTCTTTGAGCTCGGTCTCGGTGGCAGCTCCCACCTTGATGACCGCCACTCCGCCAACCAGCTTGGCAATTCGCTCCTGCAACTTCTCGCGGTCGTACTCAGAATCGGTGGTCTCCAGCTGCTTGCGGAGCTGAGCTACCCGCTTCTCTACGGCTGCCTTAGTACTGCCATCGGTAACAATGGTGGTCTTGTCGCGGGTAACCGTGATCTTGCGGGCCGACCCCAGCATGTCCAGGGTGACATTCTCCATCTTGACGCCAATTTCCTCCGAGATGAGCCGGCCCCCGGTGAGGATGGCAATGTCCTCCAGCATGGCCTTGCGCCGCTCCCCAAAGGAGGGAGCCTTCACCGCCACCGCATTCAACACTCCCCGCAGCTTGTTGACCACTAGGGTAGCCAGGGCTTCTCCCTCCACATCTTCGGCAATCACCAGTAGGGGCCGCCCCTCCCGAGCCAGCCGCTCCAGCAGAGGCACCAGCTCCTGCACGTTGGAGAGCTTGTTGCTCGTGATGAGCAGATAGGCGTTTTCGTATTCCGCTACCATCCGCTCGGTATCGGTGATGAAGTAGGGAGAGATGTAGCCGCGGTCAAACTGCATTCCCTCCACTACTTCCAACTGGGTTTCCATCGACTTGGACTCTTCGACCGTGATCACCCCCTCTCGCCCCACCGCATCCATGGCCTTGGCGATCATCTCGCCTACCTCGCTGTCGTTACCGGCAGAGATAGTGGCCACCTCGGTGATGGTCTTGCGATCCTCCACCCGTTTGGCCTGGGCGGCAATCTTCTCCACCAGGTAGGCGGTGGTCTTTTCAATGCCGCGCCGCAGGGCTACAGGGTTAGCTCCTGCCGCAACGTGCTTTAGCCCCTCCTGGATCATGCTCTGGGCCAAGATGGTGGCTGTACTGGTGCCATCCCCGGCCGCGTCGTTGGTTTTGCTGGCCACCTCCCGCATCAACTGGGCACCGGCATTTTTCAAGGGATTGGCCAACTCAATTTCTTTAGCAATTGTTACTCCGTCGTTAACAATCTGAGGAGCGCCAAATTTCTTCTCTAGAACCACATTGCGCCCCTTGGGGCCAATCGTAACCTTGACTGTGTTTGCTACTTGATTGATGCCCTCTTCTAGAGCCTTGCGGGCCTCTTCCTTAAACAAAATCTGCTTTGCCATAGAATCCCTGATCCTCGCTATCTCGACTAGCAACTAGGCCACTTGTTCTAAGTGCTACCGGGCAGAGCGGGATCCTGCGAGGTCGACAGCGATCCCTTCCCTTGGCTAGGTCAAGAGTTAGCACTCTGGAACCTCGAGTGCTAATCTAGCCCAAAGGCGGCAGCCTCAGCAAGATGGCCTGGATGCAGAGATAGCAGGCGGAAGCAAGGAACACTCACGAACTGTCGCTGATGAGGATGTCAGGAAACTGGGCTTGGGCTTCGCTAATGGGGCGGTCGCGCCCACCATTTTGCCAGTAGTTGATGAGCTCAGTGGCTTGGTTGAGCAAGTTGATGCGATCTTCCTCACTAATCCAGCTTTTGCTTTCCAGTTCAGCCTTAAGCTGTTCCCAAGCATCATCTCGGGGCCAGAAGAAGTAGCGGGTGAGAGGACTGCGGTTTTTGGCCACTACTTGATCCACTGCAATGGCCAAATCGTTTTGCAGCCACAAGGCTTTTAGGGCAAATTTCGGCAAGGCTTGTTTCTCCTTAGATGAAACGACAAGATACAAGCCCGACCTGAGCCGGGCAAAGTTCTATTGTAAACTACCCGCCCTCATGCCAGGGTAGAACACTTCGTCTCCCTAGGGGTAGCCCTGACGGACCTCTAGGCTGGTTCACCCAAAAGCTGCCAAAGTCTGCACCCCCCTGCCAGCCTCGCCTTGGATTGCGCTCAGGACTTTATTGCCGCCTTGCGGCTCCGACGGCAGCAGTTCCTATCTACTAGTAAGGTAGTGCCCCTGCAGATTTGCTGCCGACGGGCTGGCCTAGCCCTGCTCTTTTTCTTGCGGAGCCTGAAGGGTAGGATGGGGGAGAGGAATGCCTACAGCCAGCTTTAATGGACGACAAGACCGCCCTAGAAACCCTCTCCGTAGTCCTGACCACCGTGGGCTCCGAAGCCGACGCCCATCGCCTGGCCCACACCCTAGTGGCCGAGCGCTACGTGGCCTGCGCCCAGGTGCTGCCCCCAATTACCTCCTACTATCGCTGGCAGGGATCCCTGCAGACAGAGAAAGAATACTTGCTGCTGCTTAAGTTGCCCAGCAGGGCTTATCCCCGCCTGGAACAGCGGCTGCGGGAGCTCCACCCCTACCAGGAGCCGGAGATCCTGGCTCTGCCGGCTGCTCAGGTAAGCGCTACCTATCTGGCGTGGGCCCGAGAGCAGGTAGGCTAAGAAGAGCGGTACCCTCTCTAGCATGATTGCCCTCTACCCCGGCAGCTTCGACCCCATCACCTTTGGGCACCTCGACATCATCGAGCGGGCCAGCCGCTTGTTTTCCAAAGTCATCGTTGCAGTCCTGAAAAACCCCAACAAAACGCCTCTGTTTACTCCTGAGCAGCGGCAAGCCCAGATCCTCCTCTCTGTTGCCCACCTAAAAAACGTTGAGGTCGACACCTTTTCCGGCCTGACGGTGGCCTACGCCCGCCAGCGAGGGGCAAAAGTCATTGTGCGCGGCTTGCGGGTGCTATCTGACTTTGATGTCGAGCTGCAGATGGCCCACACCAACAAGCTCCTGGCTCCTGAGTTGGAAACCCTTTTCCTTGCTACTGCTAGCGAGCACAGCTTTGTCAGTAGCAGCTTAGTTAAGGAAGTGGCCAAGCTGGGCGGCCCCATTGACCACCTGGTACCCCCGCCGGTGGCTCAAGATCTGCGGGAGCGTTTCCCCTTAACTTGATCCGCTCTGTCCCCAACTACGAAAACAGGGCCTTGAGCTCTTGCAACGTCTTTCTCACCTTGGCCTGGGCAGCTTCCACCTCTGGTTGGTCGTAGGCTTTGGCGGCAAAGTCCAGTTCTTCCAAGCTGCGGCCCATTTCCTTGGCCAAGCGCAGCATCTCCCGCTTTTGCTGCTGGGGCAAGGTGTTTGCCAGGCTGGTTAGGGTCTTGCGGGTCAGGCCCATCGGCCCGTGAATGAAGGAGCGGATCTCCAGCCAATCCTCAGCGTCCACCAGGCTCTGCAGCCGCTCTACGTGTTGCTCTAGCTGCTGTAGCTCTCGGGGCAAGGCGGCAGCCGCCTGGACAGGAAGGGATCCCAGCCACAGGCCCAACGTTAGGATGGCAAGTAGCAGCAAACTGCGCCAGCGACGCATCATCCTCCACCTCCCACCTGTCTTCACCGGCTTGACTCTTGGCCATTACTTTCTCAGCAACCATATAGTGTACCTGTTGACTGCCCTCCAGCCCTTGGCTGCTCGGAGGAGAAAAGAGCAAATCGGTTAGCCTAGAACTGTAAAAGAATGTAAACGGCGCTCCCATGCAACGCATCATCCTCATGACTGGCAAGGGAGGGGTCGGCAAGACCTCGATGGCAGCGGCGACCGGCTGGCGTTGTGCCGAGCTTGGCCTAAAAACCCTGGTGCTGAGCACCGATCCGGCCCACTCCCTGGCCGACAGTTTCGACCAACCCTTGGGCCACGAGCCGGTGGAGGTCAAACCCAACCTCTGGGGAGCGGAGCTGGATGCCCTGCAGGAGCTGGAACTGAACTGGGGATCCGTCAAGGCCTACATCACGCAGGTGTTGCAGGCCCGCGGGCTGGACGGCGTGCAGGCGCAGGAGCTGGCGGTGCTGCCGGGGATGGACGAGATCTTTGCCCTGGTGCGGGTCAACCGCCACTACGACGAAGGCAAGTTCGATGTGCTCATCATCGACTCAGCCCCTACTGGCACGGCTTTGCGCCTCCTCAGCTTGCCCGATGTTTCCGGCTGGTACATGCGCAAGTTCTACAAACCTTTACAGGGGCTGGCGCGGGTGCTGCGCCCTATTGCCGAGCCGATTGTTAAAGGGCTAACCGGGATCCCCCTGCCAGATGACCAGGTGCTAGATGCCCCCTACGAGTTCTACCAGAAGATCGAGCGGCTAGAGCGCATCCTTACCGACAACCGCATCACCTCAGTGCGCCTGGTCACCAACCCCGAAAAGATGGTGATCAAGGAGTCCCTGCGGGCGCATGCCTACCTCAGCCTCTACGGCGTCGCCACCGATTTGGTGATCGCCAACCGCATTTTGCCAGAAGGGGTGGTGGATCCCTACTTTGCCGCCTGGAAGGCTGCCCAGCAGAAGTATCGCCAGCAGATCCACGAGGACTTTGCTCCTCTACCGGTGGTGGAGATCCCGCTTTACCCCGAGGAGCTGGTGGGGTGGGACGCCCTGGCCCGCCTGAAAAAGGATCTCTGGGGAGACCGCAACCCGGCGGAGGTGTTCTACGCTGAGCAGACAATGCAGGTGGTTACCGACAACGGCCAGTACCGCCTAGACCTCTACTTGCCCGGGATCCCCAAAGAGCAGGTGGAGCTGAGCAAAACTGGCGACGAGCTCAACATCCGCATTGGCAACCACCGCCGCAACCTGGTGTTGCCCCAGGCTCTAGCGGCCATGAAGCCGGCACGAGCCAAAATGGAAGAGGACTACCTGCGCATTCACTTTGCCGCCTGAGGGAGCTGCTAGCGGGGAATACCTATCTCTGGAGGCTGTGATGCACCATCCCGCGCATCCATCGCCAACCGTGGCCCCCATCCATGTGGTGGGCGGGGGGCTGGCAGGGACAGAAGCCGCCTGGCAAATCGCCCAACTGGGGGTGCCCGTCATCCTCTCGGAGATGCGCCCTGTGCGGCAAAGCCCGGCCCACCATACGGATCTACTGGGAGAGCTGGTGTGCAGCAATTCCTTCGGGGCCATAGCCAGCGATCGAGCGGCAGGGCTGCTTAAGGAAGAGCTGCGCCAACTGGGATCTCTGGTGATCGCCACCGCGGATCGCCACGCTGTGCCGGCAGGGGGGGCCCTAGCTGTGGATCGGGCTCGCTTTAGCCAGGCCCTGACAGAAGCCATTGCCAACCATCCTCTCATTACCCTGCGCCGGGAGGAGGTGACCGAGATCCCAGAAGGGATAGCTGTCCTCTGCACCGGCCCCCTAACCAGCGAGCCCCTAGCCAAGGCGCTGCAAGCCTTCACCGGCCTGGAATACCTGAGCTTTTTTGACGCTTCCAGCCCCATTGTTACCGGGGATTCCCTCAACCGCGCAGTAGTGTTTCAGGCTTCTCGCTACGACAAAGGAGAGGCGGCCTACCTCAACTGCCCTATGACAGAGGCGGAGTACGAGCGCTTCTGGCAGGCGCTGGTGGAGGCAGAACAGGTGCCCCTTAAGGATTTTGAAAAAGAGGAGCGCAAGTTTTTCGAGGGCTGCCTGCCCATTGAAGAAATGGCCCGCCGCGGCAAAGACACCCTCCGCTTTGGGCCCTTGAAGCCGGTGGGGCTGGTGGATCCCCGCACGGGATCCCGGCCCTATGCGGTGGTGCAGCTACGCCAGGAGGACAGAGCGGGCAAGCTGTGGAACCTGGTGGGCTTTCAGACCAATTTGAAGTGGGGAGAACAGCAGCGGGTCTTTCGCCTCATCCCCGGCCTGGAAGCAGCGGAGTTTGTCCGCTTTGGCGTGATGCACCGCAACACCTTTTTGAACTCGCCACAGCTTTTGCTGCCTACGTTGCAATTTCGCCGCCGTCCGACCCTGTTGGCTGCCGGCCAGTTGGTGGGCACTGAAGGCTACGCCTGCGCCGTGGCGGGGGGGTGGCTGGCCGGACAGAACGCCGCCCGCCTGGCTCTGGGGCTGCCTTTGATCACGTTGCCGCCGGAGACGATGATGGGATCCCTGTTTCAGTTCATCAGCAGCGCCGATCCCAAGTACTTCCAGCCCATGCCAGCCAATTTTGGCCTCTTGCCGGAGCTGGAGGGGCAAAAGGTTCGCAGCAAACAAGAGCGCTATGGCCGTTACCGGGATCGCGCCTTGGCTGCTTTGGCGGCAACGGGGCTGGCGCGCCAGGCGCAAACTGCCTGAGTTCCTTACCCTCCAAGCGCAAACGGCTGGCTAGCCTGGATTGACATACTCCCCGCCCTAAAGGGCATTCGCGACAGCGGGCCGTAGGCCGGGGATTCTCGTTCTTGGTTCCACGAGCGCACTTACCATGTCAGGTT
>NZ_JANSHI010000005.1:24760-131071 GCF_047461615.1 Synechococcus sp. W65.1 | reverse complement strand
CGCACAACTTCCCGCTGGACTTGGCGGCGGTGGAGGTAGCGCCGGCTGTGCGGGGCTAGTGCTTCCCCAGGTTTCCTGACTCTACTTCCCCTGGCCTCAGCGCCAGGGGTTTTTCTTTCAGGACATACTGGGCGTATTGAGCAAAGAGGACTCCCCGCGGAGCAGTGCTGGATATTCCCATGGTCAAGATTCGGCCTCTAAGTCCGGAACGAGTTGCCCAAATGGCGGCGGGAGAGGTGATCGACTCCCTGGAGGCAGCCCTGCGGGAATTAATAGAAAACGCCCTTGATGCCCAGGCCAGCCGCGTTCAGGTAGATCTTTGGCCCAGCCGCTGGCAGGTGCGGGTAGCCGATAACGGCCAAGGGATCCCAGGCTCGGAGTTGGAGCAGGTAGCCCGTCGCCATACCACGAGCAAGTGGGATGGGTGCAGCCTAGGGTTTCGCGGAGAAGCTCTGCACAGCCTAGCCCGCTTGGGATCCCTGACCATCCAGACCCGTCATGCCACCGATGAGCATGGCTGGCTGGCCACCTACGACCAGCAGGGGGAGTTGATCCACAAGCAGCCAGCAGCCACCGCTCTGGGGACAGTCGTGACGGTGGCGGATTTGTTTGCTAGCTGGCCCCTGCGCCGCTGTCCCCCGCCCCAGACGCGCTCACTCCTAACCTTGATCCAGAACGCTGCACTAGCCCATCCAGGGGTTAGCTGGCAAGTCTGCCAGGAGGGGCAGCTGCTACTTAGTCTTTGGCCGGGCCAATCTCTGCAGGATCTGCTCCTGCAAATGTTGCCGCAGGTGGAGCCTTCCGATCTGCGCTACCGGCGCATTCAAGAGGGGGATAGCGACTGGGAGTTGGTGGTGGGCTTGCCGGATCGCCTGCATCGCCCTCGCCCCGATTGGATCCGGGTGGCCGTCAATGGTCGCTTTGTGCAGATGCTGGAGTGGCAACGGCTAATCCAGTCAGTCTTTCAACACGCTTTGCCCCGCCACCGCCATCCTCTGGTAGTGGTGCACCTGCGCCTGCCACCGGAACAAGTGGACTGGAACCGCCATCCGGCTAAGAGCGAGCTCTATCTACAAAAGCCGCAGAAGCGACAGGAGCAATTGCGCCAGTACCTGCAGGATCTTCTGCGCGCAGGCTCTGCCCAGTCCAGCCGCCGCTCTCTCCATCTCCTCCGCGCCAGCGAGTCCAAGTCGCTCTACAAGGTTTCAGCTCCCTCCGCCGCTGGCTGCTCCTTGCCCCCCCTGAAGGCGCTAGCCCAACTGCACCAAACCTACATTCTAGCGGAGCACCCCCAGGGGCTGTGGCTAGTGGAGCAACACCTGGCCCACGAGCGAGTGCGCTATGAGGAGATCCAACGGCACTGGCAGCTAGTGGAGCTCGAGACACCAGTAATGTTGCAGGGATTGTCTTCCCAAGCCGTGGAGCAGCTGGAACAGTTGGGGCTAGAGCCGGAACCCTTTGGCCCCGCTACGTATTTGGTGCGCCGCCTGCCGCTAGCTCTCTGCTCGGAAGACCCCGAAGAGGTGCAGGGATCCCTTCTGGAACTCAGCCGCTGTGCGGATCTAGAAGCAGCTCAGGTAACCCTGGCCTGTCGTGGTGCCTTGCGCAACGGGATCCCGCTTACCCTGGAGCAGATGCAGCAGTTGCTGGATGCCTGGCAGCGCACGGCTAACCCCCACACCTGTCCCCATGGCCGTCCAGTTTATCTAGTTTTGGCCGAAGCCGACTTAGCCCGCTACTTTCGCCGCCGCTGGGGGATCTGCGACCGCCCCCTCTCTGACCCCAAGCTGGGATCCCTGCGGCTGGGAGACAGTTTGGCCGCTCAAGTACGTCGCTCAGCCGGCTTGCCGGTGTTAGATCCCACGGACGAGGTCAATTCTGCCCCTCTATAATTTCAGGGGTGTCAAGCTGCTGGAACGATCCTATGGCTTCCTATCTCAGAACCCCAGAAGAAACCTGGCTGCAGCGCCATGCGCGCCCAATCTTGGTCTTCTTGTCCAGCTTGGGAGTTCTGTTAACAGCCTACCTTACCTACACCAAGCTGACGGAGCAACCTGCTGCCTTCTGTGGGGGGGATGGGGGGTGTAACCTGGTGCTCTCCAGTCGGTGGGCAGAGTTTTTGGGGATCCCAACCGCAGCCATTGGCCTGCTGGGGTTTCTAGCCGTCTTGGCCCTGGCAGGGCTGCCGGAGGGGATTCCAGGAGTGAAGCGGTGGCGGTGGCCAGCCCTATTTGGCTTGGTTTCCGCCATGACTGCCTTTGAGCTGTACATGCTTTACCTGATGGTGGCGGTGCTACGGCAATTCTGCCTGTACTGCACGGTAGCGATGGGGTTGGTAGCGGGGCTGTGGCTCGTCACGGTGTTTGGCCACCGCTGGCTGGACTGGGCCAAGCTGGCTTTCAGTTACATTCTCGTGGGCCTGTTTACGTTGGTAGTTACCCTTGGGGTGTACGCCAAGCAGGCTCCTCCGCCCAGCCCCCTAGCGGCAGGCTTAGCAGCCCACCTGCGCAAGATTGGCGCCACCATGTACGGGGCCTATTGGTGCCCCCACTGCCAAGAGCAGAAGGCCTTGTTTGGGTCGGCCTTTGCCCAGATACCCTACGTGGAGTGCTCGCCCAACGGGCCCGGCACGCCTCAGGTTGAGGAATGTACGAAGGCAGGGATCACCAGCTATCCCACTTGGATTATCAATGGCCGCAGTTACGTGGGACTCCGCTCGCTGGAAGCTTTGGCAGTAGCTTCTGGGTACTCCCTCAAGGCAGAGGAAGAGCAGGATTGACTGCTCTGATCTGAAGACTGATACAACACTGGACAAAGGCGGACTTTTTCCACGACCCCTAGCTAGGAGCGGGGTTTATCTCCACTGCCCCACTGGAGGGATCTTTACGGGATCACTTCCCGTCGAGCTGTCCTTTTCTTGAGGGTTGCGCCCGTTGCCTACACAGAAACCACGCCGGGTTTGGGCTGCTGGAAAAGTTCGGCTAGAGTCAGAATTAGTAGCTGCGTTTACTTCTTGCCAGGATCCCCATGCTTGCTGCGGCTGCCACGGAAGCACACCTAGAACCCGTTGATTTGGATCGCTTGCTCACGCCTGAAATCCAGCGGCCAGCTCGCTACTTGGGCAAAGAATTCGGGGCTGTCCATCGCCCTTGGGACTCGGCACGGGTGCGTTGGGTGCTAAGTTACCCGGAGCTGTACGAGGTGGGGGCTTCCAACCTGGGCCACATCATCCTCTACAACATCCTCAACGCCCAGCCAGACCAGTTGTGCGACCGCACCTACTTGCCAGGCCCGGATCTGGCGGCTCGGATGCGGCAGCTGGGGATCCCGCTGTTTGCCGTAGAATCGCGTCGCCCCCTGCGCGCTTTCCACATTGTCGGCTTCAGCCTGGCCTATGAGCTGGGGGGCACCAACATCCTAGAGATGCTGGATCTGGCCGGGATCCCGCTCAAGTGGTGGGAACGGCAAGCCTTTACCCCACAAGAGTGTCCCCTCATCTTTGCCGGTGGGCCGACTGCCACCTCCAACCCAGAGCCCTTTGCCGACTTTTTTGATTTCTTCGTCTTCGGGGATGGGGAAGAGGTGCTGCCGGAAATTGGTCAGGTGCTGGCCGGATCCCTGCACAAGCCCCGCCGGGAGGTGCTCTTGGAGCTGGCCCAGGTGCCAGGAGTGTATGTGCCGCAGTTTTACGAGGGGATCCCCCCGCGGCCCATCGTGCCTGGGGTGCCGGAGCGCATTCGCCGCCGCGTAGCGCTGCCCCAACTGCAGTACTCCATTGGTCTAGTACCGCTGGTGGCCACCGTCCACGACCGCCTGGTGGTGGAAGTGCGACGTGGCTGTACCCGCGGCTGTCGCTTTTGCCAACCCGGCATGCTCACCCGCCCTGCCCGCGATGTCGATCCGGAAGCGGTAGTGGAGGCGGTGGTGCAGGGCTTGCGCAAGACCGGCTACAACGAGTTTTCTCTTTCTTCTCTCAGCTGCTCTGACTACCTTTCCCTGCCGGCGGTGGGAGCAGAGCTACATAACCGTCTCCTTGGCCAGCACATTGCCCTTTCCCTGCCCAGCCAGCGGGTGGATCGCTTTGATGAGAACATTTCCGCCATCATGAAGGGATCCCGCCGCTCGGGGCTGACCTTTGCTCCGGAGGCCGGCACGCAACGGCTGCGGGACATCATCAACAAGGGCCTTAGCGATGCTGACCTCATTCGCGGCATTCGCACTGCAGTCCAGGAGGGCTGGGACAAAATTAAGCTCTACTTCATGATTGGCCTGCCCGGCGAGACTGACGACGATGTGATTGGGATTGCCCGCACGGTCGAGATGCTGCAGCGAGAATGTGCGGCCCTGGGCCGCAAGCGGGTGGAGTTTACCCTCACCCTCTCCAACTTTGTCCCCAAGCCCCACACGCCCTTCCAGTGGCACCGGGTGGACTACGCTGACGTGCGGCGCAAGCAGGATCTGCTGCAAAGGGAACTGCGGCGACTGCGGGGAGTCAAGGCCCACTTTACCGATATTCGCTTTAGCATCCTGGAGGACTTGATTGGCAAAGGGGATCGCTCCCTGGGCCGCATGATCGAGCAGGCCTGGCGAGCTGGCGCCGGCTTGGATGCCTGGTGGGAAAACATCGACGCCGCCTATGCCGCCTGGGTGAAGGCCTACTGCGGCGAGGCGGTAGATCCCAGCGCCGATCCAGTGGCCCTCTGCGCCTATCTCCCGATGCGCGAATTTGGCCTGGAGGATCCCTTGCCCTGGGATCACATCGATACCGGCATCGACAAGAAATGGCTGCAGAAAGACTACCGCCGCGCCCTAGAAGCGATCACGGTAGAAGACTGCTCCTTCGAGAAGTGCTCCGCCTGCGGCGTCTGCGGTCCCGGCTTTGGTCACAACATTGTCATCCCGCCCCCGCCCGTTCCGCCCTTGCAAAGCCGCCCCACCCCCACCCCCGATCCTCTCGAGCCAGAGCCGCCTGCCCAGCGTTTCCGCATCACCTACAGCAAAACTGGGGATCTGCGTTGGCTAGGCCACCTGGATCTCATGCGCCTATGGGAGCGGGCCTGTCGGCGCGCCGGCTTGCCCCTAGCCTTCAGCGGCGGCTACCACCCCATGCCTCGACTAGCCAACGCCAACGCCCTACCCATCGGCCAGGAAGGCTACGGCGAAGTCCTCGATCTGGAATTGCTAAAGCGCCCCGAGGGGCCCGTTACCCCTGACGAACTGCGCGCCCTGCTTGTCGAACAACTGCCGCCAGAAATCTCCATCCGGGCCATCCAAGAGATTGGCCTGCGAGATCCCTCGGCTACCGAAGCCGTCTATGCCGCTGAGTATCAGCTCACTGTAAGTTGCGAGTCGCCCACTGCCGACTGGCCAGCCTGGGTCACCCAGATCCTGGATGCGCGCGAGATCTGGATTGAAAAAGTCTCCAAGTCGGGCAAAGCTTCTCTCTTCAATGCCCGTCCCCTGCTATACTACCTGGAGTTTCAGGGCTTGGCCCCCGACGGCAGCGCCTACCTCTTCTACCGCGGCAGTTGCCGCAACAACGGCGCCTACCTGCGGCCCAACCAACTGCTGCAAATGGCCGAGGCCCTGGGCTTGCCTCGCTGGACGCTGCAGGCGTCCAAACGGCTGCGCTTGTTGTGGGAGGACGGCACCTTGAATTCCGACTGAGGACGGGTGGCAGGATCCCCTGGACAAATCTCCAGTCAGGCTGCGGTATCAGGGTTAGCTGGGCTGAGGGATCCCGCAAGCGCTATAATTTTGCTACCCCTGGCTTCTGCCGCTGCCACCCTTGCTAGCCCTCAACCTAACCCAAGGCAAGATGAGCAGCCAGCAAAAGTCGGGCCAAATTTGAGCTCACTATCTAGAGCAGGCAGCAGCCGCAACAGGGCCCAGGCGCCAGGTGCTACAAAGAGGTGTGCCTCTTCCAGTTAGACCTAGCTTTTCATTTCTCCCGAGGACAGGCTTCTTTCCTGCAGGCAAGTTACGGGCAAGAGGTGGCTAGGCTGCCACAGGCTCCTCTGCTGGGCTACTTTTTTCCTGCTGCCTGTCTATAAAGTTCGTCGTTGGCCATTGGAGCAGAGCTTAGGGTAATGGACAGCTGCACGATGAGTCAATTTTGTTGTCAAATCGAGCCAATCCTAGAACACCACTTCTCCGAGACGAGGGCAAATCCAAAACCGCAGGCCGTGGGGGCGGGGAGGAAAATGCATGCCTAGGCAGATCGTTATTGCTGAGCAACACCGCATTGCCGCTGTCTTTGCCGAAGACCAAGTCCAAGAGCTGATCATCGCCAGTGGCACCCACCAGGTGGGGGATATCTACGTGGGTGTCATCGAGAACGTCCTGCCCAGCATCGATGCCGCCTTTGTCAACATCGGCTCTGGAGAACGCAACGGGTTTATTCACGTCAGTGACCTAGGCCCGCTGCGCCTCAAACGCAACCAGGCTCCCATTTCCGAACTGGTCCTGCCGCAACAGAAAGTGCTGGTGCAGGTCATGAAAGAGCCCACTGGCAACAAAGGGCCGCGTCTTACGGGAGACCTGGCTCTTCCAGGGCGCTACCTGGTGCTGCGACCTTACGGCAAAGGGGTGTATTTGTCTCGCCGCATCGAGGATCGAGAAGAACGCAATCGCCTGAAATCGCTAGCCATCTTGATTAAGCCCCCCCAAATGGGCCTGTTGGTGCGCACTGAGGCCGAGGGAGTCGCTGAAGAGGCGATGATCGATGACCTGGAGCAATTGAAAAAGCTCTGGGAAGAGATTCAACAGCAGTACCAGGCGGCACGGGGGCCGGGTCTACTGAGACGAGACGAGGATTTTATCCAGCGGGTGCTGCGGGACGTCTACTCAGACGATGTCAACCGCATCGTTACTGACTCGGCGGCCGGTGCGAAGCGGGTGCGCAGCTATCTGCAAGGCTGGAACAAAGGAAAAATGCCGCCCGGCGTTGTTGTCGAGGTTCACCGTGAGCCCACCCCCATCTTGGAGTATTTCCGGGTCAATGCGGTTATTCGCCAGGCGCTGCGGCCGCGGGTGGATCTACCCTCCGGGGGCTATATCGTCATCGAGCCCACGGAGGCCCTGACCGTGATCGATGTCAACTCTGGCTCTTTCACCCAGTCGGCCACTTCCCGCGAGACGGTGCTGTGGACCAACTGCGAGGCTGCCACCGAGATTGCCCGCCAACTGAGGCTGCGCAACATTGCCGGCGTGATCGTGGTGGATTTCATCGACATGGACTCCCGCCAGGATCAGCTGCTGGTTTTGGAACACTTCAACAAAGCCCTTGCCCATGACAAGGCCCGCCCCCAGGTGGTTCAGCTCTCAGAGTTGGGGCTAGTGGAACTCACCCGCAAGCGGCAGGGGCAGAGCCTCTACGAGATCTTTGGCCACCCCTGCCCCACCTGTGAGGGGCTAGGGATCCTGGCCCGACTGCCGGGATCCGAGCCGGGGCGGCTGTTAACTGTCGAAAGTGGACGACCGGTAACGCTGCCTGGCGAGGCTGAGGAGGGCGAAGAGGAGGGCGCTCCAATTCTGCCCCGCAACGGCGATTCCCAGCGGGCGCGCCTGCAGCTAGGAAGCAATGGGGCATTGCCACCAAGTCTAGACCGCTCTCGACTTGCTCAAGGAGAGCGACTGGAGCCAGAGGAAGCCAGGGCTGAGCCAGTGCGCAAACGGCCTCGCGAAGAGGGAGCGGTAGAAGAGGAAAGCCCGCAGCCACTGCCGGTGGCAGGGGCAGAGCAGAAGCGCAAGGAAGTCCATCGCCCTGGCCGGGGGGAGGATGCTGGGCGCGCCAGTGGGATAGAGTCCCCAGAGAGCCAGCCAGCTCGACAAACCATCACTGTGGAGATGACTCCTCTCCAGCAGCGGGTCTATTCGGAGCTGGGTCTGTCACCCCTGTTGCTTTTGGATCAGCCGCCGCCGGCGGGCCGAGACACGGTGGTTAGGGTCATTTTGCCAGGCACGGCCAAGGTGGCCAGCCCGGTGGAGGCAAAAACCGACACAACTTCTGCCAACGGCGCGCCTTTGGCGGAAGTTGCCCAGCCTGAACGGTTGCCTACAGAATCAATAGCAAAGCCACCGGCAACAGGGGCGCCGCCAGAAGTGGTCATTGATCCCTCTCACCAGTCTCCAGCAGCCTCCAGACGACGGCGCTCTCGCAGCAGCTAGCCAAGCCGGTTAGCGCTCTTGCTTGAGACAGCGCTGAGGCCGTATGGACAGAGCAACGAAGCCAAGCTTAAGGTGCGAGGGATCCCTGTGGCAAGAGGGGATCCTGCGGGTAGCAGGCGTGGATGAAGTGGGGCGAGGAGCCTTGGCGGGGCCGGTAGTGGCAGCGGCAGTCATCCTGCCACCCCACCTTGATCCCGAGGTACTGGCGGGGGTAAAGGATGGCAAGCAACTGCGCCCACGGCAGCGTGCCCAATGGGCAGAGCGGATTTGCCAAGTGGCCCTGGCTGTAGGCATTGGCAGTGCTTCTGCTGCCGAAATTGACCAACTCAACATTCGCCAGGCAACATTGCTGGCCATGCAGCGAGCTCTGGCCCAAGTGGGGGAAGTGGAGCACATCCTGCTGGATGGACTGCCGCTGGCGGAGCTGGGATCCCAGCAGACGGCGCTGGTCAAAGGGGATCAGCTCTGCCTCTCCATCGCCGCTGCCTCCATCGTGGCCAAGGTCTGGCGGGATGCCCTGATGCAGAGCTGGGACTCCCAGTACCCCGGCTACGGCTGGCGCACCAACGTCGGCTATGGGACACGGGAGCACTGGCTAGCGCTGCAGCGCTTGGGGCCAAGCCCCCAGCATCGCCATAGCTTTGCCCCTGTCCGGGACTTGCAAGCAGGCCAGTGGGAGGGTAGGATAAGGTCTGAAGGCTGCCCACGTAGCTCAGCGGACTAGAGCACTGGGTTCCGGTCCCAGGGGTCGGAGGTTCGAATCCTTTCGTGGGCGTTAGTTGGGATTGGGTCAAGGGCTGGCGGTGGGCGCTGGCAACACGTAGATAGACTCCACCTGCTGGCCTGGCGAGGGGACAGCTTGAATGATCCCTTTTCCAATGTGATAGATGACTTTCTCGGCCTGGAGTTGATTTTCTCCTTGGCGGACGGTGACCCGGCCTTCCAGCTCAATCCGCTGCTCTTGGCTGTAGTAGACCGCCTTGTGAGCGCGGGCCGTGAGGCGCTCAGCAGGGAAGCGGAGGGTAACATTGCCAGTGGCTACGAACACCCCTGTATTCGCGTTGGCCTCCTGAACATCGGCGCTAATGCTGATGGCGCGTGGATTTTGCCCCCACGCTGGGCCGGGGATCGCAAGGGCCAACCCTATGCCCACCGCCCAACCCACCTTCCTCTGGCGGCCCAAGCTCCTTTGGTCAAGGTCGATCCCCCTCGCCATTCCCTCCCCTGGTTAAACCACTCCAGCAGCCAGTCTAGCCTGGGATCCCTGATCCCGCTGCTGGGGCAGCCTGTTGGTCCTTGCCATCCCCTCCCCTGGGCAGGACTTGAGCCAGTTGCTTTTCCAACTCGCTAACCCGCTGCAGCAACTGGCGGTTGGTCTCCAGCAGCTCCCGCGCCTGGCTGCTGAGATAGGGATCCGATTCCCACCAGTTGATCCCAATCTCCTTGGCCTTGTCCACCGAAGAGATCAGCAGCCGAATGCGCACCCTGAGCAGCTCCACATTGCCCACGGAAACGGTGATATCTCCAGCGATGACAATGCCCTTGTCCAGAACCCGCTCCAGGACATCGGCCAGAGAAGAGCCATGCGTTGCCGTGGCCAGGGGCTGAGAGGCAATGGGCACTGGGAATTCTCCTCCAAAGCGTGCAAACCAATATCAGTTGGGCAGTTGATCCAGCAAGTAGTTGAGCACCTGGGCTCCTTCCTCGTAGCGCTTGCCGGCCCTGGGCAACAGCACGTCGGCACACAGAGCACGAAAGTCGGCATCGTTCTTACTCACCGCCAGCTCGTGCTCCCTGACGATGCGTCCAATCATCAGACAACTGCGCAGGCTGGGTTGGCGAGTCAGATCCAACCTGCGGCGGAAGGTACGGACAAGGTGGACAATCTTAAGCGCGTCGGAAGCCGATAGGCCAATGCGGGAAATGAGGATCTCCTTTTCCGTCTCGATGTCGGGCTCCCCAATATCGATGGTAATCATCCGATCCAACAGCGCATCCTGAGCCCTGTGAACCCCCGTGTATTCCTCGGGGTTGGAGGTGAAGATGGCCCGAAACTGGGGATGCACCCGCAGATATTCGGAGCGGTGGCTGCCCGGCGGCAAAACCAGCAGCCTTTCTTCCAAGGCACTTAGGAGGGCGTTGTTGGCCTCGGGGCGGGAGCGGTTGAACTCGTCGTAGATGAGGGTAAACCCCTCCCGGCAGGCCAAGGTGAGGCGGGCATCTACCCAGCGCTGCTGCACATCTTCCTCTACCTTCACCACTGAATGGATGAAGTTATCCACCACCCGCCGATGGGTAAAGCCAGTGCGCCCCCCGATGAGGTCGGAAGAATCGAAGCGATCGTCGCCGTAGATCAGCATGATGGGGCGACCTAGAAGGCTGGCCAAATGCATTGCCAGGGTGGTCTTGCCTGTGCCCGAAGGCCCCCGCAGATGCACGGCAAAACCGGATTGCAGATAGCGCAAGGCGCGGCGGGTAATCCGCTCAATGTAGGGAGTGCTTACAAACTGGCGGGGACGCGCTTGCAAAACCGTAGCCATATCAATACCCAACGCTTAACTTGCCTGGACTATAGCCGTAAGCCGTAACCGTCTTCTTGCGCTTACGGAGACGGGGGCGGAACTGAGATCACAGCCGTCGCTGACACCATACGCCGCAAGGTGGCCAAGATTTCCGAGGGATCCACCCCCAGATCCACGGCACCGCGGGCCAGCAGATCCCGCACTCGCTCCCGATCGCCAATCACCTGCAGCAAGGTTAGGTTGGGATCCTGCGCCTGCAGGGCTGCCACATAGTTGTTGACGTAGTTCAGGATTGGATCCGGCTGCTCCTCGCCAGCAAGTGGGGGTGCAACTCGATCTTGAGAGGGCTCAGGGGGTGGCGGCGCTACAGGAGTATCCCCTGGGGGTTCGCTCTTGCTTGTAGCCTCTGGCTGAGGAGCTTCGCCTGGAGCTATTTCTGGGGGGTTGTCCCAACACTCAAACTGCTTCTCAACAGCCCCAGAATCTTCAGGTAGGAGGACAGGGATCCCATCCCCCCACACCTGCTCGCGCAACGCCCTGCAGAAAGCTGCCAAAGCCTGGCGGAGCGCTTGGGCTTCTGCCCGCTGTTCTTGGGCAATCCGAGCCAGCTCCTGCCGTACCCGTTGCCGCAAGTCGGCATAGAAAGCCTGCCGCACTTGTCGGGTTTGGTTGGCCATGGCCTGCCGCGCCTGGGCATAGGTGGCTAGCAAGCTCTTCACCATCGCTGTCAAGTCGGCTTGAAAAGTCTCTAGCTCCTGCCGCTGCGCCTGCGATTGGGCGGCCCGTTCTTGGGCCAGGCGAGAGAGAAGCACCGCCACTCCTTGGGCCCGCTGCGCTGCAGCCTCTAGACGGGCATGTTTGTCCAAAGCCCGCTGCGCCGCTCGGTTCTGCTCCAGGCTGCGCAGTTGGCTGCGGGTTTGCTCCCTCTGCTGCTGTACTGCCTCTTGGCGTTCCTGGCGACGTCGTCTCAGCTCGGCCATCAGAGCGCGGTGCTGCTCCAGGCGCTGCTGCCGGGATCCGCTCAACAAACTTAGGTTTCGAGCCACCCGTCGGCTGCGGGCTTCGGCCCACTGCTTCTGCAAACTCATGGCGTTCTCTCCTTGGCAGTTTTTTACTTCCCCTCAAACCGCAAGCCAATCGCTTGAAGGGGGAGGAGGCAGAGATTCTTTTGAACCCCTGCCTCACTTGCCGACTGCATTTCTCTTAGTTAAAGGCTGAGGCTTTGTTGGGAGCTGGGAAGTCGATTAGGAGGTTTGGACAGCGGGAGCGGCAGCAGTAGCCGTTAGGCCCACAGCCTCGGCGTACTTCAGGTAGGTCTCCACCGAAGCCACGACGACGCGCGCTTCAATGGCCAACAGCTCGATCCCCACCAGCGAAACCCGCACCCAGGCATCGACCACAATGCCCTTGTCCAAGATGCGATCGATCACCTCGGCCAAGCTCGAAGAAGAGTTCACTTTCTCAACTGCCATAGCCTCTCTCCTGCAAGGATGATGGTTGAAAAGGACAACAATTCGGTGGCAAAGCGGTAGATAGAAGGGATCCCAAACGGGATTGGCCCTCTCTAAGGCGACAGGTGCACGTTCTGCCACCCCAGCGCTATTCCGCTAGCTTTTTCCGGGGAGAACAGAAGAACACGGCAGGTCGACAAGGCTTGCCGTCTTCTCTAAGCGCACCCCCCTACATAGTAGCCGCTGGCAGAAAAAGTGGGTCAAAGGGCGAGAGCGCTTTTTAGCGTTGGCTAAGCCAAGGTGCGGGCCGGCAGGGATCCCCTATACTGAGAGCAGTGCGCTTGCCGATACGCCGTCCGTTCACTGACCAAGAGGACTGCCGTGACCGACTTTGACACTGGGATCCCGAGTGTGCGTCGCCTACAGCAGGTGATTCGGGATCGAGAAATCCTGGAGGTTAAGCTCAATACGGGAGATGTCTTCGTCGGCCAGCTACGCTGGCAGGATCCCGACTGTCTCTGCTTAGCAGACGCGGAGGGGCAAGAATCGCTGCTGTGGCGCTCCGCCATCGCCTTTGTCAAAGTCCGACCTCACCCCTAAACCCAAATTCCCCTAGCCTCTTTGTTGTCGCTGGCTTCCCAGCGGCAGGAGCTCTTGGCGCATCCATCGACAGCTCTAGCCAAAGCTTCTAGCAGAAAGGTTATGATTCAGCAACAAGAAGAGTGAAAAACTTGACCTTCCTCGCCTCCAGCCATGACAACCGGCACCCTAGAGCTCGCCCTGCAGCCCGCTGCCCAGCGACACAACCACTACAGCCGTGAGGACTTCTACCGCTTCGACCCCTCGCGGGGATCTCTAGTGGACTGGACGGGCGCGCGCAATGTCTTGGTCAGCGAAGACTTTATCCTCGGCTTGCAGCAGGGGCTGGAAGAAGAGGTGGGGGATGCCTCTGCTTCTTTGATGTATACCATTGGCCGCGAGTGGGGGCGCAACGATGCTCTCCACTTCTCCCGCTGGTTCGAGGAGGAGTACCGGCGCAAGCCCAAGCAGACCCACCTCATGTTTCTCCTGGAAACCTGGTGGTGGCCTCTGACCTCGCAAGGCTGGGGGCGCTGGGAAGTCGAGCTCGAAAGCCGGCGGCAGGGGTTTATTTTCATCAACCTGTTCGACTCGGCTGTGGCCCGCACCTTGGGGGATGTGGGCAAACCCGTTTGCCACCTCTACGCCGGCCTATTTGCCGGTTTTTTCAGCACGATGGTAGAGCGGCAGCTCAACTGCATCGAGATCCAGTGCTACTCCATGGGGGAAAGCTACTGCAAGTTTTTGCTCGGCAGCAAAGAGCGCATTGACGCGGCTGCCTTTTGGCTCAACGAGGGGGCCACGGCTAGTGAAATTGCCCAAAAGTTGCGCTCTGGTCAAGGGGTGGCCAAGGCATGACGCCAGAGAGCTTTCTAGAGGAGTCGGTACAGAGCTTTTTTGCCCGCTTGAACTGGGATAACCGTCCACGGCAAAGCCGCTTGCTGCCAATGCCCTTCTTACAAGTGCGGGAGTACCTTAACTCCATCCCCTGGCCCGGGGATCCCCTGGCCTTGGCGGCCCGTTCTTGGCAATCCCTGGGGTCGGTACCGGAAGCTGGGCTAGAGGAAGAGCAGATCACCTTGGACGACCTATTCAGCCTGTTTTGAACGCCAGCCTTCTAGGAGAAGCGAGATGGTCAGCCCCTTGGAGCAAATGCTAATCGAGGCAGAGGCTCGCTACCTCACCTCGGAGCAGCTGGATCAGCTTAAAGCCTATGTCCTCGGCTGGCCAAAACGGCAGCACGTGTACCGGGCTCTGCGGGAGGGGGAGGCTCAGATGGTGGGCCGCACCTTGGAGGCTCTGCAGAAGGAGATGCCCAACCTCTCCCCCCAGGTCGTGGATCTGTGCCGTCGGCACCTGTCGCTGTTGCTGCGGCACAGCGCCCTGGCCATGTTGCTGCAGGACGAAAACCTCCTCAAAGAGCGGCTCATCGACTGGATGGAAGAGGAAGTGCGCCTGTATGGGCTGCAGAACGTCTACGAAGTTGCCCATCGGCTTTTCCAGCAGGAGCTCAAAGACTGCCTACAACCTGGCGAACTCGAGTTCATCCGTCCCTTGATTACCCGCGTGCAGGCAGCTTTGCTAGCTTTAAGCGGCCTCCCAGCCGCCTAGCGGTGGCTTCCATTCGCCAACCCAGGGATCCTCTATGGCTGACACCGTTTCCCTTGCCAACAGCTCTGCCGGCTTTGATCCCTACACGCCGGTTCTGGCCAACTACTACGCGCCCAGCCTCTACCTGCAAAGCGATCTGGAGTCGGGTTTGCTAGAAAGTCGCCACGGCGACCGTCTCCTAGCCCTTCCAGAGACCTTATTGCGAGCCATCTACACTGGTCTGGAATACGAGACAGGACAAGCAGCCCGTCTGGTGCTGCGCCACTGTGGCCGCATGTGGGGCAAGGAGTTTTTCCGCCGCTTTGCCCAGGAGCTCTCCGACTACTACCAAAAGCCCCTAGCTGAGCTGGAGATGGGCCTTTTTCTCCAGAATCTCAAACAGGCTTGGAAAACCCACGGCTGGGGGTTGATCGACCTCGACTGGACCTACAAAGACCAGGGGGTAGTGGTGGTGTCGATTCGCAACTCTCCCTTCGCCGCTGCCACGCCTTCCCACTTTAAGCGCCCAATGGGCTTCTTGGAGGCAGGGCTATTGGCCACTTGGTTTAGCCAATTGACTGGCCAGGACTTGGCCTGCGTGCAAACCACCAGCGAGGCTCTGGGGGCAAAAAGCAACTTGTTTATCTTGACGGCTGCCAACCGCCTCAAGGAGGCAGAAACCTGGGTGGACGCGGGCCTTAGCCACGAGCAGATCCTAGAGAAGGTGTTGCAGCCTGCCCCCTAGCTTGCAAGGAGGGGGTGGGATCCCAAAGAGACAAACTGTATAATCTTGTGAAAGCAAGACGAGCTCAAAGGCACGAGGGCCAAGCCATTGGGGTGGCGGGTGAGAGCAATTCGAGGAGCCATCACCGTGCCGGCCAACACTGCCGAGGCCATTGGTGCGGCAGTCAACGAGCTGCTGGATGCCCTAGAACATCGCAACGCCATTGATCCGGCAGAGGTAGTGAGCGTCATTTTCTCCGTTACCCCTGACCTAGATGCCGCCTTTCCTGCCCAATTTGCCCGCCGCCGTCCTGGCTGGGAGGCAGTGCCTCTGCTGGACGTGCAACAGATGGAGGTCAATGGCGCTTTGCCCCGCTGCATCCGTGTTTTAATCCAACTGAACACTCCCCTGACCCAGGCGGAGATGCACCACGTTTATCTAAGAGGCGCTCGCGAGTTACGGCCCGATCTCAGCCCCGTCTAGGAAGATTGCTTTTGCCGCAGTTGAGCTTCCCACTGTTGCAGCTGCTCCTGACGGGCAGCTATCTCCGCTTCGCGACGGCTTAACTCTTGGCTTTGCCGAGTTAGGGAAAAACGCCAGCTTTCAATCTCCGTCCAGTCAACTAGGCTGTAGGCTTGGGAGAGACTGTGCAGCATCTCCACCAGCTTCATCGCCGCCTCTTCCACCTGCTGCACCTGCCGGTTTTCTCCCAGCTCGACCAGCAGCAACACCCCAACGTTGTAAGGGGCTGCCTCCTTGAGAGTAATCCGCCCCGGCTGAGGCAGCGGTGTCCAAATCCCCTTCTCGCCCTGTTGGGCTAGAAGCTGTAACTCCGCTGGGCCAAAAAGACTTTTCTTGTCTACCCGTGCCAGGTACAGCATGGAGCCTACTGGGAGCTGCCGTCGATTCTAGCACCAACCCCTCCCTACCAAAGCATCCTGATCCTGGGCCGTGCCAGCAGAAGGATTGGTGTTAGGATCGGCTCTGAAAGGGGTAAAGCTTACAGCTTTCCCGCTCCTATCGTTTGGGGATCCCTGGCATGTTTCTCACCCAAAGCCCCTACTTTTTGATGGCAGCCCTGGTGGCAATTGCCAGTGGAGCCATCTTTGCCGTCCGCTTTGTCAAGCCCGAAGCCTCGGAAGAGTCAGATGTAATCTTCGCTACGATGGGCCTGATCTACTCCATCTCTCTGCTCCTGGAAGGTCAGCGCCTAATCCCCTTGCTGTTTTTTGCCCAGGTGCTGTTGGCGGTGATGGCGGGCTGGTTTGCCATCCAGACCTTCCGCCTGCGCATTCTCCTAAACGAGAAGGTGCGCCAGATAACTGGAGTTCGTCCAGCTATGCGGCGCCAAGGCTTTAGCCGCACCTATCCGCCCGATGGCTATGGCCAAGGACGTGCCGTTGCCAGCGCGGCCAGCGGATCCCGCATTCGCGATGCCTCCTCCTCTACCCGCTCCATTCCTGAGCGCAGCGAGGAACCAGCTCGCCGCCCGCGGCCACAGTTGACCAGCAGTACGCAGGTGCGCCCGCGTCGTCGTTCGGAGGATGACGAGGAAGAGCTAGAGACAACCTTGCAGCAGGAGGCTGAGTCTTCCCCTCCGCCTTCCGCCCGTCGCCCTCGTCGCCCAAGCCCCGAGGAGTACCGGGAAGATCTTCAGGAGGAGCAAGGCACTGACTCGGGTAGCCGACGTCGCCCTCCCCGTCTACCCCAAACTCAAGAGGAGAGCTACGCCGAAGAAAAGCCTCGCCCTTCCTCTCGCCGCGTCGTCGAGGTGGAGTCGGTGGAAGTGCAGGAGGCAGAGCCGGACGAATCCGAGGATGACTTGTTTTAGCTGACCCAGCAGACCCCCAGAAGCCTTTAGCCGGTATTGCGCATGCCAGCGGCAATGCCATTGATGGTGAGAAGGGCTCCGCGCAGCAGCTCAGCGCGGCTGTGCTGGCTGGGGTGAAGGGGGGGTCTTTGCTTGCCGCGCAGGCGCTTGAGCAGCGAGATCTGAATAAAGCCCAGGGGCACAATGGAGCGGTTGCGCAACTGGATTGAGCGTCTTAGGTAGGGGTCACTTTCCAACAGCTCCCTATGGCCGGTAATTTTTAAAACCATCTCGCGGGTGCGGTGCATTTCTTGGGCAATGAGCTCAAACAGCTCCATTGCCCGCGGCAAACGCTCGGGGGAGCTCATTTCCTGGACATAGTGGCGGGCAATCTGCAAATCCGCTTTAGCCAGAGTCATCTCCACCTTGGAGATCACCATGCGGAAGAAGGGCCACTCGCGGTAGAGGTGTTGCAGGTGGGTGAGATGGTGCTCGCCTTGGGCGGCGTATTCCTGGAGAGCAGTGCCCACTCCGTACCAGGCTGGCAGGAGAAAGCGGCTTTGCGTCCAGCTAAATACCCAAGGGATGGCCCGCAGGGATCGGATATCCTTTGAGCCATCGCTACGGCGGGCTGGGCGAGAGCTAATCTGCAGTTGGCTAATCTCTTCGATAGGAGTGACCTCGTGGAAAAACTCCTCAAAGCCCTCCTGCTCGTAGACCAGGTTGCGGTACACCTGCCGCGAGCGCTCCGCTAGGGACTCCATCAGGCGCGACCACTCGTGCAGGTCATTGGGGTAAGTGCGCAGCAGGCTGGCCTGAATGACAGCGCTAGTAACCGTCTCTAGGTTGAAAAGGGCCAGATCCTGGAGGGAATACTTAGAAGCCAGCACCTCTCCCTGTTCGGTAATCTTGATGCGGCCCCCCACGCTGCGCCCAGGCTGGGCCAAGATGGCCTCGTAAGCCGGCCCGCCGCCGCGACCCACCGAGCCACCCCGCCCATGGAAGATCTGCAACTTTACCCCACACGCCTCGGCCACCGCCTGGAGCCGCTGCTGGGCCTTGTAGATCTCCCAGTTGCTGCTCAAAAAGCCGGCATCCTTGTTGCTATCGGAGTAGCCCAGCATCACCTCCTGTAAATTCTCCTGCTGGGCCAGGTACTGGCGATAGAAGGGGATCTCCAGCAACTGCCGCAAGATCTCCGGCGCCCGCTGCAGGTCTTCCACCGTCTCAAACAGCGGCACTACCGCTATAGACCCGCGCCCGCTAATGGGATCATAAAGGCCCACCTCCTTGGCCAGCAGTAAAACCTCTAGCAGATCGCTCAGCTGGCGGCTCATGCTGATGATGTAGGTCTGGCAGATGTCTCGACCAAACTCCTGCTGCAGGCGGCGCAGGGTACGCAAGGTGGCAATCAGCTCCGCCGTTTTCTCAGAAAAAGGAGCCTCCAGCGGAATCAGGGGCCGCCGGGTTTGCAGCTCCTGCAGGAGAAAAGCCGTTTTTTCCTCCTCCGTCATCTGGCTATAAGGCCGCGGCAAGATGCGCAAGTACTCGCAGATCTCCGTGAGCGCGGCCTCGTGGTAGCTGCTGTCTTGGCGGATATCTAGGTGAGCCAGGTGAAAGCCAAAGACCTGTACCTGTTCGATGAGGTAGTCCAACTGGCGGCAGGAAAGGCCGCTGTTTTTCAAGCTTCTTTGGATGAGTTGCAAGTCGGCCAAAAACTCCTCGGCGCTGGCGTAAGCGTTGCCCAAGGAAGGAGGAGCGGGCAGACAGGCGGAATCAGCCAAGTTGCGGTTGCGCTCCCGCGTCAACTCTAGCCGCCGCAGGATGTAGCTGAGCTTCAGTCGGTAGGGCTCCTGGCGGTATTGCAAGGAAAAGGTCTCGTAAACCTCAGGCATGAGGCGGCGATCCTGCTCGAGGGCGTCCAGCAGTTGGCTGTCCACATCTCCCCAGTGCAAAGAGACGCTTAGGGTTTTGGTGAGCGCTTTCACCGACTCAATGTATTTGCCCAAAATGAGGTTGCGCTGGTAGCGGGCTGTTTGCCAGGTTACGTCGGCAGTCACTGAAGGGTTGCCGTCGCGATCCCCGCCCACCCAGGAGCCGAAGTTGCAAAATCCTGCAGGGGGCGGCTCGACGGTGGGAAAGGACTTTTTCAGGCTGCGCCTGAGGCGCTCGTGCAGTAGAGGGATAGCCTGAAACAGTACCTCTTCAAAATAGTGCAGGGTGTAATCGACTTCGTTGAGCACCGTCGGCTTGGTTTGGTGCAACTCGTCGGTGCGCCACCAGAGCAAAACTTCCTCTGCCAGCTGTTCTCTCAACATCTGAGCTTGCAGAGGGTCGAACTGCTCTGCCCAGTCCAGTTGGCTGAGCAGACGGGAGAAGACCCGTTGTTTTTCGCGGATGGTGTGGCGGACAATCTCAGTGGGGTGGGCGGTAAACACCAAGCGGATGTGCAGCCGCTCCAGCAGGCGGCGCAGCAAGCCAGGCGGCACTCCCTGAGCCCGGAGGTAGGGGAAGAGCCGTTCAAATTTTTCGTTTTCCCGCACGGTGCGCTGTTGGCTGTCCACCATGCGCATATCCGAGTCTTCTGCTCGCTCGTAATTTTGTTCAACAATGTTGATGAGCTGAAAGAACAAGGCAAAGGCGCGCGCTGCTTGAATGGCTTCCTCAAGGCTAAGGTTCTCAACAATTTGGAAGACTTCTGGGATTGGATATTCTAGAGCTTGTCCTTCGGGAGAACACAGGGAGCGCAGCCGTCGCAGCAGATCCACCAACGGCTGCCCACACTCCCGCAGGATTACCGATTCCCAAAGTTCTTCAACCAGTTGCAGGCGCTGGTTCAACAAGGTGTTCCGGCGATCGAGCACCTCGTCCCTAGGGAGGGCCCGGTCCAAGGAATCCCGTTGCGCCAGGAGAGAGGCCTCCTTCAGGCCGTTAGCAGAACCACTGGCCTGCTCTGCAGCCGCTAGGTGGGAGGAAGAGGTCATGAAGGCAGCTCCTAGAACGACCATCCCAATATTAGAACTTGTCCGCCGGCAGCACAGAGGTAGCCGACATGACGAGGAAAGGGAGGTCTGCTCAGCGCCAGCCTCTCCCGCTTGAGGATTCCAAATGGCTATTTAGAGGCGGCTACGAATAACAAATGAGTAGTTGCTGCCGGGCTCTAGCAGGTAATCCGATTTCTCCAAAAAACGGCTCAAGGGATCGCAAATCAAGGCTCGCCCCACTGAGGGCTCCACCCTAAGCCCTCCACCTCGAAAGCGCCAGCAAAAGTGCCAAACCCAGCCGTTAGCGCTGACTTCCCCTTCAATGGCACCCTCCTGCCAGGAGCGGCGGGTAATCTGCACATGGGCAGTGGTCTGAGGTAGCTGGCTCATCCTGAAGCCGTGAGAATCTATCCCCTATTCTCCATAAAAGCGGCGCAAAGGCCCACTAGCTCTGCCAGCCCCCAATTTAGCCAGCCCCTGGGCCAGAGAAGCGCAAGCCTCAGGCAGGGCAACCCCCTCGACTGTCTTCTGGAATATCAAACCGGGGGCTCGACCGTGGCCACAATGTCGCGGATGATGGCTTCGGCTTCCTGCCGGCGGTTACTTGCCATCTCTCCCCCTCCAGCTAGGGAAACACGATGGGCCAGTACCGGCACGAACAAGGCCTGTAGATCCTCGGGCAGGCAGAAGCCGCGTCCCTTTACGAGGGCCCTGGCTCGCGCTGCCCTTGCCAAAGCCAACGCCCCTCGAGTGGAGACCCCAGCCCGCAGCAGCTTGGAGGTGCGTGTAGCCTGGACTACCTGGAGAAGGTAGTCGGCCAGGGATCCCTCCAAGTACACCTGATCCACCGCCGCCTGAATCTCCCGTAACTCGGCCAGTGAAAGCACGGGCTGCAGAGCCTCCACGGGATCCGCCTGTTGCCGATGCAACAGGAGGGATCGCTCAACTTCAGGGCTGGGGTAGCCAATCGACAGCCGCACCAAGAACCGATCCAACTGGCTTTCTGGCAGGGGATAGGTGCCGTGGTACTCCAAAGGGTTTTGGGTGGCTAGCACGATGAAGGGGCGGGGCAGCGGGTAGGTGCGGTCGTCCAGCGAAACCTGCTTTTCCGCCATCGCCTCTAGCAGGGCGCTCTGGGTGCGGGGCGAGGTGCGGTTAATCTCGTCGGCTAGGATGACATGGGCAAAAATGGGGCCGGGGCGAAACTCAAACTCCCCTTTTTCCTTGTTGAAAAGAGTGAGGCCAAGAATGTCAGTCGGCAAGAGGTCGCTGGTAAATTGAATTCGCTGAAACTTGGCCCCCAAACTGCGGGCTATGGCCCGCGCCAACGTGGTCTTGCCCACTCCCGGCACATCCTCTAGCAGGACATGACCTTCTGCCACCAGGGCTGTCACCACCGCCTGCACCACCTGCGACTTGCCCTGGAATACCGATTCGACGTTGGCCATCAGCCTGCCGATCTGCTGCTGCAAAGTTTGCAGTCGCTCCGCCGGGATCCGGGTGCCCGCACCCACCATAGATCGATCCAAAGAGGCCTATTCCACCATACAAGCCCAATCCCAGCCCAGAGCAGGATCCCACAAAACCCCGGCGGAAAACCGGAATATCATAGATCTCATCCCTACAGCTAAGGATGGGTATTTTGGAGCTGTCCTGCAAAAGCGAGTACGCGCTCCTGGCGCTGCTGGAATTGGCCCAGCACTACAACGACGGCCGGGTGTTGCAGATTAGGGAGATTGCAGCCCATCAGTCCATTCCCGACCGCTACCTGGAGCAACTGTTGGCCACCTTGCGCCGGCAGGGGCTGGTGCGCAGCCAGCGGGGGGCCAAAGGGGGTTATTTTCTGGCTCGACCGCCCTGGCAGATTTCCCTATTAGACGTCATTCAGGCCATCGAGGGCGAGGAGCTGAGCCGCTCCCGCACCTTGCCCAGCAGCGATCTCACTCCAGAGCGCCAGGTGCTTCTGCAGGCTTGGCAAGAGGCCCAAGCAGCGGCAGTGGACATTCTCCAAAAGACAACCTTGCAAGATCTCTGTGACCGGCAGGCCCAAGGGCAACAGGCCAGGCTGATGTACTACATCTAAGCTGCAGCAAAAGTCAAGGCAGACAGGAAGGGCTGGGATCCTGACTTCGTTTTGGGTTATCCTGGAGCGCACTGCTTCACATTGCTACCCTGGCCATGAGCTTGCACTCCCCTCGCCCGCCCGCTGCCGAGATCTTTTCCGCAGAAGACTTTGCCCAGGCTCTAGCGGCCCAAAGCCTTGACTTCCAACCGGGCCAGGTGATCCGAGGTCGCATCTTCCAGCACCAGAGCGACGGCGTTTTGGTGGATATTGGCGCCAAGTCGCCAGCCTTTTTGCCTTTCAAAGAAGCTGGGGTCGGCTCAGAGGAAGACCTGAGGCAGGTGTTTCCCCTCAAAAGCGAAGCCGAGTTTCTCATCTTGCGAGAAGACGCAGAAGGGCAGATCCTGCTCTCGGTGCGGCGGCTGCGGCTGAAGCGGCTCTGGGAAGAGCTGGCCGAAAAGCAAGCCAGAGGCGAGGTGGTCACAGCGCCGGTGATTGGCATCAACAAGGGCGGGGTGGTGGTGGATGTGCAGGGCCTGCGCGGCTTCATTCCGCGCTCCCATCTCATCCAGCGGGAAGCTCTGGAAGATCTAGTAGGCCAATTCCTCACTGCCAGTTTGCTGGAGGTCAACCCCGCAGCCAACAAGCTGGTGCTCTCCCAGCGAGTGGCCCGACAAGTGGAGAGCTTGGGGAGCTATACCACTGGCCAAGTGGTGCGGGGCAAGGTCAGCGCCCTCAAGCCCTTTGGCGTCTTTGTAGAGCTGGAGGAAGGGGCCAGCGGGCTGTTGCCCATCAAGCAGGTCAGCCAACGCTTTGTTGCCTCTCTCTCCGACTTGTTCCAGCCTGGGCAGCCCATCAAAGCAGTGGTCATCGATGTGGATGAGACCAAGGGGCGGGTCGCCCTCTCCTTGAGAGTGTTGGAGAAGTACCCTGGCGAGGTGTTGGAGCAACTGCCTCTTGTTCTTGAGGAAGCTGAAAAACGAGCCGGCAAACTCAAGGGGAGAATCACGTCCGAGGGCGAGGTCATTTAACCCATGCCGCCTGCCGAGGCGCTCCAGGCCGAGCTTTTTGGATCCCTCAATCTCGCCCCATTGCTACAGAAGCAGTGCTGGGGGCTGCGGCAATGTCACGCCGCCAGAGGTAGGGGTGTTGAACACCTCAGCCAGGATCTCCCGCTAGCGGCGCGGAGCTCTAGATTGCAGCAAGGTGTAGGCGATACAGCTTGTCAGTGAAGCTGGGATCCCCAACTCCCTCTGGGAGAGAGGCTGGTAGGGCGCTATCTTCGCAGCCAATTCAACAAGGTCGTTCCCCCCAGCCCCAAGCCTACCAAAATGGAAGTGGTCAGCAGCCCCGCTGCCACACAGATCAGGGATCCCAAGCTGCAGAGGATCCCATCTTCTTCCAGGAGGCCGAAGGCGGTGACGAATACCCCCATCGCTGGCAGGGTGTTGGTGCCGGGCACGGGGATGATCATGGAAATGCCCATCAAACCAATCCAGGTGCCTAGCCAGACTTGGCCCAGGCGACTGGTGCAGACGAGGTTCCAACGGGGGCGGGCGACTTGTTCAAGGCGCTGCAACCAAGGGATCCCGACCTGCACCCATTTTTGAAATTGCTTCCGTTCAATGGATGTCTGCAGCACCCATGGCGGCAGCCAGGGAGTGGCTCGCCCTGACAGCATTTGTAGGGCCAGCAGCAGAATAACCACGCCAAAGGGAGTGGAATAGCCAGGAGCGGGCAGAGGCAAAGCCGAGGGAAAAGACAGCACTGCCAAAAACAAGCCAAAGCTGCGCTCGCGCGCCAGTTTGAGAATCTCTTCGAGGCGGATCGCCTCTGGTGGGGATCCCTCGGGCTGCTCCGAGCTGTTGGCAAGGCCGGCTAAGCGGGCTAGCTCTTGGGATAGACGTGCCATAGCGGGAAAGGTTGACCAAGGCCTAGCCTACTGCAAATTCTGAGTCTGTTGGATATCCTGAGGCTTGAGGAAGAAGGTGGTCTTGGAGGGGTGAAATGAGCGGCCAGGGGCTTGGTAGGTGGTTGGACAGGGAGGTGGTCAGCCGCAGCCTTGCCCAGAGACCAAGGCGTTGGCCAGCACAGGGGATGGCTGGGCTGGTGTTGCTGCTGGGATCCCTACTGCTGGGGAGGATTGGCGCAACCTTTGCCGAAACCCAACTGTCAGTGGGCACCTCCACTACCTTGCCTCCCCGAGCAGAGCCGACCTTACCCCCTCCGCCCCAGGGAGTTCGGCAAATCTCTGAAAAAACCAATCCAGAGGAGACTGCTGACATGCCCCTTTCCCTGCTGGCAGAGCAGGTGCTGGAGGCAGTGTGCGAAGCACAAATTGATGCCGAACGAGCCTTGGCTCTCATGCCTGACCTGAGCAAGTCCCATATCCGCGCCGCCTGTCCGAAGCGGCTGATCCCCAAAAGCTGAAAAGGAAAATCGCTGGTCTTCGACTCCTTCACCTCTTGCTGGATGCTGCTGGGGGCGCTTAGGGAGCTCTGTTTTGGAGTTGCACTCCCCCCGAGCGATCTAGTTGCTTTGCAAGTCAAGCTGCACTAACTGGGCTGGCTAATTGACCCGTGTCTATCGTCCTAGCCAGCCATTACAAGTCCTGGAGCGCCCAGCTTACCTGCAGGGGGATCCTCTCCTCCCTGGCTTTGCCCTGGATCTCAGTCTAATTTGGGCATAAAAAAGCAAACTCCGCTCTCAAAATGAGCAAAACTCTGTATTGCGGAAAACGGTCAAGTATCACGCCAGCAAGCAATAATGAGGGCAAAGCCTGGGGATCCCGACGGAGGTAAGCCTATGGAGATGAGGTGTGTGGAGCAGACCCCCAGCAAGCGTGTTTATCTAAGGGGGCTTGGAGTTTTGTCGGTTAGTGCTATCTTTGCTCTCTTTTTGGTGCTGTATCTTTGTTCCCTGGTTCCCTGACTTGGCGTTTTCTGGTAGATCGCAGCTTCACTTGCTATCGCCTTGATCAGGATATGGTCAACTGCGAAGTGGTCTTCCAGCCACTGCTCTTACCAAAATGGGTCAGGTCTTACTATAACGTAAGAGGGGCCAGAACCAAAACTGAAGTTCAAATAGACTTTGAGGGAGACAAGAGAACCTATTACTACGTCACTCTCATAACTTCTGCAGGAGAAAAGGAAGCCTGGTCAACCGCCAGCGAGAGCAAAGCCCGACAACTGGCAACAAAGATCCAATCGTTTCGGGTGAGTGCAGAGAGTCAGCTATTGGTGGACGGCAATACTCTCAACTTAGGAAGTTTGTCTGTACTTCTGATTGTGCTTTTTCTCTCAGGAATGTTATTTCTTTTAGGTCTATTGCGAACAGTTGCGCTGCCGAGATGCCGGCTGACCTTTGACCGCTCCCTAGACCAGATCTTGGAGGAGTACCTCACTCCCTTTGGGATAAGGAGGAGGAAAACTTACTCCTTCAGAGACGTGCAGCAAGTTGTGGTTCAGAGCACAACAGACTCTGATGGCGATACCTTTTTTCGGTGGAGGTGCAGTTGCAAGCAGGAGAACCCTTGTTGTACCTGAGTTTTGGTACTGACGATAGCAAGGCAAGGGCGGAAGCAGAACAATTGGGCCAGCTTTTGAGGTGTCCAGTAAGGCTGCCGGAGACAACGCCCTAGGCCTAGACTAGACCCCCCTTGGTTTTTGGGGAAGGTGGGGGAGGCAAGATTTGCCGAAGCTGAGACAATGGCATCTGTCCACGCGCTCAAAGCGATCCCCTGTGCTGCCGCGGGCTGTTCTGTGGATTCTGGGGTTGAGCCTGCTTCTGCGCTGTCTGGTCGCGGCTCTGTTGCCGCCAGGCTTTGACGAAGCCTACTACTACCTCTATACCCGCCATCCGGAGTGGAGCTATTTTGACCATCCGCCCCTGGTGGCCTGGACGACGGGGTTGGGGCCTGTTTTGACAGGTCAGGTGTCGGCTTTTTCCATCCGACTGGGATCCCTGTTGGCCTACAGCGGCTCTTCGCTGTTGCTTTACCTCACCGGAGCGCGGCTCTTTTCGGTGCAGGCGGGGCTGATTAGCCTGGCAACCATTAGCATCGCGCCCATTTTCTGGATTGGGTTTGGGGTGCTAACCCTGCCGGATAGCCCGCTGACGTTGTTTACGGCGGCAACGCTGTGGGTGGCTGCCCAGGAGTTTTTTCCGGCTCCCAAACCGGGGGTCTACGGGTCGGCTCGCTACCGACCGGGACCGCGCTTGGCGCTGATTGGGCTGTTGGTGGGGCTGGCCTCTCTGGGCAAATACCACGGCCTGGCGTTGGGGTTTGGCCTGGCGCTCTTTTGCCTGCTCAGCCCAGCCCACCGCTGTGCCTTTAGATCCGGCTGGGCGCTCTTGGCGGCGCTGGGGTTCTTGGCAGCCTTTAGCCCAGTGTTGCTCTGGAACGCCCAGCAGGATTGGATCTCCTTTCGCTTCCAAGGGGGGCGAGCGGTGCCGGAGACAGGCTACCGCCTGCAGGATCTGGCTCTGACGGTGCTGCAGGAAGTTTTTTATCTTTTCCCAACCTTGGGGATCCCTCTGCTGGGGCTGAGCTTGGCTGAGGGCGGGCGGCTGGGGCTAGCTCTCTTCCAGAGAAGACGCCTCGCGGATCAGGAGCTGAGGCACCTTTTAATCCTGGCCTGTGGGCTGCCGCTAGTGCTGGCTTTTACCTTGATGGGGGGCTACCGCCCCATCCTCCCCACCTGGCCCATGCCGGGGTTTTGGGTGCTGAGCCTGCTTTTAGGATCCCGCTGGGAAGGATGGCTAGGAGCAAAGCGGCTCTTGGCGGGGACGGCGGTGGCGGTGGGTCTGTTGGTGGGGGTGGGGCTAGCCCATGTGCGCTACGGGTTGCTGCAGGCGCCCGGCGGCTTGGGCCTGTGGCCAGTGGAACGGGATCCCTCCACTCAGCTCATTGAAATTGAGCAGTTGCGCCGCCAGTTTCAGACGGATCCCCGCCTGACTCAGGCCCTGGAGGCAGTAGACTTCATCTTCACCAATACCTACTTCCTGGGCGGGCAGATCGGCATGGCCTTGGCACCGCTGACGGAGAAGCCCCTCACCTGCCTAGATGAAGATCCGCGGGGCTTTGCCTTTTGGTCTCAGCCGGAAGACTGGCTGGGAAAAGACGGGCTGCTAGTCACCTCCACGCTGTTCCAGCCAAAAGCAGGGATCCCAGCCACCTACGGCAACTATTTTGAACACATTGAACCGGTGGCCGAGATCCCTCTGCGGCGGGCGGGTGCAGTGGCGCAGACCTTTCAGGTGTACCTGGCTCGGCAAATGCGCCAGCCCTATCCCCGTCCCTACTCCCGCCGGCGCTAAGAGCCATAGCTTTGGGCTTCATTTGCGGAGAACTCATGCAGACCATCATCATGACCGTGGGCACCTCTTTGCTCACCAACCCGGACAAAAACCTACAGCCGCCGCGGCCGTGGCTAGGGCAAAAGACCATTGGGGATCCAGAACGGGCCTTAGCCTGGATGAGAAAGACCGACCTGGAACTGATCAGCGCCGAAACCAACACCTACTACCGGCTGGACCCCACCCCCCAGGATGCCTTGATTTTGCTTTACTCAGAAACTCCTGAAGGCCAAGAGTGTGCCCAGATTTTGAAGCTCTTTTTTGAGGAAGCCCTGGGCCAACAAGGGGTTTCCCTCTTGCCTCTCCCCGGCATCAACTACGAGCTGGAGGAATCCTCCTTGGAACGGATGGCCGAGCTGTTGAAACAGTTGGCGGAGAGCGCTAAAGGGCTCGTCACCTTCGCCGCCACTGGGGGGTTCAAAGCCCAGGCCATGGTTATGGCCGTGGTGGGCAGCCAACTGGGGATCCCAGTCTGCTACATCCACGAGCAATACAAGTCTTTGGTGTATCTGCCCTATCTGCAACCGCAAGTCCAGCCTCGGATCCCGCGGGCGAGCTTGCCAGATTCTGGCCGCAATCGCGCCGAGGTCATCCAATTGCGAAGCGAGAGTAGCCACCACCGCCCTCGCAGCTGGGCCAAGGTGGAAAAGCTCCTGCGCGACCTTCCCTGGGTGGATCTGGTTCGCTACGACCCAAACGCCTACGCTGCCCCCAAAAACGGCGTCAAAGCCGCCAACCGCAAAACCGAAGATGGCCGCCACATTCTGTGGATCCATCTGCACGAGAGCCAGGACACCCACCTTGCCGTCCGGGTAGAGACCACTGGCTATACTCCCGAGCATCTGGAGCAGGCTGCCGCCGAGCTGCGGGAGCGCCTCGGCCGTCTCCTTTAGCTTTTGCTCAACTGCTGGGCCACGAGTTGCACGATGGCCTGGGCCGCACCCGGTCTGCCCCCCAGCTGTTGCAATTCCCTCTGCATCTGCTGGCGTCGTTCGGGATCGGCCAACAGGGCCCGCACCTGTTCGGCTACCTGGGCTGGTCGCAAATGGCCTCGCAGCTCCGGCACCACCTCCCGTCCTGCCCAGATGTTTGGCCAAGCCAGGTAACCCAGCCACCGCAGGGCAATTGTGTTGATGAGGCGGGCTATCCAAGTGCCCAGGCCAGGCAAGCGGGCCAACAGGCCAGGGATCCCGTCCCAGGCGCGCATCGCCTCCAGCTTGTTGGTGGGGATCGCCACCACCATGGGCACCCCCAGGTAGGCCAGCTCAGCGGTGTTGGCTCCAACCGTAGTCAGGCAGAGGTCGCAATTGGCTAGCACAGAATAGGCGGGGAAACGGGTCCACAGCTGTACCGTGGTGCCAAAGGGAGTGACGAAGTGGGAGCCTAGGTTGGTTTGCTCCAGGGTGGCGGAGGTGCCGTAGATGACGGCCATATCGGGGTTGAGCTTGGGATGGGCGTAAGCCGCCAGCGACTGAGGGGTCTGGCCAGGAGCCACTGGGATCACGAAGCGGACGTTGGGCAACAACTGGCGCAACTCATCGGCCACCGCCAGCACCAGCGGCACTCCCAGGGAGAGCTTGGCTGGCTTGGAGCCGGGGAGCAGCCCCACCTGGTAGTGGGTGCGGTTGCGGTCGCCAAGACGTTGCCAGCCACGCGGCAGCAAGGCTTCGTCGGCAGGGGGGGGTTCCACCCTTTCCGGTGCCGTTTGCCCCGATTCCGGCTCCTCGATGGGATCGGGGAGGGGCTGGAGGAGGGTGGAAAAGCCTGCCGTCGCTTCAGGAGCAGCGCTAGAAGCCGGCGGGGGGAGAAAGCGGCTGCTGAGCCAGCCGGGAAGAGGGATCCCCGGCAAGGAGACAGCACTGGCCACTCCATCGGCCATCAGATCCCCGACCACCTGCATCTTGGCAGCCCAGCGGTGGCCCAAGAGGTGTCCCCCGTCGTAGCGGCGTTTGATCTCCTCCGTCCGCACCGCAAAAACGTCTACCCAGGGTCGCCAGCGAGGCCGACGCTCCGCATACACCACCAGACGGTAGCGCAGACGGCGGGCAATCCAGAGCGCAAAAAACTGATCCCCTCCTAGGAACAGCACCACCCCCCGCTTGGCCCAATCCCAGGCTTCTTCGGTCTGACCCGTGAGCAAAAAAGCTAGAAAAAAATCGGGATCCTGAACCCGATCGACCTGGATAAATTCCTCTGCTATCTTCACCTCTTGCCCAGAAGCGTGCGGACAAGGAGAGAGCACCAGGGAAAGACGCGCCTGGGGCAGTTGCTGACGCAACTCTAGGACAACTGGCCGCACCCAGGTGAGCAGCTCGCCGGGGCCGTTGGAGAGGATGAGGATGTCGTAGGGAGGCTGGCCGCCGTTCACTGAGACCCTCAGGGGGCAAAAACTTTGCCGCTATTGTAGGGGATCCCAACGGCTCCCAGCCCTTGCCCAGGGTTCAACTCCAAGGAGGGCCACAGCTTTTGTCCAACTGACTTTGCAACCACCCTTGGATATCCCGCAAACTTTCTGGGGAAACCTCGTGGCCCATTTCGTACTCCCGATAGGTCAAGCGCAGGGGCAGCAAGGCAAAGTAGTCGCGGATCTGGCGGCCGAAAGCCACAGGCAAAACGGTATCGGCGGTGCCGTGAACCACGAGGACGCTCAAGTGTTGCATCCGGGCTGGCTCCACCGCCTCGGCTAGGATCTCCGGTGAAAGGCGACCGCTTATGGCCACTACGCCAGCCAGCTTCTCCGGCCGGGTTAGAGCCAGATATAGGCTCATGATCGCCCCCTGGCTAAACCCCAGCAAATAGACCCGGGCCGGATCCAGAGAAATGTCGGCCATCCCCTGGGACAGAACCTGCTCCAGAAAGTGGCTGACAAGCTCCCGGCTGCGGCGGGCTTGCTCGGGATCCCCCACCAGCCCTTCCGGCGTCCAGGCCATTTCAAACCAGGCAAAGCCACCCGCCCCCCAGGGAAGCGGCGCCCTTAGGCTAATCACCGCTAGGCGGGGATCCAAGTAAGGGGCCAACTGGAGGAGATCCCCCTCATGGCTGCCGATCCCGTGCAGCATCACCAACACAGGAGCAGATCCCGGCCCGGCCTGTCGGGGCGGTTGAAAGCGGTAGACAAGGGGCAGAGGGGAAGACAACGCGATCCTCAAAAATTGAGACCAATACCGCCTAGGCCCAATCCCGAGGCTGGCGCAGCACTTCGTAGAGCTTGGCTTCCCAGCTATCGGGCGGCGGCTCGTAGCCGTATTCCCAGCGCACCAATGGCGGCAACGACATCAGGATCGACTCGGCACGACCTTGGGTCTGGAGACCAAAGACCGTGCCCCGGTCGTAGACGAGGTTAAACTCCACATAGCGCCCGCGCCGGTAGAGTTGGAACTGTCGCTCCCGTTCCCCCCATTCCATCCCCTGCCGCCGCTCCACAATCGGCACATAGGCAGGCAAGAACGCCTCGGCACAGGCTTGCACCAGCTCAAAGAGATGCTCCCAACTGCGGGATCCCACCCGCGCCTGGAGTGGCAGCGGCTCAGCCACAAGCTGTTCGGGATCCGCCTCTGCCTCACCCTCAGGGCGGTAGAGCAGCCCGGGCCGGTCGTCTTGATAGTCAAAGAAAATGCCGCCAACGCCGCGGGCCTCGCCCCGATGGGGCAAGAAGAAGTAGCGGTCGCACCAAATCTTGAAAGTTGGGTAGTAGACCGGATCCAGACGGTCGCAGGCCGCTTTGGCGGTGCGGTGAAAATGAGCCGCATCCTCCTCAAACAAGTAGTAGGGGGTGAGATCCATGCCGCCGCCAAACCACCAAACCGGCCCCGCCTCGAAATAGCGGTAGTTGAGGTGAACCGTCGGCACATAGGGGTTGCGGGGATGCAACACCATGGAGGTACCGGTGGCGTAAAAGGGATGCCCCGCTGCCTCGGGGCGATGTTTCAAAATCGAAGGGGGCAGCTGGGAGCCAAATACCTCGGAAAAATTGACCCCTCCTTGCTCGAACACGCCTCCTTGCTGGATGACCCGCGAGCGACCGCCTCCCCCTCCAGGGCGTTCCCAGCTGTCTTCCCGAAACTTGGCTTTGCCATCCAGCGCTTCCAGACGAGCACAGATCTCGTCCTGGAGATACCGCATAAACTGGCCTACCCGTTGACGAGCATCCGTTGGTGGTGCTGTCGGGCTTGCGGTTAGCATCGTGGTCTTCCCAATCTCTCGAAATAAACGAACTAAGGCTTTTGCCTGCAGCAGACCTAAGTCTCAAGCCCCCAGGCGCGGAGAACCCTTTTGGCATCTAGGCCATCTCTAGATTTTAAGTGGGAACGACCTCGTGGGGGCGGAGCCTTGCCCACTTGTTCCGCTCCTCACGAAAGCTCTGGCAGGCCACCACATCCCACTCCATCTCAGTGCCGCCGTTGCGGATGTTGACGTTGATCTGGGGCCCTTGCGGCTCAAAATCTGGCGTCAGGGTGAGGTGGGGCTGTTGGTGCTGCGCTTCCACGGCGTGATAGGTGGTGCAGCGATCCACGTAGTAGCAGTGAATACAAATACACATGGCTGCTGCCTACCAGAAAGAGTCTGCGATCTCGACGATAGCATCCTGTCTTCGGGAAGACGGAGGATCCGGCTTGCTCAGCCGATTCTTGAGACATTTCTTAGGAAAGAGAGGCGTCTCCCCTTCTCTCGTCTAAAATCTCAAGATACTCATATCCACCCGTGAGGCTAAGGCTTGGTTCCCGGTCAGGATCAAGCTAGCCAGGCTATCCCGAGGAATTGCCATGAACACCCACACCCGCTACCGCTTTATCTGTACCCTCTCCTTTGGGGATATCTACGGCCAGATCATTGTTTGGCTAATCGTGATTTTTGCTGGCCTGGGCGCCGCCCTCTCTCTGATGAATAGCCCTCTCTACGCCTTCCTCACCATCGCGTTGATCTTGGTCATCTCCCTGCCTTTTCTGCTCTTTGCCTTCGTGACAACATTGCTCAACCACATCGAGTTTGTGGCTGTTCCTCCTGAGGAAGAAGAGGAAGAGCGCGCTGTGGCAGCCAAGTCGCCAGTGGCTGTCAGGTAACAGCCAGTTGGATCCTCTCCTGCTGGCCCACGGATGCTAGGGGTTGGCAAGCCGCCTTGCTGGCCGGCGGGTCTTGGTTCTCAATGCTTGTTTAATTTTTGCTACAGTTTGTTGCAGCCAGCCCTCCAAGCCCTGGCCCCCAAGGTCTGTCTCGGTGCCGATGGGTGGGCCGACCAAAAGAAAAGGCAGCCGGCGGGGTTTAGGTCGAGAGAGGGCTGCCAGCCAGTTTGGGAAAGCAGGTGTTTGGTGGTGATGAAGGCGATGGGAAATGACTTGGCCCAGCTCGACTACTGGGTGTACCGGCTGGCGCGGCTGCTGAGCGAATACCTGAATTTGGGGGAGTTGGTTGCGGCTTCCACCGGATCCCTGGAAGAGGAGCCGCTGGCTCCCACTCAGTTTTCTGCCTGCTGAACCGGATCTGGCGTCAGCGACTGGGATCCCCTAGGCTAGGTAACCTGTCTCCCGTTGCCTCCCCTATGCGGATCCCTTACTGGTGGCCACAGCTCGGTTTTCAGGTCTGGCTGATCTTTATCGGTCGGCTGATTTCCCAAACTGGAACCGGTTTTACTCTGTTCTACACCACCCTCTTTTTCGTCAATCAGGTAGGGCTAACGGCCACTCAGGTAGGTTTGGGTCTGGGCATGATGGCCTTTGCTGGCGTGTTTGGCCGCCTCCTCGGGGGATCCATGGCAGACGGAGCTTGGGGCCGCCGCTCCACTTTGATCCTCTCGCTGGCCATTTCCGCTCTGGGCTCCTTTGGCTTTGCCCTTTCCCATGGCTTCTGGAGCTTTGCCCTGGCCAACCTGGCGGCAGGGTTCGGGCAGGGCCTCTATTGGCCGCCGGTGGAGGCAGTGGTAGCGGATCTAACCACGCGCGAGCAGCGCAACGAAGCCTATGCCCTAAACCGCCTGGGGGATAACTTGGGCCTGAGCCTTGGCGCCGCCATGGGCAGCGTCCTGGTAGCTCTGACGAAGAACTACCGCCTCCTGTTTGTTATCGACGGCCTCACGTACTTGGCCTTTCTAGCCCTACTCTGGCTTTGCGTTCAGGAGACTCGGGCAGCTCAGCCGGCGGCAGAGCCTCTGTTGGCAGGCTGGAAAGTTGCCCTGCGGGATCGCCCCCTATGGGTGTTCGCCCTGGCCAACATTTTCTTCACCACCTACATTGCCCAACTCAGCAGCAGCTTGCCCCTTTACTTGCGCAAGGGAGCTGGGATCCCTGAGGTGCAGATTGGCCCGTTGTTTGCTCTGCACGGAGCCATCGTTGCCCTGCTGCAGATACCAGTGGCCCGCCGGCTGAACCGCCTCACCCGCATCCAGGGTTTACAGGGATCCGCCCTGATGTGGGGGCTGGGATTTGGGTTGGTTTGGCTCAGCGGCCCAGCAGCACAGTTGGGAGCGATGCCGGCCACAGGGATGGCGGCCTTGGCCTTGGCGGTGCTCTCCTTGGCCTTGGCGAGCTACAACCCCTCAGCTTCGGCGCTGGTGGCAGATTTGGCCCCAGAGCATCTGCGGGGGGTTTATCTATCGATCAACTCCCTCTGCTGGGCAGCAGGCTTTGCCGTTGGGCCGCTCATTGGGGGAGTGGCTCTGGATCTGCCACCTCCTTGGGCGGGTGGGCTGTGGCTCTTTTGGGTGGCCAGCGTCGGCCTGGTTTGGGGAATCCTTAGCTTTTTGGACAGCATCCTACCCTGCAGAGTCAATGCGGCAACGGTCTCTCCGCCGCCAGCGGCTGTTCCCCTACACAACGCAGAGCCCTGAGGCTGGATCCCGGTCGGTTTGTTAAGCTGATGTTACCTTCAACCCTCGAAGCATGCGTCGCATTTGCATCCTTGGGGGCGGCTTTGGCGGGCTGTATACAGCCCTGGAGCTCATCCGCCGGCCTTGGCCGGAGCCGCCGCAGATTACCCTGGTGGATCGTCAGGAGCGCTTTGTTTTTGCTCCTTTGCTCTACGAGCTGCTCACCGGCGAGATGGAAGAGTGGGAGGTGGCCCCCCGTTTCCAGGATCTGCTGCCGGAAGGGGTAGCGTTTCGCCGCGGCGCGGTGCAGTCGGTTGACCTCCAAGACCACTGCGTCTTCCTGGCAGAGGGGCAGACCTTGGAGTACGACGCCCTGGTGCTGGCGCTGGGAGGGGAAACTCCCCTGCAGGGCGTGCCGGGAGCAGCGGAGTTTGCCTTTCCCTTCCGCACCCTAGCCGATGCCCAACGGCTGCGGGCCTACTTGCAGACCCTAGAAGCGCGGGATCCGGCTCAGGCCATTTACCTAGCTATTGTGGGGGCGGGGGCCAGCGGCGTAGAGCTAGCCTGCAAATTGGCTGACCGGCTGGGATCGCGCGGCCAGGTCCGTCTTATTGAGGTGGGATCCCAGATTTTGCCGGGTTTTGCTCCCTCAAGCCGGGAGGCAGCCCAGGCGGCGCTGGCCCAACGGCGGGTGCAGGTGGAGCTGCAGACCAAGGTACTTGGGATCGAGGCTACGGGAGAAAACGGCGCTCCTCCCTTTCGTCTGCAGCGGCAGCGCCTGGCAACTCAGGAGATGGCTGTTGACTTGGTCGATGCTGTGCTTTGGACAGTCGGCACCCAACCAGCGGCGGCCATTGCTAACTTGGATTTGCCCAAAAACGAGCGGGGCCGCCTGCAGGTTCTGCCCACTCTCCAAACGCCCACCTTTCCCGAAGTATTTGCCCTGGGCGACGGAGCAGCGGTGGTGGATGCCACAGGACAGCCCGTACCTGCAACTGCACAGGCAGCTTTCCAAGAAGCGGGCTACTGCGCTTGGAACCTGTGGGCTCTGCTCACCCAGGAGCGGCCGCTGTTGCCGTTTCGCTACTTTTCGCTGGGGGAGATGCTCAGCCTAGGGGCGGATACGGCAGTAGTCTCGGCCTTGGGCGGCCTTACCCTAACCGGCCCCCTGGGCTACCTAGCGCGGCGAGTTGCCTACCTCTTCCGCCTGCCCACTCTAGAGCACCAGCTCAGGGTGGGGTGGAGCTGGATGACCCGCCCGCTGTGGCAGGCGCTAGGATCCCTGGAGCTGACGGGAGCGCTCGTAGGCCGCCCGCACCGCCTGCATTAGGGCCCCTCGCACCCCTGCCTGTTCCAGGACTTGGAGGCCGGCAATGGTGGTGCCGCCGGGGCTAGTGACCTGGTCTTTGAGCAGGGCGGGGTGCAGCTGCTCCTGCTGCAGGAGGGCAGCAGTGCCTGCCAGGGTCTGCACCGCCAGTTGGGTGGCGATGGGGCGCGGTAGGCCCACCCCTACGCCGCCGTCGATGAGCGCTTCCAGGATCACTGCCAAATACCCTGGCCCCGATCCTGACAGGGCGGTTACCGCATCCATCTGGCTCTCCGGCACCGTCACCACCTGGCCTACAGCCCGAAACAACCTTTCCACCAGATCCCTTTGCTGAGGCGTCACCCCTGGCCCGTAGCAGATAGCCGTGATCCCTGCCCCCACCAGTGCCGGTGTGTTGGGCATGGTGCGCACCACCTTTTGCCGGGGAAAAGCCTGCTGCAACTGCTGCAAAGGGATCCCGGCCATAATAGAAATGACCAACTCTGTGGCCGCCGGCTGCCCTATCTCTGCCACTACCTGCGGAAAGACCTGGGGCTTGACGGCCAAAAATAAAATCTCGGCCTCCCCCGCCTCCGAGGGATCGGCCAATAGACGAATGCCAAGCTCTTGCTGGAGAGCGGTGGCCCTGTCCTTATCGACCTCCCGCAGCGCCATCTGCTTTGGAGAATAAACCCCTGCCGCCACCCAGCGGCGCAGCAGGGCAGATCCCATAGCTCCGCCCCCAATGACACTCAGCAGCAGTTGCTCCATCGCAGCTAGTGCTGGCCTACCGCCTGCAGGTGCTCATAGCCGCTGGGCCAGAGAGGGGTAGGGCTTTGCAAAGGGCGCTGCAGCGGCTGCATAACTTGGCTACTGGGGGTGGAGATGGTGACGGTGCTGGGGGTGAATAAAAAAATATTCTCCCCAATACGCTCCTGATGGCCGTCAATGGCGTAGGTGCCGCCGGCAACAAAGTCCACCGAACGCTGCGCCTCGGCGGGATCCATCAGGCTTAGGTTCATGATCACCGTTTTGCGCTCGCGCAGGTATTGGATAACCTGGGCCATTTCATCAAAGCTGCGCGGCTCCAGCACCACTACTTCATTGGTCGGCTGGCTGACGCCAGGCAATCCAATCACCTTGCTCCCCATACCACTCCCTCCTGAGCGCTCCCGAGGAGGCTGACTGCGCCGATGGCCACGCGACTCTTCCCGATGGACAGGCCCTTCGCCAGCTTCTACTGAGCGCTGCCGCCGTCCCCGCCAGGGGTGCTCTACCTCCTCCTCACTAGAGGTGGCCGATGCAGAACGGTGTCTTTCGTAGAGAAGTTGGTAGTCGTCCTGCCCATCCATCTCCGATTCAGAGTACTCCTCCAGGTTATCCGCGGGATCATTTAAGCCCACAAAGTCCTTTACCCTGCTCCAGATTCCACTGACATTCATCCCTTGCATCCTCACTACCTACCCTACATCTACAGCAAGCTCGGCGTTTAGACCCGTGATCTTGGGCAGAGGCCCAAGCTAGGAAACGTCCTTCATATTCTCTTTCAAGAGACTAAGGAGGCCTTTGGGCAAGAAGCTGCCAACGCCAGCCAAGTAACGCAGGTCTCCCCCTCTAAAGAGCCCTGCAGAGCAATCCTGGAGGGGGACAGCTTCAGAAAAATTTAATCACAACTCAAGGGCTTCATAAAGTTTGCATCTACCGACGCTCGGCATTGGCAAACAGAGCGCGTCCCAGCCGAATCAAGTTGGAGCCTGCCGCCACTGCCAGCAGGTAGTCGTCGGACATCCCCATGGAGAGGGTGCGTAGCTGCAGGCGCTCGTAGCCGCTTTGCCGAATGGACTCAGCAAGCTCAGCGAGTTTACGAAACAGTTCCAAGGCGGCCTCTGAGCTAAGGCCGAGCGGCAGAATGGTCATCAGGCCCACAATTTCCACCTGCAGCAGCTGATTGAGCTGAGGCAGGCTCTGCAGCAGGTCGGGGACAAGCCAGCCGAATTTGTTGGGATCCGGTGCCAATTTCACTTGCAGGCAAAGCTTGGGGGTGAGGTGGAGCTCCCCCGCTTTTTGGTCAATCAGCTTGGCCAGGCGCAGGCTGTCGACGCTGTCAATCCAGGCAAATTGCTTGAGGGCTGGCTTTACTTTATTGGTCTGGAGGTGTCCAATCAGGTGCCAGACAATGTCGGTCAAATCCTGCAGCTGCGCCTGTTTGACGGCTGCCTCTTGCACCCGACTCTCCCCAAAGTGGCGGATTCCAGCTCGATAGGCGGCGCGGATGTGGTTGACGCTGTAGCCCTTGCTCACCGCCATGATCTCCACCTGCTCTGGGATCTGGGCTCGGACAGCCTGAATGCGGCTGTGGATGAGCTCCTCGTCAACTAGGGGCGGCGGCAAAGAAGGCGAGGACATGGCTGGGGGCATTAGGAAGCTGGCAACACCGAGAGTCCAGTCTTTAGGGGAGCTTAACCCAAAGCGGCGGCTAGGATCTGATAGGCCAGCTTGGCGACGGTAAAAGCGCTGCGGCGATCGGTTTCTCGCTCCCCGGTAACGGCCAGCTCCACCACGTCGGCGCCAACAATCTGCCGCTGCTGCCCCAGCGCTCGGATCAGCTCCACGGTTTCCCACCAGCTCAGCCCACCGGGCTCAGGGGTGCCGGTGGCCGGCACGACCGCGGGATCGAGGCCGTCTACATCCACCGTCAGGTAAACCTGGGCTCCCAGCGTGGCAATCACCTCTGGGATCCACTCCTGAGCTGGCTTGCTGTGCAGGCTGTGGGCAAAGAAGGTGTGCAGGCGGTACTTGCGGATGGCCTGGCGGTCTTCGGCGCAGATAGAACGGATCCCCACCTGGGTAAGGCGGCTGCCCACTTGCTCGACTACCCGAGCCATGGCCGAGGCGTGGGAGTAGCGGGATCCCTCGTAGCTATCTCTAAGGTCGCAGTGGGCGTCGATCTGCAGCACGTGCAGCTCGGGGTAATGCACCAAGTGGGCAGCAATCAAGGGGCCAGTGATGGAGTGCTCGCCGCCAATGGAGAGCAAAAACCGCCCCGGCCTAACCCACTCGGCAGCGCGGCGCTGAATTTCGGCCATGGCCAGCTCGTGGGTATCCAGCCCCTCGAACTCTACCGGCGGCGCCGTCCAGTAGCGGGAGATCTCTTCGCGACAGTCGGGGCGGAGGGCCGGCTGGCAGTCCCTCAGCTCGTCGTAGATCTCCACGTAGGCCGAAGCCTCTAGGAGCGCTTGGGGGCCCTTGGCGGTGCCTTTTCCGTAGGAGGTGGTGGCCTCGTAGGGGACAGGCAAGAGAATGGCGTGGGCTACCTCTGGATCCGACTCGGGCAGGCCCAGAAAAGGCAGGGGGGAGCGATACATAGCAAAGGTACAGGAAGGGATTCCTATTGTATTGAACGAAGATCCCTTGTGGGATGAAGACAAAACCCCTACACTAGTGGCTAGACAGCGGCTCCTTGGCTCTCTCTCCATTCTGTCTCTTTGGACAAACTGACCTGACGCTTCTATGACACCTGCCTCTCAAGCTGCTCTTTTTGACGCTCTTGCCCAGCGCCGTGCCCTCAAGATCATCAGCGGCCTGCAGAACTTTGACCTGGAGTCCGTGCTGAAAATTGCCCGTGCTGCCCAGCAGGGAGGGGCCACCTGGGTAGATATTGCTGCCAGTCCCGAGTTGGTGCAGGCGGTGCGGGCTCAAGTAGATCTGCCCATCTGCGTGTCGGCAGTGAATCCGCAGCAGTTGGCTGTTGCGGTGCAAGCAGGGGCTGACATGGCCGAAATTGGCAACTACGACAGCTTTTACCCCTCAGGCCGCGTCTTCTCCGCAGAAGAGGTTTTGGAGCTCACTCGCCAAACCCGCTCCCTGCTGCCGCGCACCCTCCTATCGGTAACCGTTCCCCACACGCTGCCTTTGGATCAGCAGGCGGAGCTGGCGGAGAAACTGGAAGACCTGGGGGCTGACTTCATCCAAACCGAGGGCAGCACCAGCGCTGAGCCGCGCCATAGCGGATCCCTGGGCCTCATTGAGAAGGCTGCCCCCACCCTAGCTGCCACCTATGAGATTAGCCGAGTAGTTTCCGTGCCGGTCATCTGCGCCTCCGGCCTCTCGACGGTAACGGTGCCCCTAGCCATCGCTGCTGGGGCCTCGGCGGTGGGGGTGGGCAAAGCTGTCAGCCGCCTGCAGGACGAGGTGGCCATGGTGGCCCAGGTGCGGGCGCTCAAGGAGGCTCTGGCTGGCGCGCGGGTGCCGGCGCTGGTTTGACATTGGCTGGGAAAGTCTTTTTCTTGGGGTGGCCATGCGCCACCCCTTAATTTTGGGACAATCTAAGGGCAGGCTAGAAAGGCAGCTTCTGGAAGAGCTCGGCAAGCGGCAACTGGAAGCCAGGGATCACCTCCTCCCCATCGAGGATATCTGCGGACTTTAGCAGGCGATCTGGCTCGTGAGCAGAGCGATAGACCAACACGTAGCGCTGAGTTGGGCTGATGACCCAGACCAAGCGGGCACCGTTCTCGAAATAGTCGGCAATTTTCCCCTCGATTTCCTCTACGGTGTTGCTAGGAGATAGCACTTCAACGGCCAGATCCGGAGCTCCTTCCAAAAAGCCAGTGGGCAGCTCGGCCATCCCTTGTAAGCGTTCCCTGGCAAAGAAGGAAATATCGGGCGATCGCAGATTTCCACTCCTCATCCTGAAAGCGGTGCTGGAATCGAACAGGGCGCCTAGCTTCTTGGCCTTGACAACTGCAAAAAGAGCTGAACTTAGAGTGATAGTAAGATTTCCATGCAGTGCCCCTGCACTTCCCATGTCTACCAGTTTTCCATTGACAACCTCATAGCGGTGCCCATCTTTAGGCAGCGCCATGAGTTCCTCATCAGCCCAAATCTTTTTTTCCTGTTGGACTTCTTTTTTGGCTTCGGTTACTGCGGCCATCGAAAGACTCCTTGGGAGTGATCACTCTGGGCAACGATGTTGAATAGCCTTCCCCAGATGCCGATATGAATCTGGCCTGAAATGGCTCCGCCCTAAATTGCAAGCCCATGTTATCAATCCTGGGGAGGAATACAGGCCGGTCAAAGCTTGACGAAATTGTAGGGAGCAGTGAAATTGTTGTAGCGGATGCGCAGCCGTCCCTGAAAAGCTTGATCCAGCTCCTCCACTTTTTGGGCAAAAGCCGGCTCATCTTCCCAGTTAATGAGAAAAGCGCTGTTGTAGGCCATGTTCTCGGTAAGCAGCTTTCCTTCCACACAATCGCTGGCAAGGGGAGCAAGGGCAGCCGTGAAGGTGTGGGCAATATGCTGGCGTCGCTGCTCCAAAAGTTGCTCCAAAGCCCGTCCCATTTCCACGACGGCCTCCAGTCCCAGCGGAGTGCCAGCCAGCTCGTCGCGGCGGGCTTTCAGGGCGGGGTTTTCTTCTAACCCCAACTGGAGCTCTCGCTCGGGATCCCAGAAGACTTTTACCCCCACCTCCCGCTTGCCCTCTAGGCGCTGCAGCAAGGCCAAGAGCTCGGCCAGGCGTGGCTTGACCAGATCCTGCTCCACCTGATCCCAACTGCTCACTACTAGGCCAAACTGCAGTGGCAGTAGGGTGCGATGGCCCTCATTCATGACGCTTTCCAAAACGGCCTCATGAGCCAGCAGGTTGGCCCGGCTAGCCAGGTAACGCTCCTGGCAGGTTTGGGAATAGAGGAAGGCCAGGGATCCGAGCACGTGAACCCGCACCGGCTGCCCGTCCAAGCCGACTACATTCAGGTGGCGCGGGCCAGGGGCGGCAACGATCCCGTAGAGGTAGAGGGCGCTAGCGGGGTTGAGACTTGCCGTTGCCATGGCTGCGGGCATCTCCAATGAGCCAGGTAAGGTTGGACTCCTCCGTGTCGATGGCATTGCCGTCTGAGGAAATGCAGTAGCGGCCCATCACCATCTGGTGGCGCAGGGTTACCCCTGCAGCAATTTGGGTGTAGTTGAAGATGAGGCTGGCATCCAGCGTACACCCCTCGTTTAAGACACAGCCGTAGCCAATGGCCGTGGGGCCGATGAGCTTTACCCCGTCTGCCAGGTAGGTGCTGGCCCCGATGTAGACTGGCGGCTCGATGTGGATGCGATCCCAGTTGGCACGGATGTTGATCCCTGTCCAGACGCCGGGCCGAATCTGGATCCCCGGTACCTTGACGCCCTTGATCTCCCCGCGCAGCACCTTTTGCACAGCCAGCCAGTAATCGTGGGTACGGCCAATGTCCACCCATTGGAAGTCAGCCTTGACGCCGTAGAAGGGGGCACCGACTTTAACCAAAGTAGGGAAGAGATCGCTGCCGATGTCGTAGGGACGGCCAGGAGGAATATAGTCAAACACCTCTGGCTCAAAAACATAGATGCCCGTGTTGATGGTGTTGCTAAGGGCCTCTTCTCGCCTTGGCTTTTCCTGGAAAGCCGTAACCCGACCCGTTTCATCAGTAACCACCACCCCATAGCTGGAGACCTGGCTGGGATCCACCTCCCGCAGCACTACCGTGGCCAGCGCCCCCTTAGACTTGTGGAAGTTGACCACCTCGGTCAGGTTGAGGTCAATCAAGGCATCGCCGCAGAGCACCACGAAGGTGCTGTCGAAAAAGCCGGAGAAATCCTGGATCTTGCGCATACCGCCAGCGGATCCTAGAGGCTCGGCTACCGGCTGGCCGTTCTCAAAATGGCCCTCGAAGGAAAAGCCAATGTGTACTCCCCACTGCTGGCCATCCCGGAAGTAGTCCTCAATTTGGTGGGCGAGGTGGCTAGTGTTGATCATGATCTGGTCAAAGCCATGTTCCCGCAGCAGCTCCACCAAAAACTCCATGACAGGCTTGTGCAAAATGGGAATCATCGGCTTCGGCATCATGTAGGTAATGGGCCGTACCCGCGTTCCCTTGCCGGCTGCCAGGATCATGGCTTTCATGCCTTTGTCCCTCCTCCGGGTTCCCGTGTTCTGACTTTACTACCCCAGGATTGGCTTTCTAGGTGAGAGGCGAGACTAGCCCTCTAGCTCCTATTCTCACAATGAGACGGCGCTCCAGCTCAAGGTTGTCAGCTCTGCCGAGCAGCCCCACTGTAGCCGCCCAGATCTTCAAAGTTAGTTGGGCAAAGGTCTACTGCTAGCTCAATCAAGAAAACACTTGGCTGCCCTGCCGCAAAAAAGGTTAACGCTGCAGAACCTTGAGAGCTTGCCAGGCCAGGAACGGAAGGGATCTGAAAAACAAACCCCCCAAAAGGGGGATCTCAGCTTCTAGAGAGGCTACTGAGGGGCAGCGGCTAGAGCTTTGGAAGACTTCCTCTCTGGTTTCTCCGCTGCAACTTTTGCTAAGAGAGAGCGCAAGCTGGGAAAAAGGAAGTGATTTTCTTCAACGTACTGGGCACCAAATAGTCCTTTCTCTGCCCAAAAGAAGCGGTCAACGGTATGTTCATTTCGTCGAACCAAGATAAGTGCTGGCGGCTGAATAGAGTTTTCCTGAATGTACCTTCGAGCTGCAGTAACAGACTTTTCTTCACCACTGTCTAGCTTATACTGAGGAACAAGATCTAAAATTTTGCGCCCTTCCAAGCGGCGGCGGCTCTTACGCTTTCTTTTCCTGACCAATGTAAGCCTCCCACAGAAGGATTACGAAACAGTCGCAAAGAATATATCAAGATTGCTTAAGAAAATCAATAGTCCTCGCCGTTTTTTGTCGTCATCTTTTGCAGAGGCAAAAAGCTTGCACTAAGAGGTCTTGTACAGCAACCTACCTTCATTGCTGCCCAAGAGCCCTAAAATGCAAAGAACAACCCCAGCAGAGCAAATAGCCAAGCCCCACTATGGGCAACTCCCCAGCTTAGAAGGGGAGCAGCTGACTGTAGACCGGCAAACCTAGCTTCGCCGAAAGGAGTAATCCTTGGCGGACTTCCTCACGATTCTACAACCAATCCCCTACTTTATACAAGATACTAGTCCAGGTCTCCTGCCTTGCGCTAAACCCTTAGTGCAGAGACCAAACCTCCTGCTACCCTGTCTCCAGGCAGGACTGTGCCAGTAGGGTTTCGGGCTGTCTTCGGTCTACTAAGGAATTTTGGCCATGAGGAAATTGACGTTTCTAGTGGGTTTGGGACTCAGCTTTGGTGCCCTGACCGTTTGGGCCCAGGGATCCAAGGGCTCTACCCCGATCCCCAGTCCTACTGCAACAGCTACCCCGGCTAGAGGAGCGGCTCCCAGCCCGCAGGTTTCTCCCTCTTTGACTGCAGCTCAGGTCACTGACGCGCAGGTGGAGCAGTTGGCGCGCATTTTGTTGGAGCTGGATCCTCTGATTCGCGAAGCTAGCGCCCAGCTGCGAGAAACCCAAAACGAAGCTGAGTATGAGAAGATTATGCAGCGTACTGAGGCCCAGGCCAGCCGCATTGTCGAGAAGCAGGGGCTGACGGTGGCCAAATACCGTGAGCTGATGACCTTGGCCAACGAGGATCCCACCCTAAATCAGCGAGTGCGGGTGCGCCTGCAAGAGCTCCTCCAACAAAAAAGATCCTCAGCTTCCCCCCAAGCAGCTACACCAACCCCTACACCTTAAGCTGACATGACCCCTCCGCCTGAAAAGCCTAACTTGGGATCCCTGCGAGCTGCGTTGAACCTTGCCCTGTTTTTCTTTTTGTTGGTGCTGGTTTCCTACTTAAGCCTTAACTTCCTCCTGGCTTTGGTGAGCAAGCTCAGCTAGCAGACTCTCCAAGAGCCTTTTGTCTTGGGCACTGGGAAAGATACACTGGATTTACAAGGCTTAACACCTTTTCTCAGTGACTGTCCATGAGCCCCCCTTTTTGGTTTGCCAGTTCAGCGGGATCCGCCATGCCCTATCTGGAATCTCCCCCTAGGCTGACTTTGCCCCGCCAAGAGGCGGGCTGGAGGCGCTGGTTGCGCTACCTGTATTTGCGCCTGCTGCGGATGCAATCTTCTCCCGAAGAAATTGCCCGGGGCCTGGCGGCAGGGGTCTTTGCCGGTTGTTTTCCCATCTTCGGCTTCCAAACCCTAGCTGCCCTGCTGCTGGCAGTTCCCCTGCGGGGCAACAAGCTGGTAGCGGCTGCAGGAACCTGGGTGAGCAACCCTCTTACCTATGTGCCCATCTATGCGTTTAACTACCGGGTTGGGCAATGGCTACTGGGATCCACGACGGCCTTTGCCCCTGCGGAACTGGCGGCACCCCAAAACTGGATGCAGTGGGGCCTGGAGGTGTCGGGCACGCTTTTTGTTGGCTGCGCCTTTGTTGGGTTTTGGGGAGCTTTGGCCAGCTATTTTCTTGGGCTGTGGCTGGTACGCCGGATCCGCCAGCGGCGGAGAATAAGCCGATGGGGGCAGAGTCTGTGAGGGGCTAGAAGGCGGTCAATGCTAAGTCAGGCAGAGATCCCTGCCTGTCCCAGCCTAGGAATTGAGGGAGTGTTAGAGAAGGGAAGGGTTTGACGATGGAAGATATGCGGTCGCTGTTAACCAACCTGGGCCGCCGCTCTCAGCGCTGGAGGCAACAGTTGGGATCTGCCCTCCAGACAGGCATGAGCCAGCTTGCCCAAGCTGCACAGCCAATTGTATTGCTCTCGCCGCGGGAGCTGGAGAAGATGCGGCGGGCCTGCCGCCTGGCGGCGGATTTGCTCAAGCACCTGGAGCCGATGGTGCAGCCGGGAGTAACCACGCAAGAGCTCAACGACGAGGCCGAGCGCTGGACGCGGGCCCAGGGTGCTAGAAGCGCCCCACTGGGCTACCACGGCTTTCCCAAGTCCATCTGCACCAGTGTCAACCACGTTGTCTGCCACGGCATTCCTAGCCCCAAGCAAATCCTGCGCGAAGGGGACATTATTAATATCGATGTCACTCCCGTTTTGGATGGCTACCACGGCGATGCCTCCAAAACCTTCTTTGTGGGCAAGCCCTCCGAGCGAGCCCGGCGCCTGGTGGAGGTGGCCGAAGAATGCCTGCGGCGGGGCATTGCTGCGGTAAGACCCGGGGGCCGCGTGGGGGACATTGGAGCAGCCATCCAGGAGTACGCCGAGTCCCAGGGCTACAGCGTGGTGCGGGACTTTGTCGGCCACGGGGTGGGACGGCAGTTCCACACCGCCCCCCAGATCCCTCACTACGGCGAGCGAGGAAAGGGGGAAAAGCTCCGCCCGGGCATGGTGTTTACCATTGAGCCAATGATCAACGAGGGCACTTGGGAGGTGAGGGTGCTCTCCGACGGGTGGACAGTGGTGACGGCAGACGGCAAGCTTTCTGCCCAGTTTGAGCATACTGTTGCTGTCACTGAAACTGGCGTGGAGATCCTGACGTTGCCTTCCTCCAGTTAGGCTCCCTATGAGTGCGGATCCCCGCCTGCGCCTCTCCTCTGAGAATCTGGTGCTGCTGTTGGCAGCAGCCGTCGGCCTGGGCACGGGTCTAGGGGTGGTTGGGTTTCGCTATTTGATTGGCTGGTGTCGCCATCTCTTCCAAGAGCTTCTGCTCGACAACCTTGCCAAGGCTGTCCAACCCTATGGTCTGGAGCAGTTGGGATCCTGGGTCCCGGCTTTGGCACCGCTCTTGGGAGGCCTCTTGATTGGCGTGCTGAAGGTGGCTCTGCCTCTTCCCAACTTCAGCCTCTCCAGCTTGGTAAGTCCTAGCCGAGCCTTCCGCCCTCGGCCAAGCTGGATCCCTCTTAAGCTCGTGGCTGCTGCCATCTCCTTGGGGGCGGGAGCCTCTCTGGGTCCGGAGGCTCCTAGTGTGGAAAGCGGCGCCCTGCTGGGATCCCTGGTAGGGCAGACCCTCCGTCTTGCGCGGGAGCGGGTGCAGCTGTTGATGGCTGCCGGGGCGGCAGCGGGCTTGGCGGCGGGGTTTAACGCACCGATTGCGGGGGTGTTCTTGGCCTTGGAGCTGGCCCTGGCCCGCTCCTTTACCACCTCTGCGGTCAGCGTGGTGGTTCTGGCGGCAGTGGTCTCCGCTCTAATTGCTCAAGTGGGGCTAGGGGCGCAGCCGGCCTTCCTGCTGCCAACCATTACGCAGCCGGCTTTTGTCTTGCCTGCCTACGAGCTTCACAGTCTGCTGGAGGTGCCGCTTTATTTGGGCTTGGGCTTTTTGGCCAGCTTGGTCTCCCTGGCCTTTAGCTATGCCCTGGAGGGGGGCAAGCAGCTATTTAGCCGCATGGCGGCCTGGCCAACCTGGAGCAAGCCTATTCTGGGCGGTGCCATCCTCGGCGGTGTTGGCCTCTGGATCCCGTTAGCGCTGGGGGTGGGCTACGAGACCATTGAGTCGATCTTGCAAGGGGTGCCCTTTTCCCTTGGCCAGTTGGGCTTGCTGTTGTTGGGCAAGGTATTCCTCAGCGCGGTGAGCTTGGGCAGCGGCTTTGTCGGGGGCACCTTTGCCCCGGCTCTGTTCCTGGGGGCGGTGTTGGGAGCAGGCTATGGCCAGGTGGTGGGAAGGGTCTTGCCTGCTTTTGCCCTCTCTCCCCCTGCCGCCTACGCCATGGTGGGCATGGGGGCGGTACTGGCAGCCAGCGTGCGGGCTCCCCTGACGGCAATTCTGCTGCTGTTTGAGATGACGCGGGACTACCACATTGCCCTGCCGGTGATGGCGGCGGTGGGCTTGAGCATTTGGCTAACGGAGCATTTGCACCCGCCAGTTGTTTACCCTTCCGCCCGCCGCAGGCAGGAGCCCAAGGGCCTAACAGTTCAAGAGGTCATGGTGCCTCCTTCTCTGCTGCTGCAACAGGATACGCCTCTGCGAGAGGCCCTGGAGCGTTTGCTGCAGCAAAAGTGCCACAGCGCTTTGGTGGTGGACAGGCAAGATCGGCTGCGGGGCATCCTCACCCTGGAAGACCTCGAGCGGGCCTTAGCCCACAGGGGAGCTGGAGAAGTGGCCGAACTGACGGTAGAGCAGGTCAGCCAGTCGCCTGTGCTCACCACTTTCCCTGACGAGGCGGTGGCGGTGGCTGCCGAGCCGATGTACGAGTACGATCTGCGCCAGTTGCCGGTGGTTTCGCGGGAGGATCCGGAGCATGTGGTTGGCCTCCTGGATCGGGAGCGGGTGTTGCTCTCCCAAGAGATTGAATCTGTGCGGCAAGTCCTCGAGCCGGAAGTTCCTGCCTCAGAGGGGAGCGAAAACGGGATCCCTTCTTCCCCTAGGCCGGCAGAGTAGGGATCAGCGCTGCTGCAGCAGGGCGGAGGGGCATTCGTGGTGCAGGGGGCAGCGACCGCAGTCGGGCAGGCGCGCCTTACAGAGGCGTTTGCCCAGCCGGATGAGGTTGACGTGTAGGGAATAAGCCTTGCCTGTCGGGATCCGCGGCGACAGTTGGGCAAAGGTGTCGTCGGGATGTCTGGTTCGCACCAAGCCAAGACGGTTGGCCACCCGATGCACATGGGTATCCACCGGGCAGAGATCTCGGCCCAGGCCAAACAACAGTACACAGGCGGCTGTCTTCAGTCCCACCCCCTTCAGGGAGAGGAGATAGGCCAGAGCGTCCGCGTCGTCGAGATCCCGCAAAAAGTCGAGGCTCAGGGATCCCTGGCGCTGGACAATGGCAGCCAGAATCTCCCGAATGCGGGCTGCTTTGAGTTGGGCCAGGCCCCCAGGACGGATCACCTGGGCCACCTCGGCCGGGTCGGCAGCCAAGACAGCTTCCCAGGAGGGAAAAGCGGCTTTGAGGGCGCGAAAGACGCGGCTGCTGTTGTGGTCGGTGGTGTTTTGGGAGAGGATTGTGCCCACCAATTCGTCCAAGAGGTCGGGATAGAGAGGCAGGCCGTCGGGGCTGCAAGGACGTTGGGGGACCCCAAAGCACTGTTCCAGGCGCGCCAACAGCAATTCCACCGCGATGGTGTTGGGAGGACGAGGCTCCAGCCGGGCTGAGGTGTCGACGGCTGCGGCAAAAGGGTCCCGATCCCATCTCGGCTGTACCACGGCTGGCCTCCTGGGAAAGTTAACGGGCGGAATCTCGGCAGATCTCCTGAAGCAGGCCGGCAACTGCCTTGCTGGCAGGGGGAGGAGCTGTCGCCTTCAAGTTAGCGGCCATTTGGGCAACCACCTGGGGCTGATCCAGCCAGCTTAGCGCCGTTTGCCGCAGCAAGTCCAAATTCTCTTCAGACTCTCGCAGGACCACTCCTCCACCCCGCTCCACAAAAGCCAGGGCGTTGTGATACTGATGGTCTTCGGCGGCAAACGGATAGGGGATCAAGATGGCGGGGGTGGCGGTGGCCCACAACTCTGCCAGGCTGAGGGCGCCAGCTCGGCTGATGGCAAAAGTTGCCCGCTGCAGCAGAGCGGCCACATCGGTGCGGAAAGGAAAAGCGCGGTAGCGGAGGTGGGAAGGGATCCCGACCTCACTGCCGCCGGTCAAATGCACAATCCAGGCCCCTGCCTCCAACCAGGCTGGGGCACAGGCGGCCACCAGGCGGTTCAGGCCCTGCGCTCCCTGGCTCCCCCCCATCACCACAATCAAAGGATCCCCCTCTGGAATGGGCAGATCTGCAGGCAAGGGCTGAGGCTGATAGAACTCTGGCCGCACCGGCGTGCCCACCACCCGGGTAGCTACTCCTGGCAAATGCTCCGCCGCTTCCGCCAGGCCCAAGGCTACTACCTGGCAAAACCTTCCCAGCCAGCGGGTTACTTTGCCTGGGATACGGTTGGACTCGTGCAGCAGCACCGGCACTCCCAGCGAGCGAGCTGCCAAGATGGCCGGGGCAGCGATGTAGCCACCGGTGGTCAACACAGCGTCAAACCGTCCCTCCCGGAGGATCTGCTGCACCTGCCGCGTTGCTCGGGCCAACTGGATTAGGGAGCCCAGCTTCTGCAGAGGGGATCCCTGCCAGCCCGACATGGTGACCCGATGCAGCGGGTAGCACTCTGGCACCAGTTTCTCCTCCAGCCGCTGCGGCACTCCCAGCCATTCAATCTGCCAGGTGGGCAACTGCTCAGCAACAGCTAGGGCTGGAAAGATGTGACCTCCGGTGCCACTGGCCGCCACCAGCAGCCGCGGTGGGGAAGCGGGATCCCTGCTGGTTCTCTTCACCCTTGCCCTGGGATCAGGAGCTGCCGTAGCCGACGTAGCGCAGAAGCGTGCCTCGCTGCCCCAGGATAAACCCTCGGTCGGGGCCGAAAAACTCGATGCTGTAGAAATTGGCGGGAATGCTGCTCAACTTTTTGGCCTCCTCCCAGGTTTTGCCGCCATCAGGGCTGTGGATCAGCGTGCCGCCGCCCCCCACCACCCAGAGGTCGTGGTCGTTTTGGTAGGCTGCATCGAGATAGCCAAAGCTAAGGGCTCGCCCAGGTCGCAGAGGCTTAGACCATTTGCCAGAGGTAAAGTCGTCGGTAAAGGCAATTTCTGCCCCCTGATTCAGTTTCCAGGCACTGCCGTTGGGGCCAAAGCCCATGTTCTGGATGCGGCGAGAGCTCTCCCGCAGATAGGGCTTCCAAGCTTGGGTTGCAGGCGTGTACAAAAAGTAGAAGCTGCCGCGCGAGGAAACGGCTAGGTACTCCCCTCCAGGACCGCGGGCAATGTTTTTGATTGCCCCAATCGGCTCCTCCACCTGGGCGTGCCAGGTCTGTCCCCCATCTTCTGTGCGGTAGATGGCTCCCACATTGGTTACCATTTCGGCAGCGCCAGGGCCGAGGGCGTGGATCAAGAGGGGCTCTCCTGGCAGTTGCTTGCTAAGGCGAATCAACGTCCAGTCCGCTCCCTCATTCAAGGTGTGCAGCAGGATCTTCGGCTGCCCCACTACCCACCCTTCTGCCCCGGCAAAGCTAATCGATCTCAAGTAAGCCTCGGGCTCTAGAGCCGACAACTGGCGCACTTGCCAGTGCAGACCGCCATCCTGGGACTCCAGCAGGGTCGCCTTGTCGCCCACCAGCCAGCCATGAGAAGGGTTAGTGCCGGTGAAGGCAATATCCAGCAGGATGCTCTGGGTGGGCACCTCCACCTGTTCCCAGGGCACCACCTTCATCTCTGGCATTCCCGCTGCCACCAGCAGGAGCGAGAAGGCAGCCAACAGCACTAGCCTCAGGAGCTTCACCATTTTGTTACTCGACGAAATAAAAACTCATCAAAAACAGAAACCCCAGCGCCAACCCCAGGAAGATGAGGAGGTTTTTTTGCGCAGGGGTCATCACGTTAACCCCAAAACCGTAGCGCAGGTTTTCCTGAAAGCCGGAAGGCTTGCCCTTGGCGCCCACCGCTTGGAACAGGCGCTTATCGGCTCGGCACACTGGACATCTCCAGGTAGGGGGCAGCTCCTCAAAGGGCACGCCTGCCGGGATGCGATTGAGCTGATCCCCCTGGGTTGGCTCGTAGACATAGCCACAAGCGCGGCATTCGTACCGCTGCAGGCTCTGGGGATCGCCAAGCTGAGCCTCGGTTTCATCCTCCGGCAGCTCAATTAGCTTGGGTGCCTTGGTGGCTTTGGACTGGTCGACAAGAGGCGAGGGGGCGCTATTCATGGAGCGATTGAGGAAGGGTCTGCGTTGCTCGATCCTATTATGAGAGGATCTGTTACAAAAATCTACTTGCTTTCTCCGCAATGCTTTTGTACACGTCTAGCCCGCTGGGGAGCTGGCGTTGCCCCCCAACCGGTCAGGGGATCCTAGCCGGGGATCCCGTGCTACGCTTCGTGTTATGCCAGTGGTTGTTCCCCCATGACCCCGTCCCCTCGTCAACTTACTCTCAATCACCTGCTCATCGTCAAAGATCGCCAAGGGCCTAAAGCTTACTGGCTAACAGCCGAGCTCTATTCCCTGGGGCGGGATCCAAGCAACAGCATTCGCATCGACTCCCAGTACGTCTCCCGCCACCACGCCCTTTTGGTGAAGACTGAATCTCCCACCTCTCCCGACGGGTTTACCTACCAAATCATCGATGGAGACATCCACGGCAACCCCAGCACTAACGGCCTCTACGTTCGGGGGGAGCGGGTAGAGTTTCGAGAGCTCGAAGATGGAGACGAAATCCAGTTGGGCAGCGACGCCACCGCCACCTATTTGCGGCAGGCTTGCGATCTGGACAGGATTCTCTCCACCTTGGAAAATACCCAGATCGTCGGCCTGTGAGATGGAACGCCTGGCAGGGCAGCAACCTCCCAATTGGTAAGTAGGGGGGCGCAAGAACCTCTTGCCCGGCGTCGTTCTGGGGTACGTTAGCATCGTGGTATCCGTCGGCTTGAGGCTGCTGGCTCTCAGGGTTTATGCCGCCCATCACCAAGATCCTGATTGCCAACCGGGGCGAGATTGCTCTGCGCATTATCCGCACCTGTCAGGAAATGGGGATCCGCACAGTGGCTGTCTACTCCACTGCGGATCAGAACTCGCTCCATGTCCAACTGGCGGACGAGGCAGTCTGTGTCGGGGAAGCCCCTGTGGCCAAAAGTTACCTCAACATCCCCAACATCATCTCAGCAGCCCTTACCCGCGGGGCCAATGCCATTCACCCGGGCTACGGCTTCTTGGCGGAGAATGCCAAGTTTGCCGAGATGTGTGCCGACCACAACCTAATTTTCATTGGCCCTTCCCCAGAGGCCATGCGCAAGATGGGTGACAAGGCTACCGCGCGGGAGACCATGCAAGCGGTGGGGGTGCCGACTGTCCCCGGCAGCCGCGGGTTGATCACCTCTGAAGAGGAAGCGCTGCGGCTAGCTGAGAGAATCGGCTACCCCGTGATCCTCAAAGCCACGGCCGGCGGTGGGGGGCGGGGTATGCGGGTGGCCCGAGATCCCCAAGAATTGCGGAAGATGATGCGCACCGCCCAGGGGGAGGCGCAGGCTGCCTTTGGCAATGGGGGCATCTATTTGGAGAAATACCTCGAGCGCCCCCGCCACGTGGAGTTTCAGATTTTGGCTGACAGCCATGGCAATGTGGTGCACCTCTACGAACGGGATTGTTCTATCCAGCGGCGGCACCAAAAGCTGTTGGAAGAGGCCCCCAGCCCTGCTCTAACGCCGAGCTTGCGCGCCCGCATGGGGGCCGCGGCTGTGAAAGCAGCCAAGGCGGTGAACTACGTGGGAGCGGGCACGGTGGAGTTTTTGCTAGACAAAAACGGCCAGTTCTACTTCATCGAGATGAACACCCGCATCCAGGTAGAGCACCCCGTAACCGAGATGGTGACGGGGCTGGATCTCATTGCCGAGCAAATTCGCATTGCCCAAGGTCAGCCCCTCACCTTTCGCCAGAAGGATGTGCAACTGCGAGGCCATGCCATTGAGTGCCGCATCAATGCCGAGGATCCCAAGCAACAGTTTCGCCCTTGCACGGGCACCATCACTGCCTACTTGCCCCCCGGTGGGCCAGGGGTGCGCATGGACTCCCACATCTACACCGACTACACCATTCCCCCTTACTACGACTCGCTATTGGGCAAGTTGATTGTCTGGGGGCCCAACCGAGCAGCGGCCATCCGCCGCATGCAGCGGGCTTTGGGAGAGTGCGCCATCACGGGCGTGCCCACCACGATCCCTTTTCACCAGCAGATCCTGCGCCACGAGGCTTTTTTGCGGGGTGAGGTGCATACGGATTTCATTGCCCAACACCTGCTGGGCGGCCAGTCTGAACGATAGACTGGGGCAGACAGCTAAACCCTAGCCACCACCACCCGCTGCGGCTGATCCTGGTACTTGCCTTGACGGTCGGCATAGGTAATTTGACAGGGATCCCCCTCAAAAAACAGCAGCTGCACCACTCCTTCGTTGGCATACACCCGGCAGTCAGCGCTGGAGGCGTTGGAAAACTCTAGCGTCAGGTAGCCGCGCCACCCCGCTTCCGCTGGAGTCAGGTTGGCAATTAGCCCCACCCGGGCGTAGGAAGACTTGCCGATGCAGAGGACAGTGATGTTGTCGGGCACCTGCAGCCGCTCGAGGGACACCCCCAGCCCGTAGGAATGGGCAGGGATGATGAAGTAGTCCCCCATCTCGTCGTGGTGAAGCTCCACCGGTTCGAGGTTCTTGGGGTTAAACCGCTTGGGATCTACCACAGTACCGGGCACATGGCGGAAGATCTTAAACTCCACGGGGGAAAGACGAATGTCGTAGCCATAGGAGGAAAGCCCATAGCTCAAAACAGGCCGCATTTGTCCATTCCACTCCACGGCCCGCACCAATTCGGGGCAAAACGGCTCAATCATCCCCTGCTGCGCTTGCTCACGGATCCAGCGGTCGCTCTTTAGCATGGCTAGATGACGGCAAGACCAGAAGGTGCTAGGGACTACTGACTCGCGAGGGATCCCGGCGCCTGCCCAGAGCCCGCGAGGACTCCTGCCGGGGGCGTAGCTGGGTGATGAGATCAGCGCGTTCTAGAAGGGAAGCCGGCATTTCGGGCCCGGTGATGATCATATCCATCCAGACCGGCCGCTGATCGACCAAATCCAGCACCTGTTCTTCCGGGATCAAGCCCAGCTTGATGGCCAAGCTTAGCTCATCCAGCACCACCAAGCCATACCGGCCACTCCTAACGGCCTCCTGGGTAAATTGCCACAACTCGTCTAGAGCTACGCGCTCCTCTGGCTCCAGATGCGGCGTATCAATGCAGCGGTGTAGACGGCAGCGAACCCACTCTAGGGAACTGCCCAGCAAAACCCGGTTCTCCGGCCCTTGCTTAATCCCGCCTTTGAGGAATTGCACAATCAACACCCGCGTTCCCTGACCAGCCAAGCGCAGGGCCTGGACCATCACAGGAGTGAACATGCCCCGACCGGGCTGGGTGTAGAGCTGCAGCGATCCCTGGGGGATTAGGTGGGCGGGAAAGTCTCCATACCCTTGGAGAAAGGAGTCGCCCGCGGTAGAGCTGGCTTGGGCGGCAGGCTGTTTGACGGGGGCAACAGAAACAGCGTCCTTGGGGGAAGGCATACGGCTAAGGGAGGCAGGGCAAACCACCGTTTTATCTTGGGAGTGGGCTAAAGGACAAGACCCTACAGCGGCGGAACTACAAGTTAGAAGTGCTATCCATAACCCGCACCAAAGCTCCGCTACCCCTTGCCGAGGTGAGCGACGGCCGCTAGGCTGCAGAGCCTAGAAGTGGCCCAAGTGTCGGCTACAGATTCCATGAAACACCCCCTACAGCTCTCCTTGGACGTTCTCCCCAGCTTGAGAGGGCAGAGATTTTTTCACAGCTTTAGCAGCTAGGCCCCCACTCGCTGGGCTACACAGCGCCAGGTATACCACAAGCCTGTGGGGGACGCCATGTCCTAATCCCCCTCGCGGCAGCGGCGCAGAGTGCTTGCCATGAATGCCGGGGCTTGCGCTGCCTTTTTTTCTGGTCGGGAGCCGGGACTAGCAGCAGCCTCTTTCCCAAGCTCGGCCAGATAAGAGGGGGATCCTGCCGTCCTGGGTATAAAGGGAGCAGAGCAGGTGACAGGGTATGGCAGACTCCCTTTCCCAAGAGCTGGCTGGGCAACTGCAGGACAATGGCCGCGACCCAGGTGCTTCCATTCTGGTCTGTGGCTACAACGATTTAGCGGAGTCGACGCTCGAGATTCTGGAAGAGTTTGGACAGCGGGCAGTGGTGGTGGCTCCCTGCCTGCCGCCTTCTCGGAAAGGGGAATGGCAATACCTAGAGGGGGATCCCCAGCAGGCGGAGGTGTTGCGCCGGGCTGGGATTGAGCGGATCAAGGTGGCGCTGCTTTTGGAGGACAATGACCAAGCCAACTTCGAGCTGGCCCTCTTGATTCGAGATCTCAACCCGCAGGCGCGCATTGTCTCTCGTCTGTTTAACACTGGCCTTGCCCGCTACCTGGACTCGATTTTGCCGCAGCATTTTTCCCTGTCGGTTGCGGGCTTGGCGGCTCCGGCCTTTGCCCTCAAGGCTGTCTCGGACGAATTTGTCGGCTACTTCGAGCTGCCTCAGCTGGAGGCGCAGCCGGCCACGCTGCCGCCGGAGCTAGCGGATCCGCTTTATTTTGGCGCCCCCCAAGAGACCACCCTCTGGAACGTGGTGGAGCTGACCATTGGCTACAACTCCCGTCTGCTGCACATGCCCCTCTCGGAACTGGAGGAGACCTTTCGGGCGCGGGTGCTGTTTCACTACCCGGTGGACGGGCTGTCCAACTTTTCCGAGTCTCGGATTTTTGATGACTTCGACCACGAAGCAAAGCTGCTGGAGGGGGATCGCATTTTGGTTATCTGTGACCCCCGGGCCTACCTGCAACTGTTGGAGCGCAACGGAAGGCGCGGCTCTTCGCGGGCGCAACGCTGGGCCAGTGGACAGGTGCAAGACAAACGACAACGACGGCGCGGCAAGTCGTTCAGCCAGCTCCTATCTTGGCTGCGCAGAAGCCTGCAAGGACTGCTGCAGGTCAAGCCCATCGTGCGCACCCTCGCCTTCACCTTGGGGGCCATGTTGGTGCTAGGGGTGATCAATTTCAGGGTGATCGGCAAGCCGGTCTTCGACGCTCTGTTGCTAACTATCGTGGTGTTGACGGGGGGGTATGGCGACATCGAGGCTTTTCAGCAGGCGGAGACTCCCCTAGGAGTGAAGGTAGTGGCGGTGGTCATGACCTTGGTGGGGGCTGCCCTGGTGGGGTTGATCTATGGGTTGGTGACCGACAAGTTGGTAAGCAGCCGCTTCGGCTTGGGCCGAGCTGCCCATATGCCCAAAGGGGATCATGTGGTGATTGCGGGGTTGGGACGGCTGAGCTACTTGGTGCTGCAGTTGTTGCGGCAGATGGGCTATGAGGTGGTGGCGGTGGAGCCCGACGCCGACAATCCCCTGCTGGGGGCGGCAGAACGGGAGGGGGCGGTGGTGATCCGGGGCAACTACGCTCTAGCAAGCACCCTGCAACAGGCCCGCATCCAAAGCAGCCGCTGCCTGATCTGCACGACTCCTGACGATCTCACCAACCTCGAGACTGCCCTAACTGCCCACAGCCTACACCCCGGCATCCGCACCATTTTGCGGATTACTGATGCCGAGGTGGCGGCGCGAATGCAGCGGCATCTGCAGGCCCTGGGGATCAGCTACAGCCCCACCGCCCTGGGGGCGCGTGCTTTTGCTACTGCAGCGCTGGCGGGAGCCGTTTACGGCACCTTGACTTGGGAGGGGGAAACGCTGCTGGAGGTCTCGGCCCATGACCCTTACCTGGGGCTATCCTTGCGACAACTGGCCCAGGATTACGACCTGGCGATCCTGCTGCATCACTCCCGACCGGACCGGCCCTGTGTTTTTCCCAAGATCTGGCAGAAAGAGGGGGAGACTGTGTTGAAACGGGGGGATCGCTTGTACGTGATGGGGACGGTGGGATCCCTGATTCGCCTGGCCCAGGGGCGGCCCCTGCCGCCGGAGCTCTATCAAGTGCGGCTCTTGGAATATCGCAACCCCTACTTTGAAGACGAGATTCTCTCCACCTTGGCGTTTTATGCGCGGCTGCCCAAAACGGCGCTGAGGCCACTGTTGCGCTGTCTGCCGGCGGTAGTGAGTCCCCCTCTCCCCCGCGACAAGGCCATTAAGTTGGCCCGCCAGCTTCGCAAAATGAGCACCGAGGTGCAGGTCTTTGCCCACGTGCAGGCCAGCGAGCGGATCCCAAGGTGTCGAGGCCGGCTGCATGGCTGAGCCTCAAGGTCAGAGGCATAGAAAAAGTATCGGCTAGCGGTCGGAGGAAGCGGTGGGAAAGTTGGCGATGCCCGTTTCCAGGTCGTCAAAACAGGTCAAGACCTTTTCCATTGAGGTCAGGCGGAGGACAAGGGCGACGCTTTCGGGAACGCCACAGAGGCCGAGATTGCCACCGGCAGCCCGGCACTTGCGCAAGGCTGAGATCAGCACCCCCAGGCCCGAGCTATCCATAAAAGTAACCGCCGACATGTCGATCAACAGGTTGGTGTAGCCAAAATCCAAAACCTGCTGCAGCAACTGCCGGGCTTCGGAAGCGGCCTTGGCATCAAAACGACCCTCCAGGGGCACAATGGCTAGCTTTTGCCCTTGCGGAGTTTCAGCGGTACGGATGCGCAGCTTAAAATTCATCGTTTCCCGTCAAAACCTCATGCCCCACCTTAGCACCCTCGGTTGCAGAAAATCCCGCGAAAACTCCGCTATACAGCTTGCGCTGGAAACTTCTTTTGCAGCCAAAAGGGAAGACGGGAGCTAGCTAGATCTGGCTTCCCCAGTCATCCACCTCTCCAATGGGACTTTATTCAGACTTTGGCCGGATCGAGGGCGTAAGTCGAATCGAACGCGGGAAGGGACCTGGGCAAGCGAGGGCGGTGCATAGCCAGCAACTGGGCCAAGCGCTTGCGCAGCTCGGTCCGCGGCACAATTGCGTCGATAAGCCCGTGAGCCAGCAGGTATTCGGCAGTCTGGAAACCCTCTGGAAGCTTGCCCTTGCCGATGGTTTGCTCGATAACATTGGGCCCGGCAAACCCCACCTGGGCACCGGGCTCAGCTAGGATCAAATCCCCCAACATGGCAAAGCTGGCTGTTACTCCCCCGTAGGTGGGATGGGTAAGTACCGAAATAAACAACTGCCCGGCTTCGCGGTGCCTCTGCAGGGCGGCTGCTGTCTTGGCCATCTGCATGAGGCTGAGGATCCCTTCCTGCATGCGGGCTCCCCCCGAGGCCGAGAAAATGATCAGGGGCAGGTGATCGCAGGTGGCCCGTTCGGTAAGGCGGGTGATCTTCTCGCCGACTACCGAGCCCATGCTGCCGCCCATGAAGCGGAAATCCATGACCCCAATGGCCACCCTCCTGCCTTCCAAAGTGCCCAGCCCGGTCAGGACGGCATCCTTGAGCTGGGTGCGCTCTTGGTAAGAGGCCAAACGCTCGCTGTAAGGCTTTTGGTCAAAAAAGTGGAGCGGATCGGTAGGCGCCAGGTGGTCGTCGAGGGGCTGCCAGGAGCCGGGATCCAAAAGCTGTTGCAGCCGCTCTGGGGCGGTAATGCGATAGTGGTAGCCGCAGCTCGGGCAAACCTGCCAGTTCTGCTGCAGATCCTTGGTGTAGGTGAGGGCGTCGCAAGCTGGACACTTCTGCCAGAGGCCGTCGGCAATCTCCCGCACTTGCCGCTCTTTGTCAAAGGGGCTACTGCCAGTTAAGTTAAGGGAAGTCTGCTTGCGCCGCTCGGCAAACCAATCCAGTAGAGACATGGTTCCTCCCATAGCTGAGGATAGCAAGTGCTGAGATCCTCAGGCCCTGCTGGTAAGCCTTGAAATCTATCTTAACGTCTTCAAGCCCTCAGGCAATCGCCAAACTGGATAGAGACCATGACTCCAGAGACCCAGTGGCAGGTACTGACCACAGGGGATGGTTCCCTGACTTTTTTCTCTCAGGAGTTCGGGCAGGCTTTCCACAACGTCAGCGGCGCTGCCCAGGAGGCGCTGGAGAAGTTCGTCCGCCCTTGCCGGCTGGATCGGCTGCCCCTGGAGCGGGACCCCAAGGAGCCCATCTGCCTTTTGGATATCTGCTTTGGCCTTGGCTACAACTCCGGCCTCGCCTTGGAGACAATTTGGCAGGTGCGGCCCGACTGCCGCGTGGAAGTCATTGGCCTAGAGCGATCCCCAGAGGTGCCCCGCCAGGCCTGGCAGGTGGGGGTGGGATCCACTTGGAGCTTTAGCCAGGAGTGGCAACACTTTATCGAGAAGGGATCCTGGCAATCACCCCGCTGGCGCGGAACTCTGCTGTGGGGAGATGCCCGCCAAACCCTATTCCAGGTGCCGCGGGGATGGGCGGACGCGGTGTTTTTGGATCCCTTTTCTCCTGCCGTTTGCCCGGAGTTGTGGACGGTGGACTTCTTGCGGGCGGTGGCTGAGCGAATGCGCCCCAGCGGCATCTTGGCCACCTATTCCTGTGCAGCGGCAGTGCGGGCAGCTCTCCTGGAGGCGGGGCTGTTTATCGGCTCTACGCCCCCGCTGGGCCGCCCCTGGCCGGGCACGGTGGCCTCACCTCAGCCAGACTACCTACCGCCTCTCTCGCCTATGGAGTGGGAGCACCTGAAAACCCGCGCCGCTGTGCCCTACCGGGATCCCACCTTGAGGGGAGACAGAGCCCAAATCCGGCTGCAGCGACAGCGAGAACAGCAAACTTCACCCCTTGAGCCCACTTCTGCCTGGAAACGCCGCTGGCTTGGCCAAACCTAATTCAGGAGGAAAGAGGCGGGAGTCTACTGCCTCGCTTCCTAATCTTGTCTTGATGAAGTAAAGTTACGATGAAGAGAGCGATTTCCTGAGGTAGCCGTGGCTTCCTCCCCCGCTGGCGGTACATTGGTTGGTCTTTGGGCCAATCAGCACCGGGTCATCCTGCAGGCCTTTCTGAACCTGTCCCGAGCTTCTTAGTTGGATCTGGAGCAGCAGCGCCTCTTGGTCCAAAGGTTGCGGCAGCGCCTCTCCCGCCACATTCAATTGGAGCGCCACGCCCTCTACCCCCTGCTTAGGGCGGCTCTAGGGGCGGATCCCGACCGCCTCAGCCAGCTCGATGGGTTGGAGCAGCAGATGCGGGATCAGATCCCGGAGTTGACTTGCTTTTTGCACCAGGCGGAGCGTGACCCGCAGCGGTTGGATCTGGGGGCAGCCCTGCATCTGTACCAGCAATTGCGGGCTCAGTTTATGCAGGAGGAGAAAGTTGTACAGCCGCTCTTTGCCCAACATGTTTCTCTCGAGGCGGAAGAGCAGCAACTGCGCCTGTTCCGCAAACGGCTGCAGGCTAGCACTACCTTCCAAAGTTCCGCCAACAGCCGTCGCACCAAAATGGAGGAGTGGGAGCGACAAGCGGTAACCCGCCCTCTCTTGTCCCCTGAACGCTGCTAGCCCTCCCAAGACGCAGCGCTGGCCGCTACTCTCTAGCCGACGAGGGCTGCTTCAGTCTTCATCTTGCAGTTGTTGCCGGCTGGGGAGGATTGCTGACCCAGGCAGATTCCTAGGGCCTAAACCCATGTCAGCCTGGAATCCAAAGCTGGCCCGAAGGCAGTGCCATGGAGTTTATCCCGGTGAAGACTGAGGCGAAAACGTTAAAGCGAGATTAATCCCAAGGTGTTTGTAGCAAACAATGCTTTTAAAAAAGGATCGATAGAATAGAGGCAATGTCCCACCTGGAGCCCCCACCATGGATTACTCTCCTTCTCTGGCCCAGCGCTATATGAAACTATGCGAGGCCTACCTTTCCCTTAACGAAGCTTTCGACAAACTGGATCAATCCCACAGCCGCCTGCAGGAGAGCTTCAGGAAACTTCTCGCCGCGGCCCAGAAGGCTTTGGTTAAACTGCCCATCTTACAACAGCGCATCGAACAGTTACAGCAGTGTGTCGAACAGAGGGATCGCTTGATTCGTTCCCTGCAAGGAGACCTGCAGGAGAAAGAAGCTCGGCTGGGCGAGCTGATTGCCAGACATGACCAAGTCTGTCACGAGCTGGAGTCCACCAAAGCAGATCTGGTGAGCGCTCAGGCGTTGACTGAGAAACTGAAGGCGGAGAATGCCCAACTTCTGGAACAAGTGAGTGGCCTCACCAACTTGGAGGGTGAACTAGCAAGCTTGACAGAACGGCTGAACCACCTAGAGGCAGCCCGCCAAGGGTTGGAGGCCCGCAACCGTGAGCTAGAAGCAGCCCTGGGAGAGCGGGATCAGCAAATTGATAGCCTGCAGGAGCGGCTGGCTCAATTGGAGCAAGAGAATGCCTTGCTGAAGGCGCAGCTGTCTCAGGTGGCTGACCTGCTTACCGAGGACTCGGTAAACCTCCTGCAAGAAACAGAGAAGGCCGTTGAGGCCGATAGGGAGGTGCTGCCGCTGGTGCTGGCCTCGCTGCAAGAGAATGAGCGCCTTGTGCCAGAGGCCGAGCAACTCCTCTCCTCTTGCTCAGAGCTGGCCCAGATGGAGCCGCAGGCGGCTTGATTCAGAGTTAGCCTTCTAGCCAGGGTTGACAACTGCACACTAGGTGGCGATCCCCGTAGGCGTTGTCGATGCGGCTGACACTGGGCCAAAACTTTCGGCTTTTCACCCACGGAAGGGGGTAGGCAGCCAGGGAGCGGGGGTAGGGGCGATCCCAGTAGTCAGCGGCCACCACCTCGGCGGTGTGGGGGGCAAGTTTAAGGGGATTGCGCACGGGATCCATCTCCCCCCGCTCAATGGCAGCAATCTCTTGGCGAATGGCAATCATCGCCTCGCAGAAGCGATCCAGTTCCTCCAGGGATTCGCTCTCGGTGGGCTCCACCATCATTGTCCCCGGCACCGGCCAAGAGATGGTGGGGGCATGGAAGCCGTAGTCCATCAGCCGCTTGGCTACATCTTCTACCTCGATGCCAGCGCTTTTCTTGAGGGGGCGCAAGTCCAAGATGCACTCGTGGGCCACCCACCCCCCCGGCCCTTTGTAGAGCACTGGGTAGTAGGGATCCAGCCGCCTGGCAATGTAATTGGCGTTGAGGATGGCCACCTGGGTGGCCAGGGTGAGGCCAGCGGATCCCATGAGGCGGATGTAGGCCCAAGCAATGGGCAGGATGCTGGCACTACCCCAAGGGGCGGCGCTGACCGGGCCATTGCAGCCGGGCAAAAAGGGATGGCCAGGCAAATAGGGCAGTAGATGATGGGCAACCGCAATGGGCCCCACCCCCGGCCCGCCCCCGCCGTGGGGGATGCAGAAGGTCTTGTGCAGGTTAAGGTGGCAGACATCCGCGCCCAGCTCCGCAGGACGGCAGAGGCCCACCTGGGCATTGAGGTTGGCCCCATCCATGTACACCTGCCCCCCCGCCTCGTGGATCATCTGGCAAATCTCGCGGATCCCCTCCTCAAATACCCCATGAGTGGAGGGGTAAGTGATCATCAAAGCCGCCAGGCGTTCCCGATGCTGCTCCACCTTGGCCCGCAGGTCTTCGAGGTCGATGTTGCCGGCCCTGTCGCAGGCCACGCTCACTACCTGCATCCCCGCCATGACGGCGCTGGCAGGGTTAGTGCCATGGGCAGAGGTGGGGATCAGGCACACCTGGCGCTGGCTTTCCCCGCGGGCCCGGTGATAGCGGCGAATGGCCAGCAAGCCGGCATATTCCCCCTGGGAGCCGGCGTTGGGCTGCAGGGAGACGCCGGCAAAGCCCGTGATCTCCGCCAGCATTCGCTCCAACTGGGCAAAGAGGGTTTGATAGCCCCGCGCCTGCTCCAGGGGCACAAAGGGATGGAGCTGGGCAAACTCCGGCCAGGTTATGGGCAGCATCTCTGCTGCGGCATTGAGCTTCATGGTGCAGGAGCCGAGGGGGATCATCGCGTGGACGAGGGAGAGATCCCGGCTCTGCAGACGGTGGATATAGCGCAGCAGCTCCGTTTCCGAGTGGTAGCGGTTGAACACCGGATGGGTGAGGTAGGGAGTGGAGCGCAAGAGCTGAGGCGGCAGGCTTTGGTTGGGATCCAAACTCAGGCCCTCGGGATCCCAGCCTGGCTCTTCAGAACCGGCAAAGATCTGCCAGAGATCGCGCAGGTCCTGAGCGGTGGTGGCCTCGTCCAAGCTGATCCCCAGGGTGACGTCGTTAATCCGTCGCAGGTTAATGCGCTTCTGGGCGGCCCGCTCCTGGAGCTGCTGCACCTGCTCTGGGGAGGCTGCCCTTACCCAGAAGGTGTCAAAGAAATACTCTGGCCCCACCTTGTAGCCCAACTGGCGGATTGCGGCGGCTAGCTGATGGGCCTGGCGGTGGATGCGTTCGGCAATTTGCCGTAGGCCGCACGGGCCGTGGTAGACGGCATACATGGAGGCCACCACGGCCAAGAGCACCTGGGCGGTGCAGATGTTGCTGGTGGCCTTGTCGCGGCGGATGTGCTGCTCTCGGGTTTGCAAGGCCAGGCGCAGGGCCGGCCTTCCCTGGGCATCTTGGGAGATCCCCACCAGGCGCCCTGGCAGCAGCCGTTTGTGGGCCTCGCGGGTGGCAAAGTAGGCTGCATGGGGGCCGCCATAGCCCAGGGGCACCCCGAAGCGCTGGGTGGTTCCCACCACAACGTCCGCCCCCCACTCTCCTGGCGGTTGCAAGAGAGTTAGGCTGAGCAAGTCGGCGGCTACCGTTACCACCATCCCTCTTTGGTGGGCCCGCTCCACCAGGTCGCGGTAATCCCGGATCTCCCCGTAGGTGTTGGGATACTGTAAGAGCACGCCAAAGCCATGCTCAAGCTCAAACTGCAAAGGATCCGCCACGCGCACCTGGATCCCCAAGGGCTCTGCCCGTGTCTGCACTACGGCAATGGTCTGGGGATGGCAGCCGCAATCCACCCAAAAAACTGGAGATCGCTTGCCCGCCAAGGTGTAGGCCAGGCTCATGGCTTCGGCAGCCGCAGTCGCCTCGTCCAGTAGAGAGGCGTTGGCGATCTCCATTCCCGTTAGATCCACAACCATCGTCTGGAAGTTGAGCAGGGCTTCTAGCCGCCCCTGGGCAATCTCCGCCTGGTAGGGAGTGTAGGGCGTGTACCAGGCAGGGTTTTCCAGGATGTTGCGCTGAATTACCGGCGGCGTCAGGCAGTTGGAATAGCCCATGCCCAAAAAAGAGCGCCACACCTGGTTCTGGGCCGCCATTGCCCTCAGCTCCGCCAACACCTGCTGCTCGCTGCAGGGAGATCCCAACTGCAAGGGCCGATTGCTGCGAAGGGTTGCTGGCACTGCCTTTTCCACTAGCTCTCGGAGGGAGCTCAGCCCCAGGGCCTGCAGCATCTGGCGGATCTGCCCGGCATCCGGCCCGAGGTGCCGCCAGACGAAGAGTTCCCGCTGCTCTAGCAGCTCTAGCTCAGGATCGGGGGCAAGGGGAGGTTGAAGAGCGTGCTGCCCAGAGGAGCCAAGGGGATGGGGGTGGAGCTGTGTGGAGTTGGACATAGGACAAGCCAAGGGCAAGAGGAAGTCAGCCAGCTGCAAGCGGGCTGTTTCCTGATCATAGTTGTTAAAAATTATTTCCGCCGGTATACAAATCCGAGTTTGAGGCTCGATGCAAGGTAGCGAGGATGAGACACTAAAATCTATCCCGTGAGCGTTGGTATGGCTGCTTTCAACCCTGTCTGGAGAGGTGGTGCTATGCGCCGGCTGCTGTCGACTTGGTTGCCCTTCCTCTTGCTGCTTTGCCTGGGCTTGGCCTCCTTGGGGATCCCTGCCGTGGCGGCGGAGCTGCCGCCGGTAAGACACCTTGACACTCCCATTGACGTCAACAACACCATCCTGCGCAACTACCGCCAGTTGCCTGGCTTCTACCCTACTCTGGCTCGCATCCTGGTGAAAAACGCTCCCTATAAGAGCCTAGAGGACATGCTGAAGATCCCGGAGCTGACAGAGCAGCAAAAGGCGCTGATTAGGGCCAATGCGGAGAACTTTGTGTTTGGAGAGTACCGCGAAGGGGCTAGCCAGCTGGAAAACCGCATCAACCAAGGCTACTACGGCTGATAGTGGGTAGAGCAGTTTCCTGAGTCCCTTGCCCGCTGGCTGCTGGGATCCCCAGGGCTCTCCAGCAAACTCTTTTGTTCCCAAGAGAGAGGATTCCGTCTGGGGCAAAGGCGCGATGAAACGGCCACAGGTTTTGATCTGTGGCTACTACGGCTACGGCAATGCCGGCGACGAGGCCTTGTTGTTGGTTCTGCTGCAGCAGCTCCGGCAGTTGCCCAACCCCGTACAGCCGGTGGTGCTTTCTCCCTGCCCTGAGGCAACCGCTGCCACCTATGGGGTGCTGGCCTGTCCACGCTTTGATGCCTGGGCTTTGCAGCGCTGTTTGGCCCAGGCTCAGGCTTTCATCTGGGGCGGGGGTAGCTTGCTGCAGGATCGCACCAGTTGGCGCAGCCCCCTCTACTACCTGGGACTGATGCTCTGGGCCCAGCGGCGGGGTCTGAAAACCTTGGCTTGGGCGCAGGGGATCGGCCCCTTGGAGCGGCGCTGGATCCGCAAGCTGGCCCGCCACTCTCTAGCAAGCTGTACAGCCATCAGCGTGCGTGACGGAGTGGCCTCCCGCTACCTCCACGAGTGGGGGATCCCCCACCAAGTAGCCCCGGATCCGGTTTGGGGCCTGCCTGCCAAAACTTTGCCCGAATGGGAGACGTGGCCTCAGCCCCGCATTGCTGTGGTCCTACGGCAGCATCCCCAGCTTACTCCAGCGCGACTGGAAACTTTGGCGGAAGCCTTGCGACGCCTCCAGGCTGCCACGGGGGCCTATCTTCTTTTCGTGCCCTTTCAGCTAGCTCCTCCCGGATCCCTTGACCTAGGGCCAGACTACCACTTGGCCCAGCAGCTTTACCATCGCCTGCCCCACCATAGCCAGGTGGTGGAAATCCGGGATCCCTATCTTTTAAAGGGGGTCTTTCGGGGGGTGAGATTGGCCATTGTTATGCGCTACCACGGCTTGGTGATGGCGGCAGCCGAGGGCTGTGCCTGCTTTGGCCTCAGCTACGATCCCAAAGTGAAAACGCTGCTTGAGGAATTGGGCATGCCCGGCTGGGATCTAGAGGAGATCCCGGAAGATCCCAAGGCGCTGCACCAGGCTTGGCTAGCCTGCTATGCCGACGGGCCAGCCCTCAGCCCTGACCAGGTGGCCGTTTGGGTAGAGCGATCGGCCCAGCACGCCCAGTTGCTGAGGCAGCACTTGTCTTGAAAAAAGGGGGAATCCCAAGCTCCGCCCTCGAGGGTTGGGGAGAGCATAGCCGTTCTCGTCGGGATTCGCTCTACGCTGGGAATAGGGTGCCCGAGCAAGTCTCTTCCCATGAGTGCCGAGATTCAGCCCTGCACGCGCCAACAGATCTTGATGGGGATGGGTCTCACCAGCCTGCTCCTGGCGCTCATCGCTGGCCTCTGGATCTGGCTAGGATCCCTATCGGTACCCTTTCGCTGGGATCCCCTGGCTTTGGCCTGGGGGGCAGCCCTGGGTCTGGGGGTGGCGCTGCTTAGCGGCGGGGCTTACTGGCTTTGGCCAGCCTATCGCCGGGCGGCCTCTAGCTACTTGCACCTCGTGGCGGATCCCTTGCAGTGGCGGGATATCTTCTGGGTGGGGGTGCTGCCGGGCTGGAGCGAGGAATGGCTATTTCGCGGCGTGCTGATGGCAGCCCTGGCGGCCAGCCCCTTGGGGTGGACGGGTGGAATCCTCTTGAGCGGCTTCTTGTTTGGGGTTTTGCATTGGCTAGAGTGGCAGGGTTGGCCCTATGCCCTCTGGGCCAGCGCCGTGGGCATTCTGCTGGGGATGGGAGTGTGGCTGTCGGGAAACTTGTTGGTAACCATCGTCGCCCACACCCTGGTCAACTGGATTGGGGTTTGCCTCTGGAAATGTTCTGCCCTGCCAGCCGAATCCTGAAGTGCCCGACATCGCCGCTGCCGGCACGCCACCCGTCCCACCTCTCCTAGAGGGTCTGAGGGTGAGGGGAATGGTCTGGAGGCCAAGTCGAGCGATGGGCAAGCCTTTGAGTTTCGGGTTCTTCCCGTGGCTGCGGCTGGGGCGATCCCTGCTGCTTGTTGGCTTAGTGGTGTACGGCTACCTGCTCTGGCTGGGCTGGTTTCAATCGGAGCGGCTGATCTTTCTGCCCCGCCCCGCCAGCTACCAGGATGGGGATGCCATTCTCAAGCTCACCACCTCTGATGGCCTGCAGATTTCGGCGGTGTACCTGCCCAATCCCCAGGCCACCTATACCTTTCTCTACAGCCACGGCAACGCTGAGGACTTGGGGGATATCTTGCCTCGCCTAGTGGGCCTGCAGCAGGGAGGATTTGCTGTCCTAGCCTACGACTACCGGGGCTACGGCACCAGTGAAGGGATCCCTTCCGAGGCCGGCGCCTATAGGGACATTGAGGCGGCCTACACCTATCTCATTGCCCAAGGGATCCCGCCGGAGCGAATTTTGGTCTACGGGCGCTCAGTGGGAGGCGGACCCTCGGTTTACTTGGCAACCCAAAAGCCGGTGGGGGGCCTGATCCTGGAATCGACCTTTGTAAGCGCCTTTCGCGTCTTGACCCGCCTCCCGCTGCTGCCCTTTGATCGCTTCGACAACCTCAGCCGCATTGCCCACATCAACTGTCCGCTGCTGATCTTGCACGGCACCCAGGATCGCCTGATCCCCTTCTGGCATGCCGAAGCTCTTTACCAGGCAGCACGGGATCCCAAGCGCTTAGTGGCTATTAAGGGAGCAGATCACAACAACCTGCTGCAGGTGGCCGGAGAGCGCTACCTGCCCCTTTTGCACCAATTTGTGGCCGAGCTGGTGGAGCCTAGCCGCTTCTCGGGGAAGTAGGGAATACTCAGCCGGCCTTTTGATTCAGAAGTTCTTGCAAGAGCTGCCGCGCCGGCTCCAGAAAGCGCACCACGTCGGGGTGATAGCTCCAGATTGGGTCGTTTTCAGGGAAAACCTCCAGCGAGAACATGCCCTGCACAGCTTTCAGGTAAGGCAACAAGACGGCATAGCTAGCCGGGGTCAGACGAGATTGCAGAGACTGGTCCAGCAGCTCCAACATCTGCCGCACCAGCTCCCAGCCCACCTTCAGAGGGGGATAAAGCATTACGCAAAGGGGAAACAGCTCCTGCTGCACAGCGGCGAGGCTGCCTTCTAGAGCACAGAGGCCCAGGTACACCTGAAACATCTCCACATCACGGATGCTGGAAGCCCGCACTCCAAGATCCGTCAGGGGGCCACTCTCGCAGCAGTAGCCGCTGAAACGTTCTGCCACCTCGGCACAGATGAACTCAGCTACGCTGGTAACAATGGGTAACAGTTCCTGAATGGCCACTAGAGAAACAGAAGGACTGTCCCCCGCCTGGTCGGCAGCAGCCTTGACCATCTTCTGCAGCGGCATGTACAGGTGGTCGTCCATCACCTTCAAGTAGGGGTAGAAGAGGCTGCGCTCCTCAGGCAACAGGGCCTGCAGCAGCATTTGTCCGGTGTAGTGGAACTGCATGCTCAAGAAGCCGAGCACTCGCGGATCCCGCTCGCTGTAACGAGCCCGCAGTTGACCGCAGAGGGGCGCGATCTTCACCGAAAAGCGGGAGGGAGGGATGCCCTCCTCGCAGCTCTGGGCTGCCTGCTCAAAGAGACTTTGAGAGTCCTCCGCAATTTTCCAGGGATCGATTAAGTCCGGATCCAGTCCCTGCCGTGGTATTTCGGAAGCCAAGAGCTTTTCCGTTTTCGCCCAGGCCTGGGAGCTGGCAAAGCGCAGGGATCCCTTCACCTTGTCGGCTAGTTGCAGGCCTAGCGGCCCACCCCCAGCCGCCTGCGCCCTCAGCTTGTCTACATATTTTTGGGCCCACAGAGTGGCCAAGCTATAGATTGTGACTGTCTCCGCGTTTTCCATTAGTTCTCCTGCTGGGGGGAACTAGGTTATCCAGCATACTCCTGGAATGCCACTGCTTTACTTGTTTAGAATGCTACCCCTTCTCGTTGCAGCCCGCGAAGAACTTAAAAGAACTTAAGGGGACGTCAAGATCCGCGCGTTCTGTTTGAAACGCAACCTAGCAGCAAAGAGCCCTTCCTGCTGCCGGCAAGGTGACGACGATCTTAAAATTACCTAAATCCGCTCGGAAAAGTGGGGTTTGTGTGGCAAGATCAAAAGAAATGGGATTGAAGGGTTTCGGATCCCTGTCTTACCGCACTGCATCTTAGGGAGGATAGAGCGTATGTCTCTCCGACTTGGGGACACTGCCCCTAACTTTACGCAAAAGTCCACCCATGGCGACATCGACTTCTATTCTTGGGCTGGGGATAGCTGGGTGGTGTTGTTCTCGCACCCTGCCGACTACACGCCGGTCTGCACCACCGAACTGGGCAGGGTTGCCAAGCTAATGCCCGAATTTGAGAAGCGGGGCGTGAAAGTGCTGGGCCTCAGTGTGGACGACGTGGACTCCCACGTTGGCTGGGTGAAAGACATTGAGGAAACCCAGAATGCCCAGGTGACCTATCCCATTTTGGCGGATGCCGACCGCAAGGTCTCCCAGCTCTACGGCATGCTGGATCAGACCAACCTTAACCAAGAGGGGCTGCCCCTAACCGTCCGGTCGGTATTTATCATCGATCCCAACAAGAAGATACGCCTAATCATCACCTACCCAGCCAGCACAGGCCGCAATTTTGATGAGATCTTGCGGGTCATTGATGCTCTGCAGTTGTCGGATAAGTACAACGTCGTTACGCCTGCTGACTGGAAAGATGGCGACGACGTCATCATCCCGCCTTCCCTGCAAGATCCAGAGGTGCTGAAAGAAAAGTTCCCGAAGGGCTACAAGGAGCTCAAACCCTACTTGCGGGTCACCCCTCAGCCCAATAAGTAAGTCCAACCCACTTGGCAGGAAGGGATCCCTTCTTTGCTGGAGGCTGTGATCTCTTCCCCAGCTAGGATCCCCGGCCAGGGGATCCTTTTAGTGTGGGCAGCGCTGCCCCAGCCTAAATTCCAACCCCAGCAAGTACCACCATCACCACCACCGCCGCGAAGATGATCAAGGCATAGAACTGGGCCTTACCATTCTCCAGGTATTTCATCACCTCGCCGCCGACCATCGCCACCAGTCCCGTCAGGTTGACCACCCCGTCCACAATGCGGCTGTCCACTTCCAGCGCCTCCCGTGCCACAAAGCGGGTGCCCCGCACAAAGACGCGCTCGTAGAGGTCGTCGAGGTACCACTTGTTGAGGGAGAAGTAGTACAGCGGCTGCAGGCTGCGGGGGAAAGTGCTGGGATCAAGGCGCTTCTGCCAGTAGATGAGACCGGCCAGGGCAATCCCAATTAGCCCAATGCCCACCGAGCTGCTCGCCATGATGGCAAACTCCGTCCAGTTGAAGTGACCGCCGAGCACCCCCTGCCACTCGGCTGCCACCCGGGCCCAGGGGGAGCTGACCTCTGTTGCCGACTCGCTGGGCGGATGGATGAACGCCTCGAAGAAGTTGGCAAAGGGAGTACCCACCAAGCCAATCAGCACCGAGGGAACAGCCAGCGCCACCAGCGGGATCGTCATCGACAGAGGAGACTCATGCGGCTTGGTGGCGTGATCGTGCCTATCGTGTCCGTCTTCCACAGCTTCAGGGTGGCTGCTGGGCTGGGGCTTTTCGTGGATGTTCATGGCTCCAGGCCCAAAGGCTGCCTCCTTCTCGGCAAACGCATAGGCAAAAGCTGGCACCGGTCGACCTTGGCTGACGGCTACCTCCTGCCGCAGTCTCAGGTTGGTGCCGCGGAACTCCCCTTCAAAGGTGAGGAAGTAGATGCGGAACATGTAGAAGGCAGTGATCCCTGCCGTGAGGAAGCCCACCCCCCAGAGGGCCGGGTTGTGCTCAAAAACTGAAGCCAAGATCTCATCCTTAGACCAAAAGCCGGCAAAGGGCGGGATCCCACAGATGGCCAGCGTGCCAATTAAGAACGTAATGGCCGTAACCGGCATGTATTTGCGCAGGCCCCCCATCAAACGCATGTCCTGGGCCAAAACCGGGTCGTGGCCCACCACTGCCTCCATGCCGTGGATGACCGAGCCAGAGCACAGAAAGAGCAGCGCCTTGAAGTAGGCGTGGGTCACTAGGTGAAACAAGCTAGCCCCATAGGCACCGGATCCCATGGCCATGACCATGTAGCCCAGTTGGGAAATGGTGGAGTAGGCCAGGCCCTTTTTGATGTCGTTTTGGGTGATGGCAATGCTGGCCCCCAAGAAAGCCGTGCCTGCCCCCGTCCAGGCAATGAGATCCATGGCCAGCGGGATCCCTTCCAGCACCGGGAACATGCGCGCCAACAGGAATACCCCTGCTGCCACCATCGTGGCCGCGTGGATGAGGGCGGAAATGGGCGTGGGACCTTCCATGGCATCCGGCAGCCACACGTGTAGCGGAAACTGAGCCGACTTGGCCACCGGCCCCAAGAACACCAACACGGCAAAGAGGGCCACTAGGCTGCTGCTTACCGCCCCACTGGCCACCCTCTGTTCTAGATTGTGGGCCAGCTCCTCAAACCCAAAAGTGCCGGAGACCCAGTAAAAGCCCAAAATGCCTAGCAGCAGTCCAAAGTCCCCCACCCGGTTGACGACAAATGCCTTCTGGGCTGCCTCCGCTGCCGTCTGCCGGTCGTACCAAAACCCAATCAGCAGGTAGGAGCACATCCCCACCAGCTCCCAGAAAATGTAGATCTGCACCAGGTTGGGGCTAAGAACCAGACCCAGCATCGAGGAAGCAAATAGGCTCAGGTAGGCGTAGAAACGCACATAGCCGGGATCCTGAGCCATGTAGCCGTCGGAGTAGATCTGCACCAAGAAGGCCACCGTGGTCACCACCACCAGCATCATGGCGCTCAGGTGATCCACCACAAAGCCCATGTCGAGGGAGAAGGAGCCCGCCTGAGCCCAGCTAATGGTCTTGAGGACAGTCTCATGGCCTTGGAGTTGGCTGGCCAAGAGGGCAAAGGCGTGGACCATTGCCGTCCCCGTCGCAAATACACTCAAAAAGGCAGCCAGAGCCCGGTTGGCCCTTGTCCAGGCGTTGAACACCAAAATGCCCAAGCCAAGTAGAAAAGCTGCCACCAAGGGATAGACAGGGATCAACCAGGCGTATGTGTAGATAAATTCCATAGCCAACGGTGCTGAATGCGTCCTCTTGCCGGAGTAAACCCTCCCTGCTGGCCGGTGAGCATCTGCCTACGGGATAGAGGCTGGCAGTTGCTCTGGGGCTTCTGACATTGTAAATCTTTGCAACACAATCAACGCCTCTCCTGCAACAAGATGCCCTTGCAGGCGCTACAACTAGAGCCAAAGGCGGTCAGTGGTCTGGAGAAAAGCCCATGAGCCTAAACCTGGTGACCCTAGTGGGCCGGGCGGGTATGGATCCGGAAGTGCGCTACTTCGAGTCGGGCAAGGTGGTGTGTACCTTTAGCCTGGCGGTAAACCGCTTCCGCAAAGGTGAAGACAAGCCCGATTGGTTTAACCTGGAGCTGTGGGGGCGCACCGCTGAAGTGGCCGGAGAGTATGTGCGTAAAGGCAGCCTCGTCGGGGTGACGGGCAGTCTTAAGTTTGAGCGCTGGAAAGATAGATCCACAGGTGAGGAGCGCCAGCGGCCCGTTATTGCCGTGGAGCGGCTGGAGCTGCTGGGATCCCGTCAGGATCGTGAGCCTGAGCTACCGGTAGAGGAGCCGTTCTAAGTCCTCTCCAACCGACGCTTGCACTCCCGCACCACCTCAGCCAAATCCTGGCTACACCAGGGGTAGCTTAAGGAAGGCCGCTGGATCACCAAGAGGGGGATCTCCAGGGTTTTGGCCACGGCCTGCTTAATGAGAAGACCGCCGGCTTCTCCAGAGTTCTTACTGATAACCACTTGGGGCTCTAGCTTCCGCCAAAGCTGCAGTTCCTCCTCAAAGCTAAGGGGCAAACGCCTGCTAATCACCCGCTCAGCAGCAATCCCAGCCTGCACTGCCTGGGAAACTGACTCCGGCAGCACCCGCGCGTACAACTGGCAGCGATTCTGCCAGGGGACAAACAAGGGCAACGGCTTCACTCCCACCGTCAAGAGCACCCGCCGTCCCGCCAGCACGCTCTCGGCTAGGACTGCCTGCCAGTCCGGCACTACCTGCACCCAGGGCTCTAGATTTTCCGAAGGGCGTTCGTAGCGCAGGTAGGGGATCCCAACTTGGGCTGTTACCTGAATGGCCAGTTGCGAGATCTGCTGGGCAAAGGGATGAGAGGCATCCACCAGCACGCCAATCCGGTACTCTCGCAGGAATTGTTCCAAAGATGCAGCCGAGAAGCGGGTGACCATCACCTGACCCGGCAAACCCTGGTAGAGCCGGCTGCCCCTTTCCGTGGTAACCGTGACTATCCAGGGGATCCCTTCTTGACTAAGGGCCAGGGCTATGCAGCGGCTTTCACGGGTGCCGCCAAGGAGAGCTACCGCCCTTGATTTCCCGATTAAGCTCATGCCGTGTTGCCAAAGTTTTCTGCCCGTAGATACGATCGAGATCCAAAGGCTGGAGGCAGTTGACCATGATTGAGATGGAGGTGGCTGGGATTGCGGTTGATGCCGTTAACCAGAGCCCCATTGTCATCCTGCGCGATACCCATGGGCGTCGTGCTCTGCCTATCTGGGTAGGAAAAGCAGAAGCCAATGCCATTTTGCAAGCGTTGGATGATCAGAAGCCGCTCCGTCCCATGACCCACGATCTTATCCTCAACTCCTGGAAGGCCTGGGGAATCAAGCTGGAGCGGGTCATTATCCACGCCTTGCTGGACAACACTTTTTATGCGGTGCTGGTTACCGTTAGCGGTGACAAAAAGCAGGAGATCGACTGCCGTCCCAGCGATGGTATTGCCCTGGCTCTGCGAGCCCACGCCCCCATCTGGACGGTAGAGGAGGTCATTGCCGAAGCCTCGATCCCCATGAATCAGGATGCCGATGAAGCGGAGCGGGAGGCCTTCCGCAAGTTTGTGGAAAACGTAACGCCCAGAGACTTTATTCGCAACCGACCCCTCCCAGACTACCCGACGGATTCCCCCACAGAGGCAGACAGCTAAGTCACTGTCTTTTTTCCCCGTCTGCTGGAGTTGAGCTGGGTAGGGCAGGCGGTGAGCTGCCTGGAAAGCCTTTCTAAGGGTAGCCGCTAGGGGGACGTTTCCGCCTACAATCAAGCTAGAGCAGCCCTTTTGAGCAAGCTATGCCAACTCTGGAGCGGCCCAACCCCCAGCAGCCCTACCCAGAACCGGTCTACCCCCGTCGCCCCACCCGCACGGTGGCAGTTGGCGAGGTGTTGATCGGCAGCCAGCACCCAGTGGTGGTGCAGTCGATGATCAACGAAGACGTGCTCAATATCGACGCGGCGGTGGCTGCAATTCGCCGGCTGCACGAAGCGGGCTCGGAAATCGTGCGGGTTGCCGTTCCCAGCCTGGCCCACGCCAAGGCCATGGAGGTCATTCGGGAGAGGCTGATTCAAACCTACAAGCCAGTGCCGCTGGTGGCTGACGTCCACCACAACGGTCTCAAGGTGGCCCTGGAAGTGGCCAAGTACGTTGACAAAGTGCGCATCAATCCTGGCTTGTTCGTTGTGGAGAAGCCGCAGCCGGGGCGCACGGAGTACACAAAAGCTGAGCTAGAGGCCATCCGCAGCGAGATCCGCGAGGCCTTTGTCCTCCTTGTACAAGCCCTCAAGGCCCAGAACAAAGCCCTGCGCATTGGCGTCAACCACGGATCCCTTGCGGAGCGGATGCTCTTTCTCTACGGTGACACGCCTGAGGGGATGGTGGAATCGGCCCTGGAGTATGCCGAGATCTGCGCTGAGCAAGACTTCCACAATGTGGTTCTCTCGTTCAAGGCTTCCCGTCCCCAGGTGATGTTGGCCGCCTACCGCTTGGCAGCTCGCCGCTTCGACGCCCTAGGGCTAAACTATCCCTTCCATCTGGGTGTAACCGAGGCTGGGGATGGAGAGTACGGCCGCATCAAGTCAGCGGTAGGGATCGGGACGCTCTTGGCCGAAGGGATTGGCGACACCATCCGCGTCTCTCTCACGGAAGCGCCGGAAAAAGAGATCCCGGTGGCCTATGGTATTTTGCAGGCTCTCAACCTGCGCAAGACCATGGTGGAATACGTGGCCTGTCCTTCCTGTGGGCGTACCCTCTTCAACCTGGAGGAAGTGCTGCAGAAGGTGCGGGCGGCAACCCAGCATCTGGTGGGCCTCGACATTGCCGTCATGGGCTGCATTGTCAACGGGCCTGGGGAAATGGCCGATGCCGACTACGGCTATGTGGGCAGGACGCCAGGAGTGATTTCCCTCTACCGCGGCAAAGAAGAAGTGAAAAGAGTACCGGAATCGGAGGCTGTCCAGGCTTTGATCGAGCTCATCAAAGCCGATGGTCGCTGGGTGGATCCGCCTGGAAAGTTAAAAGCCAGCTCCCCTTCCTGTTAGCCTAGGAAGTACCTCGAGTAGCCGCCCTACTATGACCAGCACTCTTCGTCCCACTTTTAATACCGCCCGCTCCAGAGAGATCTTCGCCCGCGCCCAGCAGTTGATGCCCGGCGGGGTTAGCTCACCGGTGCGCGCCTTCAAGTCTGTGGGCGGGGATCCCGTCGTGTTTGACCGAGTCTCAGGGGCCTACGCCTGGGATGTGGACGGCAACCAGTACATCGACTACATCGGCAGTTGGGGGCCAGCCATTGTGGGCCACGCTCATCCTGAAGTCATTGAGGCATTGCGGCAGGCTCTGGAGAAAGGCACCAGCTTTGGCGCCCCTTCTGTTCTGGAAAACGAGCTGGCGGAGCGGGTGATCGAAGCGGTGCCCAGCGTGGAGATGGTGCGCTTTGTGAACTCCGGCACCGAAGCCTGTATGGCAGCGCTGCGCCTGATGCGAGCCTACACGGGCCGGGAAAAGGTGATCAAGTTCGAGGGCTGCTACCACGGCCATGCGGACATGTTCTTGGTCAAGGCTGGCTCGGGAGTGGCTACTCTGGGCCTACCGGACTCGCCAGGGGTGCCCAAGGCGGCTACCAGTGCTACGCTGACGGCTCCCTACAACGACCTAGAGGCGGTCAAGGCGCTGTTCGAGCAGTATCCTGATTCGATTGCCGGCGTGATCCTCGAGCCGGTGGTGGGCAATGCTGGCTTTATTCCACCGCAGCCAGGCTTTTTGGAAGGCTTGCGCGAGCTCACCCGAAAGTATGGCGCTCTGCTGGTGTTTGACGAGGTGATGACCGGCTTTCGCATCAGCTACGGTGGCGCCCAGGGCAAGTTTGGCGTCATCCCTGACCTAACCACCCTGGGTAAGGTCATCGGCGGTGGCCTGCCGGTAGGCGCCTATGGCGGTCGGCGGGAAATCATGGAGATGGTAGCGCCCGCGGGGCCAATGTACCAGGCGGGTACGCTGTCCGGCAACCCTCTAGCCATGACTGCCGGCATCAAGACGCTCGAGATTTTGCGCCGCCCAGGCACCTATGAGTATCTGGAGCGCATTACTGAGAAGCTGCTGACAGGGCTGCTGGAGATTGCCCGGGAGACTGGGCACGAAATGTGCGGAGGTTATCTACCGGGCATGTTCGGCTTCTTTTTCACTGCCGGCCCAGTGCGCAACTACGAGGAAGCCAGGCAGTCAGACTTGCAAAAGTTTGCCCGTTTTCACCGCGGCATGCTGGAGCGGGGGGTGTATCTGGCGCCCTCGCAGTTTGAGGCGGGCTTTACTTCCCTGGCCCACACGGAGGCTGATGTGGAAAGAACCCTGGAGGCAGCGCGGGAGGTGCTGCGGGCCCTCTAGGCTCCTGCACTCGCTCTGGGCAGCGTTGGATTGGGGAGACCAGAGCCAGGTTCTTCCCTGGAGGCGGCTTAACGCTCTTCCCAGCCTTGGAGGGTAGGGGTTCTTCCTCTTGGCAAGCTACAGGGAGTGCATAGGGGTGCCCTAGGCAGAGGCTACTGCCCCTGGGAGGCACCGTTGCTCCAGCCCTCGTTCTTCAAATACGGCTAGAGGCCAGCTCCAGCTTGTGGGGAATTTGCCCAGCGCCTTGCGCAGGACTCGAACCTGCAACCATCGACTTAGAAGGTCGGTGCTCTATCCATTGAGCTAGCAAGGCAGAATCCAGAGTCATTATAGCCTTGGGAAGCTTGCCTACCGGAAGGTCGGTTGCCCCAAGGATCGTCAAAGAACCTTTAGCCCTATGATGACAAAGGCCTGCTTTCAACAGGTGCTTTCTACGCCTACAGGAGGGATCCCTATGCCACTGCCCCCTGATCCTAGCTTCGTTGAGGAGAAGAAAGCCGTTCGCGTCCCTCCCGGCCTGGAATCCCTCTCGCCGGCAGCTAGACGCTTGCTGCGGCTCTACCACGGCGGCAGTTTCGTCTTTTTGGGCCTGCTGTGGCTGTTGGTCGGGATCCCTAGTCTTTGGGCGCTGCGGGCAGATCTCCTCCGCCTCTGGCAACACTTCACCTGGACGGGCCTGCGCTATGCCCTCTTTTACCGCCCTAGCTGGCCCACCTTTGGCCTGTTGCTTTGCGTCAGTTTCACCGTAGGGATCCTAGTTGCCCAAAGCCGCTACGAGCTGTTTGGGCTTTACCCCTTCGAGCGCCAGATGCTCGAGCAACAGTCCCGCTGGATCCTGTCTTTGCCTGCCTGGCACCCTCTGCGGCGCTGGCTGGTGTGCACCCTGGATCCCTGCTAACAGAAGGCATCCCGGCTGGCAAGGCCTCTCAGATGCTGACCTAGGAGGAGCTAGGAGCAGCAGCTATCGAGCGTTGCACAATCCGGGACAGACGAGCCTTACGACGAGCAGCGGTGTTTTTGTGCAGAACGCCTTTTTGGGCCGCTTTGTCGATGCGGCTAAAGGCAGCGCTCATTGCCGCCTGGATCTCCTGCAGGGTTTCCGGCTGAGGGTTGGCCGCGTAGGCAGAAGAGAGAGAGATCACCTTCTTCATGAGCGCGCGCACCATGGCCCTGGTAGCCTTGTTGCGCAGTCGGTTTCGCTCGGCAATCTTGAGGCGCTTGATAGCGGATTTGGTACGTGGCATGGTTGAAAGGGAAGAACAGCGAAGATCCAGCATACCATCCCCCTCCAGCCGTCGGACGGGATCCCCATGTTTTGCGATTGCAGCTCCCTCATCCAGTTCAACCCGCCTGCCCTTTTCTATGGGGTTGCCGTTTGCGACTTGGATCGGGACGGGGCTTTTGAGCTATTTGTGTGCGGCTTCCGCGGCCCGAACCGGGTTTTGAAGTGGAACGGGCAGGCGCTGGTGGATCTGGTGGACGACACCCTGGCCGATGCGGGGCGCATGGCCATTGGGGTAGCTGCTGGCGACTTTGACGGTGACGGCCAAGAAGAACTCTACGTTTTGAATACCGATACTTTCGGCGGGCGCAAGCGCTTTGGGGATCGCCTCTTCGACTGGCAGGGCTCCCGCTGGGTGGATCTGTTCTCGCTGCCCCACAACCAAGATGCCCTCAACCTCACTGCCGGACGCTCGGTGGCCTGTGTGGATCGCCTGGGCCGGGGACAGTACGGCTTCTTCGTCGCCAACTACGGTGGCCCCATGCGGCTTTACGAGCTGGGCTCCAACCAGATGATCGCTGATGTAGCGCCCGAGGCGGGGGTGAACCGGATTACAGGTGGGCGAGGGCTGGTGGCCGTGCCTCTGGTCTCCCAGCGGATGGATATTTTCGCCGTCAACGAGCAGGGGCCCAATTTTTTGTTCCGCAACCGCGGGGATGGCACCTTTGAGGAAATCGCCGCCGAGGTGGGGCTGGCGGATCCCAACGAGCACGGGCGCGGCGTGGCAGCAGTGGATCTGGATGGGGACGGGCGGCTGGACTTGGTGTACGGCAATTGGGAAGGGCCGCATCGCCTCTGGATCCAAACCCCCAGTGGCATTTTCAAAAACGTGGCTCCCCCCGAGCTGGCCAGGCCCTCCCGCATCCGCACGGTCATCGCTGCCGACTTCGACAACGACGGCTACCCGGAGCTGTTTTTTAACAACATCGGCGAGCCCAACCGCCTGTTTGGCTGGCGCTCTGGCTCCTGGCAGGCCATCGATATTGGGGAGGCGGCTGAGCCCCAGGGACTGGGGACAGGCGCGGCGGTGGCGGATGTGGATGGGGATGGGCGCCTGGAGCTGCTCATTGCCCACGGGGAATCGGGCGCCCAGCCTCTAAGCTTTTACCGGCCCCTGGCTAATGCCAATAACTGGCTGAGGGTCTTGCCTCTAACTCGCCAGGGATCCCCAGCCCGCGGCGCTCTGGTGCGGCTAGTAACTCCTGGCCGCCTGCAGATTCGGCCCATCGATGCCGGCAGCGGCTACCTCTGCCAAATGGAGCCGGTGGCCCACTTTGGCCTAGGATCCGAGACGGTGGTCAAGGAAATCCAGATCCAGTGGCCGGACGGGAAAGAAGTGCAAGTGGTCAACCCCCCTGTTAACCAGCTTCTGCGGATCCCCTATCCTGGCTAGTCGCTAATCTGAAACATCGAACCCCACTTGGTGGGCAACTTGGATTCTGGCCTAGATCTGCTGCCAGCGATCCCAATCTGTGATCATTGATGCAGCGTAGCCCCGCCCCATAGAGAAGTTGGGCTTTTTGACTGAGGTTGAAGCTGTTGGTGTGAGGGCCACATCTGAGCCCAGCCTGAGCAGAGGTTCGCCGTTGGTGAGGCGAAAACCATCGATCCCCAAGGGCAAAAACACCTCTCGAACCAGCGTGAGAATTTCTTCATCGGTCAAGCGCGCTGGGGCTTGCAGCCAGGTCAACTCTGCCTCGGCAGGCGCCAAACATAAAGCCGCTGGAAATAGCGCACCTGCTGGCTAACTAGCTCCTGCGGATCTCTATCCTATTCAGCTCTCCTGGCTTGATCTTTGCAGCGGCTTAGGTGCCGCAGCATGTAGCTTTCGAGCAGCATTCAGATCCCTGTCGATCTCCAGGCCGCACCTTTCACACCGAAACACCCGCTGGCAAAGTGGCATCTTCTGTCGGTGCCCACACCGTGAACACAGTTGGCTGGATGGATAAAACCTATTCACCACCACCAACTGACAGCCGTAGAGTTGGGCCTTGTACTCTAGCTGTCGCCGTTCGCGATAGCGGGACGGAGTCCTTAACTCATAGAAGCCACAATCGGCTAAAGATCCGGCCAGGCGGTGATTCTTGAGGAGGTTTTTTACCTGCAAGTCCTCAATCACCACCACCCGGTACTTCTTGGCCAAGTAGCTGGTCAGCTTGTGCAAGTTGTCTAGTCGTATGTCCGCCACCCGTTTGTGGGCCCTAGCAAGCTGCACCACTGCCTTCTTGCGGTTGGCGGATCCCTTTTGCTTGCGACTCAGCCGCCGATGCAGCCTCACCAAGCGCTTCTGGGCTTTGCGGTAGGGCTTGGGGTTATCAAACATTTCCCCACTGGCGCAGGTGGCCAGCTGGTTCACGCCCGAGCCCACCCCCACCCCATCCCCCGTCTCCTCAACCTGCGGAGACAGGGCCTCGTACTTGTTCGCTTCAGCGGTGCGTAGCACTTAAGAGATGTACCACCGCCCAGCCCGCAGGCTGATCACGACGTTCTGGGGGGTGGCAGTAGGGGGGATCTCCGCACAGCGTAACCAGCCACTCACCAAGCGGGCCGGAGGCCTTAGATAGGTACCTTGATGCGGTTGCCGGAGATGTGGATGTTGCCTTCGAGATAAAAGCTGTCCCGTACCCCCTTGCGCTTGAAGCGGGGAAACCGGCCCAGTCCACTCCGCCAGCGTTTGTTCGCGTCAGCGGCGCGTAGCGCGCAGGCTTGCTCTAAGCTGCGGAGTGCCTGCTGCGGGGCGCACTTGGAGACTTGGTAGTACCAGGGGTTGGCCTTCTTGACCCCCACCACCAGCCGCTTGTGCAGGTCGTTCGCGACAGCGGTGCGGAGCACTTTGGCCGTGGGTAGTTTCGGCTTGGCCTCAATGGCCTGTTGGCAGATGGCCAGGCCCTAGTTGTAGGCACGGCGGGCTACACCGGCATGTTGGGCTGTCAGTGTCCGCTGTTTGTTGTTGAGCCTGAGCTCAGTCTTGCTCGCGTTAGCGGCGCGGAGCGCAAAGCCTAGCAGCACTTGCCCCCTAGAGGAACCCTGTCCCGCTAGCACGAGGAGGAATTCACTTCAGCTTTCGTGAGCCTTGAGGCCTGCCGTTGTTATTAAGATTCTCAGTGTGTTGGCATGAGCAGTGATAAGCTTCTCGGCCTGCTGGTGTCGGCCCTCCCAAAGCTCTGGTTGCAGCTCTTGGGGGACAGATTGGTCTGGACAACCCAGCTTTCTCTGTCAGGTTGCAAGAGGCGGCATTTCTCGAGGGCGAGCAAAGCCCTTTGAGCCGAGATTTACCACTTGCTCAAGAGTGTAGGGGCACTCGGCGGGCAGGTCGTCTTCAGCAAGCGGTGTTTCCTTTACTACGAGCAGGATCCCGTCTTGGTAAGCCTCTGCCAGAGCTGCCGCCAGCTCCGGTTTGAGGCTAGGACTCTCTTTGAGGAGTCGCTGAATTTGGCGGCGTTGTTCGCTAAGGGTTGCTCGCCAGCTTTTACCTCGCAAGTGGGGTTGGAACTGCCATTTCAGCAAATGGCCTAGCAGGATCCCCAGTCGATTGACCAGTTCCCGGCGCTCCTGCCTGCCCAAAGCCTCAATTTCCTCTGCCAAATGAACTCTGTCCAGTCGCTCCAACTGCCCCGACCTCAGCAGTGCCGCCTGCTCCTGGGTCCAGGCATAGAAGTCGCGCTCGTAAAGCTGCATACTCACTCCTATTTTTCAGGGTAAAAGCTGGGATCCATCACTTGCTCAAACGTGTAGGGACACTGATCAGGCAAATCCTGTAGAGAGAGGGGCGTTTCTCTCACCACCAGGAGCAGTCCTTTGCGATAGGCCTTCTCCATCGCTTCAGCTAGATAAGATTTGAGGCTGGGACTCTCCGCAATGAGTTCCTGGATATCCTGCCGCTGTTCGATGATCGTAGCCTGCCAGCTTTTACCGCGAAGCTGGGGCTGAAACTGCCACTTGAGGAGGTGTCCCAGCAGGATCCCCAGTCGATTGACCAATTCGCGGCGCTCTTGTCTACCCAAAGCCTCGATTTCCTCTGCCAAGTGCTCAGTATCTAGCTGCTCCAGTCGGCCCGATCTCAGCAGCGTCGCCTGCTCCTGGGTCCAGGCATAGAAGTCACGCTCGTAAAGCTGCATGTCCACCCCCGTCTGGTTTCAGCTGCTGGGCCTTGCCTGTGAAAAGATTCATTTGAGCCAAGAGTCCGCTAGACTAAAACCTGGACATCCCTTTTGCAACTCTCACTTCTATGGCCGACCCTCTCACCCCTCAGGTTAGCGAGCGCATCTGCAAGCACATGAACGAAGACCACGCCGATGCCCTAGTGCTCTATGCCAGAGTCTTCGGTCAGGTGGAAGGGGTGACCCAGGCCCGCATGCAGGCTATCGACTCGGAAGGGATGGATTTGCAGGTAGAGGTTGACGGAGCCGTACAAACGCTGCGCATTCCCTTTGATCACCCCCTCAAGGATTCCGAAGATGCCCACCACACCCTGATTGCCATGTTGAAACAAGCACGCGCTCGGGTTAAGCAGGGCAGTGTCTAAGCTGAGTCTCCTTGCCCGTGCATCCGTCTGCCTCAAGTAGCTAGCCGAGGCCCCGAGCAAGGGACGGATCTAGGTAGCCTGCTGCAGGAGCAGATCTAGCTTGCCCTGGGCCTCAAGGGCGTAGAGGTCGTCGCAGCCGCCGATGTGCTGGTTGTTGATAAAAATCTGGGGCACTGACCGGCGCCCGTTGGCCCGCTTGGCCATCTCCGCTCGCGCTGCCTCGTCCCCATCGATGGCGTATTCGATGTACTTGACTCCCTTACGGTCTAGCAGTTGCTTGGCGCGAATGCAGAAGGGACAAAAACGCCATGTGTAGATCTCAACAGCCATAGGGAGAGAACGAACGCTTTCACATAGCTTAACATTTCAGTTGGCCTCCTTCCAGTTGTGGCCGATTTGGATATCCACCACCAGCGGTATGGAGAGGGGCACTGCCCCTTCCATTTCTCTTTGAATGAGTGGCTGTAAGTCCTGCCATTCTGAGGGCTCTACTTCAAACACCAGCTCGTCGTGAACCTGCAACAGCAAACGCGAGCGAAAGCTCTGCAGCTTTTCCTGCAGGCGCACCATGGCCACCTTGATGATGTCTGAGGCAGACCCCTGAATGGGGGCGTTCACCGCAGCCCGCAGCTCAGCTTGTTTGCGATGGCCCGACAGCTGAGACAAATTGGGGAAATAGCGACGGCGGCCCAAGATGGTTTCCACATAGCCATGTTCTTCCACAAAGGCTTCGGTGGCGCGGAGATAGGCAAAAACACCAGCATAGCGCTCGTTAAATCGCCGCAAAAATTCCTTGGCTTCTGCCAGAGACACGCCGGCAGTGCGGGCAAAACGCTGCGCCCCCATGCCGTAAATAACTCCGTAATTGATTGTCTTGGCAAGGCGGCGTTCTTCGCTAGTTACCTCTTGTTTTTCAAAGAGCAAGCGAGCGGTAAGGGTGTGCACATCTTCCCCTGAGCGAAAGCCCTCGATGAGCGTCAGCTCTTGGCTGAGGTGGGCCAAGATGCGCAGCTCAATTTGTGAGTAGTCAGCTGAGGCCAACAACCACCCCTCCTGGGGAATGAAGGCCTGGCGAATGCGGCGGCTGAACTCGCTGCGGATGGGGATGTTTTGCAGGTTGGGGTTAGAGGAGCTGAGTCGGCCAGTAGCGGTAACAGTCTGGTTGAAGTTGGTGTGCACCCTGCCCGTATCGCGTCTTACCAGAGCTGGCAGCGCGTCCACATAGGTGGATTTGAGCTTGGCCAGAGTGCGGTACTGGAGAATCGTTTCAACAACTGGGTGATCTCCTTCCAGCTTCTCCAAAACCGAAGCATCGGTGGAGTAGCCGGTGGCTGTCTTGCGAGTTTTTCGGATATCTAGCTTTAGCTTTTCAAAAAGCAGGGATCCCAGTTGCTTGGGAGAGTTGAGGTTAAAAACCTCGCCTGCTTGGGCGTAGGCTTTCTGCTCCAGAGTCTGCAGCTCTTTCTCCAGTTCCTGAGAAAACTGCTTGAGAAACTCAGTGTCAATGCGGATGCCGACCCACTCCATTTCTTCCAAAACGTGAGCCAAGGGCAGCTCCACCTGGATAAAAAGATTCCAGAGGCGTGGGTCAGTTTGCTGTAGCTTTTCGGTGAGGATGGGCACCAAACGATAGGCGCAGTAGGCGTCGGTTCCGCAATATTCTGCCACTTTGGGGATAGGCAGATCGGCAATGGAGTCTGCTTTGCCCAGCAGCTTTTCATAGCTGGTGGTGGGTAAATTTAGATAGGTAGCTGCCAAATCAGCCAAGTTGTGGCTAGCTTCTGGATTGAGCACATAGCTAGCCAACATGGGATCAAATTGGATCCCTTGTAGGCGAATGCCATGAGCGCGAAAAATACTGAGATCATACTTGCAGTTTTGCAGGCTTTTGGGGCGACTGGGATCCTCCCAAATGGGCTGTAGGCTCTGTTTGACTAGGTTCCAGTCCAAGTTGGATCCCTGGCGGTGGCCAATGGGCAAATAGGCAACATCCCGCTCCGACCAACAGCAGCCAATCCCCACCAGTTGGGCGTCGCGGGGATCTAGACTCGTGGTTTCCGTGTCCCAGGCTACGATCCCGGAGCAGGCCAACAGCTCCTGCCGCAACCGCTCCAACTGCTCAGGGGTATTCACAATGCGTACCGGCGGCAGAGAAGGGGGGGGATGTGCAGCAAAATCAAACCAAAGGGCCTCGTCGTCGGCAGAGCCATTCTTTGAACCTGTCCTGGCTTCAGAGGCTTGGGCTGGGATCCCGCCCAAAGTGGCTTGCAGCTTGCGCACTTGAGCAATGAAACTGCGAAACTCTAGTTTCTCCAAAAGCGGCAGCACTTCCGCCGGGTCAAACCCGGTCAGCCTCATGCTCTCCCAGTCGGGCAAAAGGGGGACATCACAGTGAATCCGAGCCAGAAATTGGGAGTGCTGGGCTGCGGTGATCCCTTCCTTGAGGTACTGCTGGACTTTGCCAGGGATCTCCTCCAGATGGTTGAAAATCTCCTCCAAGCTGCCGTAGCGCTGTAAGAGCTCTGCCGCTCGCTTGGGGCCGATCCCCTTGACGCCGGGAATGTTGTCGGAGGGGTCACCACAGAGGGCTTTGTAGTCGACCACCTGCCAAGGCCAGATGCCCAATTTCTCTCTGACCTCTTGGGGGCCAAATTCGCTGACGCGATCTTTGCTGTTGAGATGCAGAACCCGAATTCTTCCCTCGGGGTCAATCAACTGAAAGAGATCCTGGTCGCCGCTTAAGATCTGCACCCGATACTCTTGGGGGGCAAGCCTGCAGAGCGTACCCAGAACGTCGTCAGCCTCAAAGCCGGGCACTGCCAAAATCGGAATGCGCAGCGCCGCCAACACCTGCTTGAGGTTTTCCACATCCTCAATAAACTCCGGCGGCGTTTCCGGACGGCCTGCTTTGTAGGTTTCATCGGCCTCGTGGCGAAAGGTGGGCTGCCGGGTATCAAAGGCAACAGCTATGTGGGTGGGGGGGTATTTCTCCAAGACCTCCAGTAGCGATTTCAAAAAGCCAAAGCTGACACTGGTCGGGATCCCGGTGGAGGTGCGCAAGCCCCCCTCGCGGCTATGGGCAAAGGCGTAAAAAGAGCGGTAGGCCAGGGAGTGGCCATCGACCAAAAGCAGCCTCGGAGGGTGGGAAGCCATCGGCCAAGACCAACAACTGAGTCCAGCCTATCGTTTGCTGCCCCCTAGGGCCGCCAGGGAAACTGGCGAAAGTTGGGAGGACGCTTCTCCAAAAAAGCGCGTCTGCCCTCGGCAGCTTCCTCGGTCATGTAATACAAGAGCGTCGCGTCTCCCGCCAGCTCCTGCAGTCCCATCTGGCCGTCGCAATCGGCGTTGAAAGCAGCCTTGAGGCAGCGGATGGCCAGAGGACTGTGTTGGAGGATCTCCCGCGCCCAGCGGATCCCTTCGGCTTCCAGTTCCTCCACCGGCACCACCGCATTGACCAGGCCCATCTCCAGGGCTTGCGCTGCGGTGTACTGGCGGCAAAGAAACCAGATTTCGCGCGCTTTTTTTTGTCCCACCACCCGCGCCAGGTAGCTGGCCCCAAAGCCGCCGTCGAAGCTGCCCACCCTTGGCCCGGCCTGGCCAAAGATGGCGTTGTCAGCAGCGATGGTCAGGTCGCAGATGAGATGCAAAACATTGCCCCCACCAATGGCGTAGCCAGCCACTAGGGCAATCACCACCTTGGGCAGGGAGCGGATGATGCGCTGGAGATCCAAGACGTTAAGACGGGGAACCCCGGCCTCATCCAGGTAGCCGGCCTCTCCCCGCACGCTCTGATCCCCGCCGGCGCAGAAAGCATACTTTCCATCCGTATGGGGCCCGGCGCCCGTCAAGAGCACGACTCCAATACTGGGATCCTCCCGCGCATCCAGAAAGGCATCAATCATTTCGACGATGGTCTTGGGGCGGAAGGCATTGCGCTTGTGGGGCCGGTTGATGGTGATCTTGGCAATGCCATCCGTCTTCTCGTAGAGGATGTCTTCGTAGAGCTTGGCCGTCTGCCACATGGTGTCCAGAGTCCCGACTGCCCTCCCATTATCCCGCTAGGGGGTGGCCCGGAGGAGGGATCCCAACAGCCCTTCCAGGGTGTACTCCTGAGCCACCACATCTACCCGCCCTAAGACCTTCTTGCAGGTTTCCGCCGTTTTGGGGCCGATGGCAGCAATCTGTACCGGTGGATCCCAGACTTCAGGGCCTAGCCCTGCCTGGCGCAGGAGATGGGCAAAATGCTGCACTGTTTTGGAGCTGGCAAAGGTGAGAATATCCACCTGGCGGGTCTTTAGGGCTTCCAGGACTTGGGGATCCGCCGCTGCCGGACAGGTCGATTGATAAGCGGCCACCTCCACCACCTCGGCTCCGCGTTGCCGCAGCCCTTGCACCAGCTCCTCCCGGCCTCCAGATTCGACGCGGGGAAAGAGGATGCGCTGCCCCTGCACCGGCTCCGGCCAAATGGGCAGCAAGGCTTCGGCCACAAACTCGGAAGGCATCAAATCTGGGCGGATGCCATACTGAGCCAGCACCGCCGCCGTTTTGGATCCCACCACCGCCACTTGCAGGGAGTGGAGCGCCCGGCTATCTCGCCCCTGCTGCTGCAGCCGCTCGAAAAAAGCCTGCACCCCATTGGCCGAAGTCAGCAGCAGCCAGTTGAACTGTTGCAAGTTGGCAATGGCGGTGTCCAGGGGATCCCAACTGCTAGGAGGCTGGATCACCAGGGCAGGCATCTCCACCACCCGCGCCCCCTGAGCCCGCAGCAGCTCGCGAAAAGCCGGCGACTGCCCCTCAGCACGGGTGACCAGCACCGTCTTGCCTGCCAAAGGAGCCGGTGGCGGCAACGGTGGGATCCCCGGCAAAAATTCCTGCCGCAGCCGCACCACCTCGCCCACTACCAAGAGCGCCGGCAGCTTCTCCCCAGCTTCTAGCTCTCCTCCTTCCCCTTGCTGCAGCTCCGCCAAGGTGCCCACCCAAACCCGCTGCTCCGCCTGCCCCGCCCCCCAGATCAGGGCCGCCGCTCGCTCCGGCGGGATCCCCGCTGCCATCAACTGGGCCGCAATCTGCTGCCGCTGCCGGGATCCCATCAAAATCACCAGCGTATCCAACTGGGCCAGAGCGCCCCAGGGCAGAGCTTCCAGCTCATGGGCAGTCAGCACGGCAAAGGCGCGGCTCAGGTGTTTATCGGTCAACGGGATCCCAGCCCACAAAGGGCCGGCTAGGGCCGACGACAAGCCTGGCCAGATCTCAAACGGACAGCCTGCCTCCCGCAGGGCCTGCACTTCCTCACGGGCGCGGCCAAAGATCAAGGGATCCCCCGACTTGAGGTGGACCACCTGCTTGCCTTCTCGGCAGCGCTGGATGAGCCAGCGAATGCCCTCCTGCAAACCCGCTTCTCCGGAACGTCGCCACACCTGAGCCTGCGGGGACAACTCCGCCAACAAGCGCTCGTCCACCAGCTCATCCACCCAAACCGCCTCGGCCTGCCGCAGGATCTCCAGCGCCCCTTGCGTCAGACCCGCCCGCCCGCCCAGCCCCGCTCCCACCAGATACACCTTGCCCATGGGGATGTGCTGCTGTCTTTGGTCTCAACTATCCCATCCTGCCGCAAAAGCAGGATCTTAGCCCCCTCTCTCCAATCTTCCAGCTAGGCTAAGAAGAGCCCTGCCCCTTGACGGAAAAGCGTGGAAGCCCATGGCGAACGCTGTTGCAAAGCCTTGGCCGCGCCGGCAGTTTCTGGCTGCTGGAGCTGCTCTACTGGCGGTGGGAGCGGGATCCCGCCAATCCCGGCCTCTGCGGCTAGTAACCAACTGGTATGCCCAAGCCGAACACGGCGGCTTCTACCAAGCCCTGGCCCTGGGCATCTACGCCGACTACGGCCTGCAGGTAGAAATCCGCATGGGGGGAGCAGCGGTCAACGTGCTGCAACTCCTGGCGGGGGGAGCGGCGGACTTTGTTCTTGGCGGCAGTCCTGACGCCCTGGCTGCCCTGCAATCCGGGATTCCAGTGCTCACCGTGGCTGCCTTTTTCCAAAAGGATCCCCAGTGTCTCTTGGCCCATCCGGGGGTGGGCATCGAGCGCCTAGAGGACTTGCGGGGCAAGCCCATTTGGGTCTCGCCAGGGGCCAACCTCACCTACTGGCCTTTCTTGCGGGCCAAATTTGGCTTTAGCGACAGCCAAAAGCGCCCCTACAACTTCAGCCTCACCCCCTTCCTGCTGGACAAGTATTCCGCCCAGCAGGGCTATGTCACCTCCGAGCCCTTCCGCGTGCGCCAGGAGGGCGGTTTTGATCCCGTTGTCTTTCTCTTGGCCGACTACGGCTATTCCCCTTATGCCACTACCTTGGAGACCACCCGCCCCTTTGCCGAACAGCACCCTGACCAAGTGCGCAAGTTTGTGGCCGCCTCCATTGAAGGGTGGCAAAGCTACCTAGAGGATCCCCGCCCCGGCAACCGCCTCATCCGCGAGGACAACCCCAACATGAGCGAGGCCCTCTTGGCCTACGCCCACCAGGCCCTAAAAGACTACGGCCTCCTCACTGCCGGCGACGCGGCTACCCTGGGGATCGGCGCCATGACCCACCAGCGCTGGCAGACCTATTTTCAGGAAATGGTTGCCCTGGGAGTCGTCGAAGCTGGCTTGGACGTCCAGCAAGCCTACACCCTTGACTTTCTTCCTAGCCAGATTGCCTAATCACCGCCAAGCTTGGCGGCCACCAGTGGGGCAGAGGGTCGTTGCCATCCAAGCCGATAGCGTTGGCCATAGCCTGCAAGCTCTGGGGAACCAAAATGGATCTGGAGGGGGGATACTGGCGGGCTTCTTCTTGGTGCTTTCAGGACGGGATCTAGTCTGCGTACAGACCACCTCTCAACCGCTTTCTCCTCGGCGCCGCCCAGCGGCTGCACAGCTGTGAAGGATGGGTTCGCAAAGGCCTCTCCCACGATGAGATTTTGGATCGGCTTACCGTCAGGGTATCCCTACCCCCCTGGCAAAAATTTCGACCCTTTGTCAAGCTTCTCTGGCCCTCGCAGTCGGCAAGCGCCCAACTAACTGGCCCCTGGGATTGCAATTGCTAAGAAAGTTAGCTCTCCTTGGGATCCCCGCGTAATATATTTTTTCACACGCTCCCCGCCAAATTCGCCATCCTGAAAATAGGAGCTATCTCAAGCTTTGAGAGTTGGCAAGGGGAGAGAAAAAATGGAAGCCCGCGAACGTAGCCAAATCATTGCTTCGGAGTGGATGATCGACAGCCAAAACCCGGTTCACTCTATCTCCCGTCTGAAGCAGCGGGGAACCTACTCCGACATCACCCTATGGTGGCTGGTGGTGCAACTCAACCTGATGGAACACAACTCTATTCCTTCCGATCCTCGCTAGAGTTAACACCCCCAGCAGGGTTGAAGACATCCTCCCCCTCAAGTCCAAGCTCAAACATTAAAAAAAGCAAAAGAAGAGCTGAAAAGTACCAGCTCTTCCTGTTAAGCAAGCCGCAAAGTTCTCAGTTGCGGGTGGGCAGCGCTGCTACCTGAGCTGGTTGCGCTGGCAAAAGGGGCCGCTGGGCAATTTCCGTTGCCAGGGCACTGCGCAAGTGGGCTGCCACCGCCACCGTTGTCACATCATAGCTCTGGATAGCCAAACGTGGGTAGAAGCCAATGCCAAGAATTGGCAAGAGCAGGCAGAGGGCCACTGCCATTTCCCGCGGGCGCAGATCGCCCAGGTACTCTTCCAGCACCAGGCTGGGATCCGAAGGGCCATAGAAAGTCTGCCGCAGCAGAGAAAGCAAGTAGACAGGCGTCAAGATAAGACCCACTGCCGCCAGCAGCGCCACCCCTGCTTTGAAGGCTGGTGCATAGGCATCGCTGGTGGTCAAGCCCAAAAATACCGTCAGCTCGGCCACAAAGCCGCTCATCCCCGGCAGCGCCAAAGAGGCCAAAGCTCCTGCCGTAAACAGGGCAAAGGTCTTGGGCAGTTGCTTGGCCAATCCTCCCAACTTCTCCAGAAAAAGGGTGTGGGTGCGCTCATAGGTGATCCCTGTTAGGAAGAAGAGCACCGCCGCGATCAGCCCGTGGGAGATCATCTGCAGCAGAGCACCATTAAGCCCCAGCTCCGTAAAAGTTGCCATGCCAATCAACACAAAGCCCATGTGGGCAATGGAGGAGTAGGCCAGCCGCCGCTTGAGGTGGTTTTGTCCCAAGGCCGCCAGCGCCCCATAGATGATGTTCACTGCCCCCAGCACCGCCAGCACCGGGGCAAAGTACACGTGGGCCTCCGCTAGGAGATTCGCGTTTAGGCGGATGAGGCCATAGCCCCCCATCTTGAGCAGTACCCCGGCCAGGATCATAGAGATGGGCGCCGAGGCTTCGCTGTGGGCATCGGGCAGCCAAGTGTGGAGGGGAAAAATCGGGAGCTTGACCCCGAAGGCCATGAGGAAAGCCGTATACGCCAAGATCTGCAGGGCCAGCGGGTATGACTTAGCACCTAGCTCTGCCATCTCCAGGCTAAAGCCCTCGCCAGCAAAGGCCATTGTCAGGGATCCCACCAAGATAAAGATCGAAGCAGCAGCGGTGTAGAGGATGAACTTAGTGGCAGCATACTGGCGCTGCGGCCCGCCCCAGATGGCGATGAGGAGATAAACAGGCACTAGCTCAATCTCCCACATCAAGAAAAAGAGGAGCAGATCCTGCGCCAAGAACACACCCACCTGGGCGCCGTACAGGAGCAGCAGCAAAAAGAAAAATAGACGCGGCTTGTAGGCCACCTCCCAAGCTGCCACAATCGCCAGAGTCGTAATCAAGCCCGACAGCAGCACCAGCGGGAAGGACAGGCCGTCCACCGCCAGCGACCAGTGGAACCCGATCTGGGGCACCCAGGCGTAACGCTCGGCCAGTTGCAGCGAAAAATCCCGCAGGTCGTAGTGCCACCCAAAGATGTAGGCCATCAGGCCCAAATCCAAAGCCCCCACGGCAAGGGCATACCAACGCGCCCAGCAGCTCTGGGGAAGCAGGGGGATCCCGAAGGCACCCAGCAGTGGCAGCAGCACCAGGGCCGACAGCCAAGGAAACTCAAGAGGACTGCTCATGATTGAGAATAGGTACTTATACTCAACATCTCAATGATATGAAGCTATGTAAACAAATGGAAAGCGACCTTTACAAAAAAATCTGCGCAAGAGCGCAGACCTGGACAAGGTTTCTCTGATGGTAAGCATCAAGGCTTGGCAAGAGAGCGGCGATGGCGGCCCGAGGGCAAGCTGCGCTGCCCCAATGCCTAGCTACTCATCTTCGGCAAAAACAAAGCGGTGCAACTCGTCTAGGGTGGGCTCTGGGCTTTCCAGGGCAAAAAGGACTGCGTCTTCCACTACGGCGCTCACTTTCTCGTGAATGGCCTGGAAGTCCGCCTCAGTCATCAAGTTGTGTTCCAAGGCGTAGCGCTCCAGGCGTTTGATGGGATCCCGCTGCCGCCAAAATTCCTTTTCTTCGGGGCTGCGCAGCTCGTCGGGGTCAGCCAAAGAATGGCCGCGGAAGCGGTAAGTGAGGCACTCCAGGAGAGTGGGGCCTTCTCCGGCACGGGCGCGGGCGATGGCCTGTTCAGCTGCTTCCCGCACCGCCAGCACGTCCATGCCGTCTACTTGGTAGCCAGGCATGCCAAAGGCTGGGCCCTTGAGGTAGATGTCGGTTACCGAAGTGGCACGCCTGTGGGCCATGCCAATAGCCCAAAAGTTGTTCTCCACCACGTAGACGATAGGCAACTTCCAGAGGGCGGCCATGTTGAGACATTCGTAAAATTGGCCGTTGTTGCAGGCCCCATCCCCAAAAAAGCAGACGGTTACCTGGTCAGTGCCGCGGTACTTGGCCGAAAACGCTGCCCCTGTAGCCACAGGGATCCCTTCGGCCACAAAGGCATAGCCTCCCAAAAAGTTGTGCTCTGCCGAAAACAGATGCATGGAGCCGCCCCGACCCTTGCTGCAGCCAGTGGCCTTGCCGAAGAGCTCCGCCATCACCGCTCGCGGCGGGATCCCAGCGCTGAGGGCATGCACGTGATCCCGGTAGGTGCTGCAGATGTAGTCGGTGGGCTTGAGCGCCTTGATCACCCCCGTGGACACAGCCTCCTGCCCGTTGTAGAGGTGCACAAAGCCGAACATCTTGCCCTTGTAGTACATCTCGGCGCACTTGTCCTCAAACAGGCGGCCCAGCACCATGTCTTCGTAGAGCATTCGAGCCTCTTCGGCGGAGATGCGGGGACTAGCCACGGGAGGGGTAAGTTCCTGAACCATTCTGAAATTCAATTGAGGGTAACCCGTTCTTGCGGCTTTTCAATTATCCCACGCTCAGGAACACCTGCGATCCCGCCAACTGGAGATCGCGGGGGATCCCAGCGGTAGACTGAAAGGTTAAGGCAGGAGGCATTGCCGTTGCAGCAGCCACGTCGAAGTCAAAACTCCGTCCCGCTGAGGCGAAGGCCGCAAGAGCAGGCACCCTGGCAAGGGTCTCGGGCGGCTGGGATCTCTCCCCCGAACCGGAACGGCTGGCCAACATAGCGGGGTGCGCCTATGGGAGCCCGTTGGGTTAGCGGTTTCGTGGCGGTGCTGTTTGCCCTGACGGTTACCCTGCTAGGGGGCTGGTACTTCACGGCAGCCCTTGGGCTGATTATTTTTCTGGCCCAACTGGAGTTCTTTCGTCTGGTGCGGGCTAAGGGCAATGCGCCGGCCATGCGCACCACCATGTTTTCCAGCCAGGTGCTGGTGATTTTGCAGCAGGTCAAGCCCGAGTGGACCAGCCCTGCCTTTATCGTGGCGGGATCGATCATCTGTTTTTATTTGCTCTTTAAGCCCAAGGTGGCCACCATTGCCGATATTGCCACCTCGATTTTGGGGTTGTTCTACTGTGCGTTGCTGCCCAGCTTCTGGATTCGGGTCAGGGCCTTGTCTTTTGCGCAAGGGCTGGGCGAAGGGCTATGGATTACGCTGCTGGCCATTGGCTGCGTGATCGCTGCCGATGTAGCGGCCTACCTGTGTGGTCGGGCCTTTGGGCGCACCAAGCTCTCCATCCTCAGCCCGAAAAAGACGGTGGAAGGGGCGGTAGCCGGGATTGCCGCCAGCATGACCCTTGCGGTGGTTGGAGCCTATTACCTGGGCTGGCCGTGGAGCTGGTTGAGTGGGGGCATTCTGGGGTTTTTGATTGGGTTAACCAGCCTGCTGGGAGATCTCACAGAATCTCTGATGAAACGGGATGCAGGGGTGAAAGATTCCGGGGATCTAATCCCGGGCCACGGTGGCATCTTGGATCGGGGAGACAGCTATGTGTTCACCGCGCCACTGGTGTTTTACTTCATGGAATGGCTCAACGCTTACTCTGGGCTCTAGAGCCATCTCGTAAGCCTGCCAAAACCCAAGAACGCACACCAGTTACAAGTGGAGGAGTCCTCAATTCAAAATGGCTTGGCACTGGGGAGCCTCTAAAAACTCGTCCGGCGAAATGAAAATGAGGTATCCTGGAGGCGCAGTCACAGGCACGAACCCCTCCAAGTTCAACTCGGTTTCGTCGTAAACCACCAGTTGGGCGTAAACCGCCAGTGGCTGATCCAGTTGGCTGATACTGAAAGTGTGTTTGTATACCTCGAGAATGCGGGCTTTTCGCTGGATAATCTGGGGGGTTTCTACTTCTAGTTCAGAAGGGGTTGAGGGGCTATCTAGGCCAGAGATGAGCTCTCCACTTCGACCGACGAGAATTGCCTCCAGGCTACCGGGCTTTCTTGCACCTACAAAGCAAAAGCCGTAGTCAGAGTGCGGGGTAAAATACAGGCCTATCAGGGGTAGTAGAGGCGGCCAGGATTGTTCATCCGGATGAAGGCGAGCACTGAAGCAAGCTTCATAACCTGCCAGAGAGCCTGGTTCAAAAGGCTCCCCACGACAAAGTAGGATGTCTCTCTCTGATCTCTTCCAGTCCTGTTGCGCCAAGGCAGGGATCCCAGGGGATAGAGCCATCAGGGCCATCAGTACCGTTGCCGTCAATGATCTGGACATAACGCCGTACCCAAAGCTGAGGATGGTAGTACCCTAGCTCGGAATCCCTCTCTAGCTGTGTGATCGGGGTCAAGACCGATGGGCCACTCTACCCCGAAGGGCAAAGGGTTGAACTGCTACTCTATAAAGTGATTCATCAAAGTGATTCATCCTTCTCAGCCGTTGGCCTATCCTCCCTATGACTGCTGCACCTTCCCTCGCCAACCTGCCCAGCCAGTACAACCCCTTTGAGACCGAGCCCAAGTGGCAGCGCTTTTGGGAGGAAAAGGGGTTTTACGTGGCGGATCCCAAGGCGCCGGGGGAAGCCTTCAGCATGGTCCTGCCCCCGCCCAATGTTACGGGCAGCCTGCACATGGGCCATGCCTTTGCCTTTACCCTGCCGGATGTGGTGGTGCGCTACAAGCGCATGCGCGGCTACAACGTCCTCTGGCTGCCGGGCACGGATCATGCCAGCATTGCCGTGCACACCATTCTGGAAAACCAACTGCGCCAGGAGGGCAAGAGCCGCTTTGACCTGGGCCGCGAGGCTTTTCTAGAGCGGGCCTGGGCCTGGAAGGAGGAGTCGCAGGGCACCATCAAAAGCCAACTGCGGCGGCTGGGCTTGTCGCTGGACTGGACACGGGATCGCTTTACCCTCGATGAGGGGCTGAGCCGGGCCGTTACGGAAGCCTTTGTCCGCCTCTACGAAGCAGGGCTCATCTATCGGGGCGAGTATCTGGTCAACTGGTGTCCGGCCACCCAGTCAGCGGTCTCCGACATCGAGGTGGACAACAAAGAGGTCAAGGGCCACCTCTGGCATTTCCGCTACCCCTTGGCCGCCGACCCCAGCCAGTACCTGGTGGTGGCCACCACCCGCCCTGAGACGATGCTGGGGGATACAGCCGTGGCGGTTAACCCCCAAGACGAGCGCTACCGCCATCTCATCGGCCAGTTCATTCGGCTGCCCATCAAGGATCGCCTTATCCCCATCATTGCCGACGAGTATGTGGATCCCACCTTTGGGTCTGGATGCGTCAAGGTTACCCCAGCCCACGACCCCAACGACTTTGAGATGGGCCAGCGCCACCAGTTGCCCTTGATCAACATCCTCAACAAGGACGGCACCCTCAACGAGAACGGGGATCCCTTCACCGGCCTGGATCGCTTTGTGGCCCGCGAGAAGGTGGTGCAGTGGTTTGCCGAGCACGGCCTGCTGGAGAAGGTGGAAGAGTACACCCATACCGTGCCCTATAGCGACCGGGGGGGTGTGCCCATTGAGCCTTTGCTCTCCATCCAGTGGTTTTGCGATGTCTCGGGGATGGCAGCTCGTTGCTTGCAGGAGGAGCGGGAACACCACAACCCCCGCTTTATTCCGGAGCGCTGGACCAAGGTTTACACGGGCTGGCTGGAGAAGCTGCGCCCCTGGTGCATCTCGCGACAACTGTGGTGGGGGCACCAGATCCCAGCCTGGTATCCGGTCATCAACGGCCAGCTCCCTGAGGATCCCCAGGTTTTTGTGGTGGCTCGCAATGAGGAGGAAGCCTGGATCAAGGCGCGGGAGAAGTTTGGTCCAGAAGTTGAGCGGCTGGAGCGGGATCCCGATGTTTTGGACACCTGGTTTAGCTCGGCTCTGTGGCCCTTTTCCACGCTGGGCTGGCCAGAGGAGACGGAGGACTTCAAGCGCTACTACCCCACCTCCCTGATGTCGACGGGCTTCGACATCATCTTTTTCTGGGTGGCCCGCATGGCCATGATGGGGGTGCAGTTTACCGGCCAGATCCCCTTCAAAGATGTCTACATCAACGGCCTGGTGCGGGACGAGCACGGGGCGAAGATGTCCAAGTCCAAGGGCAACGGCATCGATCCCATCGAGCTCTTGGACAAGTACGGCACCGATGCCCTGCGCTACGCTCTGGTCAGGGAAGTGGTGGGGGCCGGGCAGGATATCCGCTTGGCTTACGACCGCAAGACCGGCGAGAGTGCCAGCGTGGAGGCAGCCCGCAACTTTGCCAACAAGATCTGGAACGCCTCCCGCTTTGTGTTGATGAACTTGGAGGGACAGACCCCCGCCCAACTGGGATCCCCTGTCCCGGAAGCGCTGGAGCTGGCCGATCGCTGGATCCTCTCCCGGCTGCACTCCACAGCCACCCAAGTGATCGAGGAGCTGGAAGCCTACGGCCTGGGCGAGGGGGCGCGGCTTCTGTACTCCCTAATTTGGGACGACTTTTGTGACTGGTACATCGAGCTGGCTAAACCCCGGCTGCGGGGAGAAGACCTGGCCTCCAAGCGCACGGTGCAGCAGGTACTGGCCACCGTGCTGGAGACCATTCTGCGGCTGCTCCACCCCTGGATGCCCCACGTCACCGAAGAAGTCTGGCAACTGCTTACCCAGGCTAACCAGACTACTTCCATCTCGGTGCAGCCCTATCCCACCCCTGACCCCAGCTGGGTTAACCCCCAACTGGAGCGAGAGTTTGGCTTGGTCACCCAAGTCATCACCAGCCTGCGCAACCTGCGAGCGGAAGCTGGCCTCAAGCCCCATCAAACCATCGCCGCGCTGCTGGTTACCGAGGATCCTGAAGAGCAGCGGATTCTCACCGCCGCCCAGGCCTATATCCGCGAGCTGGCCAAGGTTGAGTCGCTGGAGATTGCAGGATCCCTAGCCACGGAGCCCAGGCAGGTGGCGGCGGCCGTGGTGGGCACGGTGCAGGTGCTGGTGCCCCTGGCAGGGCTGGTGGACGTGGAAGCGCTGCGGGCCAAGCTGCAGAAAGACCTAGCCAAACTGGAAAAAGAGGCCCAAGGGATCCGCACTCGCCTGGAAAACCCTACCTTCTTGAGCCGCGCCAACCCCGAAGTAGTGCAGGCTAGCCGCAAGCAACTGGCGGAGCTGGAGGCCCAGAGGCAGCTCTTGCAGGCCCGCTTGGAGAAGCTGGGCTAGGGGTAGGGCTTGTCCGGCCAGGGATCCGTCAGGTCGGCGGTCAAGGGATCCCAGTCCCATCCCCAGTCGCGGGCAATGGCTTGGGTAAGGCCCAGCTGTCCATGGCCAGGGTAGCGGGCTAGGGACACCAGAAGATCTACCAGTTGCTCGCCGCTGGGCATGCGGCCAAAGATGTGCAGCCCGTCCCGGATTTGGGATTCTTTGAGCTCGCAGAGATAGCCATCCAGGCGGTTCCAATCTTCCTCTTTTTCCAGGTTGAACTGCTGATCCAGGTGCTCTGAGCGGACCAGCTCCTCAATCTGGGCGCGAATGAGGGGACAGCGGCTGGGATCCAACTGTTGGGCCTGCACGTACTCATCCATTAGCCGTTCCAACTCCGCCAAGGGGCCGTACAGCTCGGCGCGGGTGAGGGGCGGGGTGAGGTGATCGATAATCACGGCTTGGGCTCGCCGCTTGGCCTGGGATCCTTCCCCTGGATCGTTGACGATAAAAGGGTAGAAGTGGGGCAGGGGCCCCAGGGCAATCTCGGGGTAGCAGGTAGAGGAAAGGGCGGATCCCTTGCCAGGCAGCCATTCTAAGTTGCCGTGCTTGCCCACATGCACCACCGCCTGCACGCCAAAGACCTGCCGCAGCCACAGGTAAAAGGCCAAGTACTCGTGGGGGGGCACCAGATCTGGGGCGTGGTAGTTCAAAGAAGGATCCCGGTCGTAGCCCCGCGGCGGCTGGATGCCGACAAAAACGTGCCCTAGCTGCAGTCCCACCACGGGAATATCCTGAGAGGGCGGATCCCCCCATTGCCGGACGAGGTCGGTTTGGATGGGCTCCGGCAAGCGGGCAAACCACTCGCGGTAAAGGGCGGCGGAAAGGCATTGCCGAGCCGGCCGCAGGGATCCCAGCGGGTCATAGGTTTGGCTTTGGGTTAGCCAGCCAATCAACTCATCGCCGCTCTGGGGGATGGGGCCCACTTGGTAGCCGTTTTCCTTCAGGGCCTTGAGGATCTCGACACAGCTAGCTGGCGTATCCAACCCAACTCCATTGGCCAGGCGTCCATCCCGACTGGGGTAGTTGGCCAAAATCAAAGCCAGTCGCCGCTGGGGAGGGGGAGTGCGCCGCAGTTTTACCCAGTTGGCTGCTAGATCGGCTACAAACTCCACCCGATCCGGCACAGCCTCATAGGCCACGACTTCCGTTTGCAAGCGGGGATCCCGCTGTTGAACAGCTTTAAAGGAAATGGCGCGGCTAATAATGCGCCCATCCACCTCGGGCAAAGCCACATTCATGGCCAGATCCCGCGCCCCCAAGCCCCGCGTCGAGTCCTGCCAGCTCTGCCGGGGTCCACTGCTGAGGATGACCTGCAAAACGGGCACATCCAACTCCTGCCATAGTTTCACATCGGGCTGCTGGCTGTCCAAGCGCGCTAGCGAAAAACTGGTGGTATTGAGCAACACCTCAATCTGGCCGCCAAAGTGATCCCGAAGGGCTTGAGGCAAGTCCGGGTCTTGAAGGCTATAGGTGTAAAGGCAAAAGGGCTGCAACCCCCGCTCCAGCAGGGCTCTGGCCAAAGCATCGATGGGCTGGGTGTTTCCCGCCAGCACATGGGCCCGGTAGAGCAAGATCCCCACCTTGGGAGCTGGGGAAGGGGCCGGCAGAGCGACAGGAGGGTGGTAGACCCCCAGGCGAGGCAACACTTGAGGATCCGGCACGGGATATTGGCGCCCCAAAAATTCCCTGACTAGAAACAGCAGACAGGCCGCCACATTCTCCGCTCCCCCCTCCAGCCAGTACCGCCACACCCGATCCGCCACCCCTAGAGGCACAGTGGAATGGCTCACCAGATCCCAATCAGGGCGATCATCGCCGGGAATGACAATTAGGGTGGATCCCGCCTCGGCTGCCACCTGTTTGGCCACCTCTAGGCCGTAGCTCCAGTAGGCCCTTCCCCCCAGCAGGCGAATGAGGATAACTTGAGCTTGCTGCAATACCTTCTCGGCGTAGTCGTCGATGCTCAGGGGCTGCTGCAAGTGCAAGAGATTGGCAGCCCGCACCTCCGGGAAGTCTTGGGGCAAGAGCGAAAGAGCTGCGCTCAAAGCGGTGAGATCCGTATCGGCTGCCGAAAGAACAACCAGGGGAGCCGGATCCTGCTCCAGAAAAATAACCCCGGACTGGGTGGGATCCCATCCTCCGGGCAAAGCTGCTATTCGGTGCATGGCCTAGCGCTAGGTGACCCTCATGAAACCTTTCTCAAGGTACGTCCTGACTAGCGACTGTACTTGAGCACAAAGACATCTTGACCGCCAGCGCTCGACTGGCCGGGAAGGGCTCCCTCAGTGTATCCCGCTACCCAAACGTTCCCCTGCCCATCGACAGCAACAGACTCAGCCCCCTCATCCGCAGGGGTTCCGAACTGGCGGATCCACTCGGTTGAACCCAAATCGGTTGAACGGCTGGCTAAACCTAAATCGATTGGAGAGAAACTGCAGGCTCCCCAGAAAGTTGAACCAGCAAAAGAAGTTAAGGCTCCTAAAAGAGCTATCCTAGACACCCTTTTTTCATCTCTCTCAAGTTCTCCCCTTGCAACCAAAGCCGCACCGCCTAGAGCCTAGCACGGCGTAGCTTTCTGCAGCTGACACCTGTTTAGCTGTGAGATCTGTATCGGCTGCCGAAAGAACAACAAGGGGAGCCGGATCCTGCTCCAGAAAAATAACCCCGGACTAACGACCGTACTTGCGCACAAAGACATCCTTCATCCCAGCATGGGACTGGTCGGCAAGGGATCCCCAGGTTACGCCTGCCACCACGAGGGTGCCCTCTTGGCCTACAGCAATGGCCTGGATCCAGTCGAAGTCGGCGCTGCCGAACTGATGGCGCCAGAGCTCGCCGCCGTTGGTCTCGTAAAGTCGGACAAAGGCGTCGCTGCGCCTCGAGGAAGACCCCTGCGTGTGGCCTGCTACCCAAATCCTTCCACTCCCATCCACAGCAATGGCTAGGACGCGCTCCCCTTGCCCACCTGCAAATTGGCGGCTCCAGAGCTCGTTGCCGTACAGATCGTACTGATGGGCGAAGACCTCATAGGCCTTGGACGGATTCTTGCCCTGGGCGTAGCCTGCCACCCAAACCTTCCCCTCCCCTCCCACGGCCACGGAAAGAGCGCCGTCGCCTCCTCGGTGGGAAAACTGGCGCATCCAAACCTGGTTGCCACTGGGATCGTGCTTGCAGACAAAGCCACCGGCTCTTGCGCGGTCGTGGACGAATCCGGCTATCCAGAGGTTTCCTGCCCCATCGGCAGCCAGGGCAGCGACCTGCTGGTGGGCTCCCAACTCGCGGACCCAAAGCGGCTTGCCGTTGGCGTTGTACTGGCGCACAAAGCTCTTGCCTGCCCCTGTTCCTGCAACCCAGACGTTGCTCTTGCCCTCCACAGCGATGGCAACGACTTGGTCAGGCCCAGCGCTACCCAACTGCTGCGTCCAGAGCTCTCTGCCTTGGGGATCGTACTTGCGCAGGAAGATGTCTTCTTCGCCGGCATTGCTGTAGCCAGGGAAGGCACCGTGGGTCATCCCTGCCACCCAGGCATTCCCCCTCCTGTCCACTGCCAGGGCAACAACCTCGTCCGAAGCAGGGGTACCAAACTGCCGCGTCCAGAGCTCTCGGCCCTGGGCGTTGTACTTGCGCAAGAAAACGTCACTGCCCCCCGCAGAACTTTGGCCAGGAAGGCTTCCTTCGGTGATCCCTGCCACCCAGACATTCCCCTGCCCGTCCTCAGCAAGGGCGCGCGCCTCGTCGGAGGAAGGGGTGCCAAACTGGCGAGACCAAGGACCAGGATCCCGGCCACAGGCAGCTAGAAGCGCTGAGCTGGCAAGAGCCACACCAGAGAGAACCACCTTACTCAGCGCTTGCTTCCTGCCCATAGGCCCAGGCCGGCGCTTGGCAAAGGAACCTGTCCTCTCGATAGAGTAGCTATCCGCCTCTCTCCCCGCAACAGCCATGGCATGTCTGGGCAAGCTGGGGCAGGTGAACTCCAGGTGTCGCCGCACGGCCACGGCCCAAGGGTGGGTTTCACGTTCGATGGGCGGGCGGGGCGGATGAAGCTATGGCGAATGGGCTTGCGACCTGCAGACACGTCCTCAAAGCGTCCTGCTCAACGCTGACGTGACGCATCTGGGGATGTTGGGAAGCCTCCTCCATAGATGCTGGGGTAGAGGCAACAGCAGGCCATCTGCCCTTTCGGAAGGGCTTTGGCCAGGATCCCTAGCCAGCGCAAGTTAGGTTAGTTGCGGAGCTCAATCGTGACGTTGGCTAACTGCACATCGTCGTAATCCACCCACGCTCCACCCTGCTGGCTGAGGGGGTTACCTCCTAGCGGCAGTAGAATTTGCAGGGATCCACCAAAAAGAGGAATACTGACACGGGGGCCGCTGACGATCCCGCCTGTCTGAACCCAAGTTTTGCCAGTGCGCAGCGTTACGGTGTTTGAACCTAGGCGCAAGTGCTGTAGCGGCAGAGGGATGCGCAGGTCGTCTCCTCCTAGCTGAACTTGCTCAACTTCCACCCCATTCAGAAGGACTTGTAGAGGGGACATATCGGCGGTGGGGATCCGAGATTGGCCAGCCCGATAGGCAGCGGCAGTATCCAACCCAATCAGGGATCCAATCCGCAAAACCGGTGGGCGAGGCGGCAGGCGTTCCAAGGTGAAGGAGCGGGTCATCTCTACCGCTTGGGCAGGCCCTAGAAACCGGCTGGCAGCCGCCGACTCAGGCGAATACCGGTTATCGCCTAGGCGAATGACATTGGCCTCCAGCACCAGCGTAGTGTTGGGATCCCAGCGCTCCAACTGCAACTGCAGAGGTCGATCCCGGCCGATCTGTCCGTTGCCTGTGCTCTGGGAATAGGGCAAATAGTTCTCCAGCCGCGCCACCAAAATCTCTTCTGCCGGCAGCGGCCCTGGCAGGCGAAACCGCCCCTGGGCATCGGTGCGCACTGCAATCCCTGCCCCTGGGATGGCTACCTCCACCCCAGCCAAGGGCTGCCCTGTGAGGCGGTCCACCACCTGCCCAGAGTAGGCAGAATCCAACTGCACCTGTCCGGTGGGAGCTTCCGTAGCTGTCTGAAGGCGCTGCTGCAGAACCTGCCAATCGGCTTCCGTAATCCGCCCGTCCTGATCGACATCGGCAGCCAGGATCTGGTTGTCAGTCAGCCCCCGCTCTCCCCGCAAATAGGCCCCCAACAGGTTGCGATCCTGCACCGTCAAACGGCCATCCCCATCCAGATCGCCCGGTTGAAAAGGCTGCGCTTGGGCAGAAGCCACGCCTGTCCAAGCTAGAGCAAGGGATCCCAGCAGCAAGAGAGAAGGGGCTAGAGGGGAAACCCTAGACATCGCAACTTCCCCGGCGAGAGCTCCGGAAGGGGCTCCTTATGTTTTTTTAGCCCAGTTCATTTTCTCCCAGTTAGAACTGGCAGAGCCGGAGCAGAGTACTCTCGAGCCCAATTTTGCTTGCCTTTGGCTGCAGGAGCCAAAGACTTGATGGTAGGATAGCCGTGGTGACTTGCCGTCCTATGGCTCGATATTCTTGCACTGCCCAGCTTACGGGCTCGGCCGAGCAGTTGAGCGAAGCCATCCGCGCCCTTCTGGAGCGTTGCCAGCTCACCATCCTCCACCACAGTCCTGACTACTGGGTGGCTGGCGAGCCCCCCGGAAAAAACCCCTACACCAAGCTGGTAACCGTGGAAGTGTTGGTGGATCGCACTGGCCAAGGCCCCGACGGGCCTGTTCAGATAACTTGCATTGCCAAAAACGAAGAGCTGCCCCTGAGAAGCGTCAACCACTGCCAACAAACCTTTGCCCAATTGAGGGCAGAGCTAGCCCAGTTGCAAGCCCAACTTGCTGCCCAGCGGAAAGGCGCTATACAATAGCGGGGCTGAGTTGCTTGCCTCCTATGGCACGTCGCTGCCAACTGACCAACAAAAAGCGCAACAACGCCTTTGCCATCTCCCACTCTCACCGACGCACCAAGCGCTTGCAGGAAGTAAACCTGCAGTGGAAGCGCATCTGGTGGGAAGAAGGTAAGCGGTTCGTTCGTCTGCGTGTCTCCACCAAGGCCCTGAAAACCCTTAAGACCAAAGGGCTAGGAGCTATGGCCCGCGAGGCTGGCATCGACCTCAACCAATTTTAAGGTTTGGGATTCCGACCTCTCAGGGCCAACCTAGGATTTGTACCCAGCCTACAGCAGCCCAAACAGCTTGCGCGACTTAGGCCTTAGTCCTGCCAGCAGCGTGGTGAGAGTGTCCCGCTGGGTCAGCTCGTTGGTGCCGCTGGCGTGCTCAATCAAGAACTTGCGCATTTCCTCGGAGAGCTTGGCGTCGGTAAAGTCGGCGCCGACAAAGCTGGCCCCTTCGATTTGGGCTTCTTGCAGGTTGGCTCCCACCAAGAGGGCTTGGTCGAAGTTAGCCTGTTGCAGCTGACAACAAGCCAGGACTGCCTGCGAGAGGTTGCAGCGAAATAGGTTGGCTTGGCGAAAGTCAGCGGCAAAAAAGTCGCCTCCCGTTAGGTTGGCAGCCACCAAGCTGGCCTTATGAAAGATGGAGTGGCTGAAGTGGCCTTCCTGAAAGCTGCTTTTGTCCAGCTTGGCAGCGGTGAAGTTGCTATAGTCCCCTATAGCCTGGCTAAAGCTGGATCCCCGCAAATCTGAGGCAGCAAAATTGGCCCGCTCCATCTCGGCGCGGCGAAAGTTGCACAGCCGCAGATCCGCCTGCTGCATGCTGAGCGAGCGCAGGTTGGCCCGCGTCAAGTTGGCCTTGGGCATCCGAATGCGGTCGAACAGGCCCCGCGAGAGGTAAGCGCCTTCGAGGTTGGCACCCACAAGGGAACGTCCCTGCCGCAGGGCTTCCAGCAGATCCCGCGTAGTTTCAATGCGAACCGGCTCCAAGGGTTGAGAAGAAGGAGCACTCACGGATGGGCTATTCCTCACAAACTGAACCAGAAACCCGGTCAACCTAGCCGAGGATGGAGGGCTAACTAGGAATTCCATTTATCAAGCTAACGTTTGCGCCGCTTGCTGAGGTTAAGAGGATGTTAATAAAGCCAGCCCTGCTGAATTCGCTCAGATTTATTGCATACTCGGGGCAGCCTTTTGTTTGCGAACCCTAACCACCCATGCAGGTAGCCTTTATCGTCGATCCGCTGTCCCAGTTGCAGGTAAACCACGACACCAGCATTGCCCTGATGGAGGCGCTACAGCGACGAGGACACCGCGTTTTCTGTCTGGAATTGGGCGATCTCTACTGGGATCAAGGGGAAACGTGGGGGTCGGTATCCGAAATCGTGCTGGATCTAAAGGCGGATCCCTGGTATGAGGTCAAAGAACGGCGCCTGGTGCCCTTGAGTCATATGCAGGCGGTATGGATGCGCAAGGATCCGCCGGTGGATACGGCCTATCTCTACGCCACCTACCTCTTGGATCACCTCCCTCCCAGCCGTACCCTAGTGCTCAACCATCCCGCTGGCATCCGCTCGGCCAACGAAAAGCTCTACGCCCTGCAATTTAAGGAGTGGATCCCGCGCACCTGTGTTAGCAGCAATAAGGCCTTGCTCCGCCAATTTGTCGAGCAGGTAGGGCAGGCAGTGCTTAAGCCTCTGGGCGGCAAAGGGGGAGAAGGGATCCTACGGCTCACTGCCGGGGATCCCAACCTCAATTCCCTCATCGAGCTGAGCACTCAATTTGGCCGGCTGCCCGTGATGGTGCAAGAGTATTTGCCCCAGGCAGCAGCGGGAGATAAGCGCATTTTGTTGCTGGAGGGAGAACCTTTAGGTGCAGTCAACCGCGTCCCCAGCGAGGGAGATTTCCGGGGCAATGTGGCTGCTGGGGGTCGGGTGGAGAAAACTGAGATTACCGAAAAGGAACGGGCTCTCTGCGCAGCCTTGGCGCCAGTACTGCGCCAGGAGAAACTCTATTTTGTAGGCATTGACGTGATTGGCGAGCGGCTGACGGAGGTTAACGTTACTAGCCCAACCATGTTGCGGGAGATCAGTCAGTTGCAGGGAGTTGATCTGGCTAACCAAGTGGCCGAGTGGCTGGAGAAAAAGGTACCTGTTAAAACCTAAGCTAGCGTGCCCTTCAACGTTGTAGGGCCAATAAAAAGGGCCCCCAAGGGGGGCATGTCGCGACCGGCCAGCGACCTACAAAGCTCTAGAGCAATATAAAGACGCGCTCCATTAATGGGTGGCTTTGAACACCGCTTTGATCAAGTACTAGGATCCCAGAAAAAAAACTCGGTCCCAGCAGACATCATCTTTTTTTTAGATTCTGCTCCTAGGGGGAGGGTGACTCGGGATCGGCTGCCGACTGCTCCCGCCCCAGCCAGCGCCAAGTGGTGGGCAGCAGGGCTGCGGCCAGCGCACACTTCAGTAAATCCCCGGGAATGAAGGGAAACACCCCCTTGCTGAGCACCGCCAAGGCGGAGGTGGGTCCAACATTCTCGTTCAGCCACACCCCCAGCCAAGTAGCTCCCAGAGCGTAGATCAAAGCCGAGCAGGAGAGCATTGCCGCTGCCATCTTCCAGGGACTGCGATCTACCCCCCAGCGCTCCACAAACCAGCCCATTAGCCCTGCGGCCAAGGGAAAAGCCAGCAGGTAGCCTCCTGTTGCCCCCGCTAGGTGTCTGAGCCCAGAGCCGCCGCCGCTGAAGAAGGGCAATCCCAAGAGCCCCTCCAGCAGGTACAGCAGCAAGGCGAGAAAGCCCAGCCTGGCCCCAAAGCCTGCTCCCACCAGCATTACCCCAAAGGTTTGTCCAGTGATGGGCACCGGTGTAAAAGGCAGAGGGATCCTCACCTGCGCCAGAGCTGCTACGAATAGACTCCCTCCCACCACCAGCAGCAGATCGCGAATGCGAGAAGAACGGGGCAGAAAAGTCTGGGCCAAGGGTAGGTAACTCGCAGTCATAGAGCACCTGGAGTGTCGAGACATGAAAGTCAGTATAGGGGAATGCAAAGGAGAGGGCAAGTACACACTAACCCTTTCCTAAGGCATTCGCGCTTGGGCAAGTACAGCTTGGGGAATAACTCACAAACGCAGCAAAGCATCACTTGGAAGCAACAAGAAAAGGGCATTAAGCCCCTAAAAATAGCTTCCCCTTTCAGCAAATAGCTAGCCTTTGATACACAGAATTGGCTTTAA
>NZ_JANSHI010000005.1:0-24660 GCF_047461615.1 Synechococcus sp. W65.1 | reverse complement strand
AAAAGGGCATTAAGCCCCTAAAAATAGCTTCCCCTTTCAGCAAATAGCTAGCCTTTGATACACAGAATTGGCTTTAAGCGCGCTACAAGTTTCGCAATCTTGGCTTGTTCGGCAGCGCGCACCACTTTGTCGACGTTTTTGTAGGCCTGGGGCGCTTCTTCAGCTACCCCCCGCAAAGAAGGACTGCGCACGATGACGCCGCGCCGTCTCAGTTGTTCGATAATCTCCTGCCCTGTCCAGGCTTTGAGGGCCTGGTTGCGACTCATCGCCCTCCCAGCGCCGTGGCAGGCTGAGGAGAGGGAAAGGGCCTCCCCTTGCGCGGTGCCGACCAGAATGTAGGAAGCCGTGCCCATGGAGCCACCGATGATGACGGGCTGACCGATAGAGCGAAAAGCTTGAGGAAGCTCTGGGTGGCCAGGCCCAAAAGCGCGCGTTGCCCCTTTGCGGTGAACGAACAGGCGGCGCTTTTTCCCCTCTATCTCGTGGGTTTCCTCCTTACAGGTGTTGTGGGAGACGTCGTAAATAAGGTCGAGTTCAGCTTTGGGGAAAAGCTCAGCGAACACCTCGCGCACCCAGTGGGTGATGATCTGGCGGTTAGCCAAAGCGCAGTTGGTTGCCGCCCGCATCGCTCCCAGGTAGCTTTGCCCCACTTTGGACTTCAAGGGCGCACAGGCCAGCTCGCGATCAGGTAGCTCTATGCCGTGTTCTTTAGCCGCCTGTTGCATCTTCTTCAAGTACTCAGTGCCGATCTGGTGACCCAAGCCACGGGAGCCGCAGTGGATAGTAATCACCACTTCCCCCGACTTAAGGCCAAAGCCTTTGGCAATCTCGGGATCGTAGATCTCGTCAACAACTTGGACTTCGAGGTAGTGGTTACCCGAACCGAGGGTTCCCATCTCGCGCCGCTGGCGCTCACGGGCGTAGGCGGAGACTTCGCTCGGCATTGCTCCGCGCATGCGGCCATGTTCTTCGATGCGCTCCAGATCCTCTTTCTTGCCGTAGCCTTGAGCAACAGCCCATTCTGCTCCGCCTTCGAGCATAGCTTCCATCTCTTTGTCGCTCAAGGAGATCTTGCTGCGGCTGCCGAGCCCTACCGGTACGCTCGCGTACAGGGCATTGGCTAGGGGCTCTGCCATCTCCTCCACTTCCTCGCGCTTTAGCCCGGTTCGCAAGGTTCTCACGCCGCAGGAGATGTCAAATCCCACGCCGCCGGCGGAAATCACCCCCCCTTCTTCCGCATCAAAGGCCGCCACCCCACCGATGGGAAAGCCATAACCCCAGTGGGCGTCTGGCATCACGTAGCAGGCTCCAACGATCCCTGGCAAGGTGGTCACGTTGCTAGCCTGCTCGGCCACTTTGTCGTCCATTTCCCGGATTAACTCCTCGTCGGCAAAGATCAAGACCGGGACACGCATTCTGCCTTTTGGAGGAATGCGCCAGACCGTCTCATCCACACGCTCGAGTTTCTTGATATCCATAGGTTGCCTCCCCTTACACGTCCACCACGCACTGGGCCACCCAAAGCTCACCCTCTCGGGCTACCTTGAGTTCCGTGTAAGTTGCCCCCTTAACTTCTACCGCCGGTCGGTGTCTGGCAGGGTCAACTCTTTCCCCCCACAGGCTGGCCTTGAGATGCTCTTTTGCCAGGTGCACTTCGACTTTTCCAAAGAGCATGCCTCTGACGGCCATCTCGTAGATCACTGCGTTCAGGAAATCCACCAACAACAGTTCCAGATCGCCTGCATTTCCTAGCTCGATCTCTAGGTGTTCTCTGGGAGCTACTTCATCCACGCTAGTGACCACCGCAGTCAGGGCCAAAGCTGCCTGGGCAAAGGCTTCCTCCGGCGTTGCCCCATAGCCGCGCACACCAATGTCGGCCATGTGTTCAAAGTGCTCCCATCTTGCCCGCACCACGGCAGTCCCCCTGCTCTCATTCTCAGGCCAAAGCCAGAGGCCACCTGGATAGATTAAAGTTTCTCTCTAGAAACTGGAGGAGGAAAGAAGGCGTAGCTCAAAGGTGAGGATGTTAGCAGCCAAAATCTCCAGGGCTCCTCCCTCAATGAGCTCGCGGGTGAGGCCGCTTCCAGATCCACTTTGCTGGAGTAACTCACGGCTGCGGCGCATGGTCTCTTGGCGCTGGGGATTGTCGACAACCACCTGCCGCTGGTTGGAGAGACTAAGGCGATAGTAGTTGGGCAGTTCGCCGCGGGTGGCATCAATGGCCAGATTGGTCTCTTCAGGAGCAACGCGAAAAGGAGCGCGGGCAGTGAGCAAAGCCACCTGGATATCCTGGTTTTGCCCGTCCAGACCTTGGAGCTCCGAAAGGTCAATCCGGAACCTAAGGGTGTCGCGATCCCGGTTAACGCGCTCCACCCGCACCTGGTTAAAGCCAACGGCAAACTCTCGCTCCTGCTCACCAAAGCGCTGGATGGTAGCTTGCAAAACGGACTCCTCGTTGAGGGGGGTAACCCGAATCAGGTAGTCCCAGTCACGCACAAAGGTGTACTCGTTGGGCCCGACCCGGACATTGGGATCTACCAGGTTGGCAGTGGGACCAGGGCTACCGGCTCGGCTAAGGGCCACCATGTACCAGTAGTTAGGGCTAATGGGCAGGCCCAGGGTCATGCGCACTTCCAACAAAAGCCGTGCCCAGCTAGCCCCAGCCGTGAGGGCCACAAGGGCTGCTGCTCCAAGGCCGCTCCACAGCCACCGCTGAGGACGCAAAAACCAAGCTACGCCTCCACTCCTCATCAAGCAGTTCCTCTGGCCTCAAGGCCGAGGGCTCCTACCCCTGATATCCTAGCCTCACAGAACTTCCTCTTGCTATGCGAGCCTGGATCCCTATTCGATGGAGCCTATCCCTAGGAGTTAGCCAACTCTTGCGGCACTTCTGTCTCTTGAGTCCTTCCTTGCGCCTGGTTTTGCCGGCGTGCCTGGACAACTGCCACCGTAAGCAGATGGGAGAGCAAGCCCACTGGCCCGGCAAACAAGCACAGCAGCAGGGAATGGGTTGTCCAAACCCGCTTTTCCCACCCCTCCAAGAAGATCCATCGTCCCACAAACAAATCCATGACGATGTAGTGAACCCACCCCGTCGCCATCACCGAGGGCTGGCTGAATAGAGCTGTTAGATTGCTCAGAGATAGCTGGGGATTGAAAAACTCCCTAAGAGTCGCTGTGCTAAACCCGCCAGCCAGAAGGTAGAGATAGACTGCTGCCAAAAGGGCAATGGGCAAGAGCGATTCCATCACCCTGCGGGTTACTTTCCAACCCGGCAACAGGATCATCAAGGCCCAAAAAGGCAGCGCAAACCAGTTGGCTGCGTTAAAGACTATCTCCAGCATGCTTGGAACCCCCAGCATTACCTATCCATTATCGGCCCAGCAGCCCTGGCAATAGAGCTGACAGCAAGGCTACTGTTGCTGGCGGCAGCAATGCGGGAAATCCGGGATCCGCTATCGCCCATGGCCCAGAGATTGCTGATGCTTTTGGCTGTGGAGGTAGGTTGAGCTGGGCCGATGCCGGATTCTCCTGCCTCCGCGTCGGGGGATCTCAGCAACTCCCTGGGTTCCTCAACCCGCTGGGCTGCCATGACCTTGGGGGCAGCAGCTTCCCAAGTAGGCTTGGGGGTAGCCTCCGCAGCAGGGGCCTTCTGGGGAGAAGGCTGCTGAACCGGCACTTTGCCAAGCAGATCTGGCGGCATCTTGGATGGGGCAGAGGGAAGTTGACCCGCAACCTTTCCCCACAGAACTTTGAGGAGTTGCCACATATGGCTTAGCTTCCAGCGCAACTCATAAGTCCAGGCTGGTGCTATCCTGCCATGCCTTGCTCTCAGAGTCTATCTCTCCGCCAAGGGCTGACAAGATAAACTCATAACGAGTATGATGAAGAAGCCGAACTGAGAAGAGACCCACCATGGTGGAGATTCGCGAGATTCCCCTGGCTCAGATTCGCCGTCCGCTGCCGCGGCAGACGGATCCGGTGAAGGTGCAGGCGCTGATGGCTTCCATCCAGGAAATAGGCCTGCAGGAGCCAATTGAGGTTTTAGAGGTGGAGGGAAAGTACTACAGCTTCTCGGGCTGCCACCGCTACGAGGCCTTTGTCCGCCTGGGCAGGGATCGGATCCCATGTCGAGTGCGTAGGGCCACGCCTGCTGTTTTAAGACTTCATTTGGCCTGAGGGAGGGATCCTTTTGTTGCCTCCTTCCTCTCGAGAAACGTAGCCCTGCTCATAGGCAAAGCGCACCAGCTGGGAGCGGTTTTCCAGAGAAAGCTTGCTGAGAATATTGGTCAAGTGGGTCTGGACAGTGCGCGGGCTAATGCATAGCCTTTCGCCAATCTGCTTGTTGGTGTAGCCCTGGATAACCTCCCGGAACACCCGCTCTTCGGCGGGGGTTAGGTTGAGCTCCTCCAAGCGGGGGCGAGGGGCAACATCAGCCTTAGCGGAGTTCTGCTGCCAGATGAGACGGAGGATCTCCAATTGCGTGCGGCGGGATCGTTCAATCTGCGCCTCAATCTTGGCCACTAATTCCAGGGGCTCAAAGGGCTTGATGATGTAGTCGTCGGCTCCCCACTCATACCCCTGAATGCGGTCGCCTAGTTCGCCACGGGAAGAGAGAAAGATAAAGGGAACAAGCTCGCCGCCTCGCTGTTGGCGTAGCTGCCGGCAGAACTCGAAACCATTCATTTCCGGCATCACCACATCTGACACCACCACATCCGGCTGCTCTTCAGCAAACAGGCGCAATCCTTCTCTGCCGGAAGTGGCTGTGCGAACCCGATAGCCATGCTGGCTGAGATGGCGGCTCAGAACCTTGAGGGAAATGGGATCGTCATCTACGACTAGGACGCGCTTCATGATGACCTGAGGGGGAGCCGAAGACTGGCAGCCAAGCTGGAGATCCCTAGCCCATGATAATAGCTGCGGCGGCTCAAGGCAGTTCTTAAGCCCCCATTCCCGAGTAGCGCTGCAGACCCTTCCACCAGAGCCAACGGTTGACCAGCCAAAATAGCCCCAGCCAGGCCATGCCCATGGCAAAGCCGCGCAGGATGTCCTGGGGGAGCCCTACCCAGAGACTGGCGGGAAAATGCACCAAGTAGGGAAAGGGCGTCCAGCCTAAGACCTGGCGCACCGCTGGCGGAAACACTTCTAAGGGGGCGATCACCCCCGAGAGGAACAAGTACACCAAAAAGTGAAATTGCTCCAGGGCTGATATCCTCTCTACCCAAAAGGCCAGCAGCGCCAGCGTGTACTGCATAAGAAAACGCAGGGCAAAAGCCAAGAGAATAGCCAAGGATCCCAGCGCCACTTGTTGCCAAGAGGGGATCCAAAAAGCGCGGGGATAGAGTAGGAAAAAGAGGGCAATTAAAGCCACAGTAAAGGGGAGGCGGGCGAGGCGTTCCATCAGGTGGCTGGCCACGTGGTGCCAGGCGGGATCCAGAGGCTGTAGTAGGCGGGGAGACAACTTGCCCTCGACCACCTCCTGCTCAAAGTCCCAGATGACCCAGATGATGCTAAACTGGCGCACCAGGAACACCGCTAGGAAATAGCGGATGAACTCCAGGGAAGAGAGCGAGAAGTTCCCTGCGCGGGCAGCCTCGCTCCAGAGCCCCATCATGATCAGAGGCAGAGATCCAGCCAGCGCCCACAAAAGGAGTTCCGCCCGGTACTCCAGCATATAGGCGTAGTAGGCGGAGCAGAGGGCAGCCAGTTTGCGCAAAAAAGCCTTCATGAAGACCCTGCTGGCAAGGGATCTAGTGGACGCAAGGCAGGCAAGAAGTTGGCAAGAGTAACTACCGCTCCGACAACCACAATGGCCGGGGGCAACACCGGCGGCGGCTGCACAACCAGACTGTCCAAACGCAGCAGGTGAACCTCCTGCTCTGGGGTGGTACCCCAGCGGATCAAGGCCACCGGCGTATCGGGAGCTTTCCCCCCAGCCAACAGTTCAGCGGCAATATGGCCGAGGTTGTGGATCCCCATGTAGATCACCAGCGTTTCCACCGCTCCTGCCAAGGCGCGCCAGTTGACTCGGGGGCGGTATTTCCCTGCCGCCTCATGGCCGGTAACAAAGGCAACTGAGGAGCTGAACTCCCGATGGGTGAGAGGGATCCCGGCATAGGCGCTGGCGGCAATGCCTGCAGTAACCCCGGGCACCACTTCCACGGGGATCCCCGCCTGGACTAGGGCCAGCATCTCCTCGCCCCCCCGGCCGAAGATGAAGGGATCCCCGCCCTTGAGCCGCACCACTACAGCTCGTGTCTGCGCTTTTTCAATCAGCAGGGCCGTGATCTGCTCCTGGGGCAAGGTGTGAGCCCCCCGCTGTTTGCCAGCATAGATGCGCTCTGCTGTGGGGGGGATCAGATCCAGGATGGGAGATCCCACCAGGGCATCGTAGATGACTACATCCGCATGGGCAAGCAGGGTCTTGCCCTTAACGGTCAGCAAGCCCGGATCTCCGGGCCCTGCCCCCACCAGATACACTTTGCCCATCTTGTCTCCCAACAGCCTCTTGGAAAGATCCATCTTGCTTAAGCAAGACGGCTTTGACCAGCCCATCTAGCGAGAACAGGCCGTCCGCACCGTCTCAACAATGGCCTGCAGCAGTTGAGGATCGCGCCAGAGGGGTGGCTCCAGCTCAAGCTGCAACAAGGGCCACTGCCGCCGCAACCGCTGAACCTGGTCTTGTAAGGAGCGCAGCAAGCTGCCCGGGAAGAGGAAAAAGGGCAGCACCCGCAGGCGGTACTGGCTAAGGCGCAAGCAGTGAACGACGGTGGTCTCTAGCGTAGGAGGCTGGGCGGCAAAAGCCAGGTGAATCGGGATCCCAAGCAGGTGCTGTTTTAAAGCTTGGATCTCAGCTTGCAGCTGGGCGGCAAACTCGGGCAGACGGCTGCCATGGCCGAACAGGATCCAGGCGTGGATCAACTCCCCCAACTGCTGCGCCGCTGCTACGCGCGCTGCCACCAGATCAAGCAGGGCTGGATGCTGGCCAATCGGCGGTGTCAACAGCAGCTTTAGGCAGGGCCAGCGAGCCCGAAGCTCCTCCAGCACCGCTGGCAGATCCTCCTCCACATGGGCTCCCCTCCCCATGAAGAGCGATACCAACACCACTGGGTTGTCGCACCTGGGCAGCCGAGCCGCCAAGTACCTGTGAATCTGCTCCGCCAGGCCCAGGGACTTGCCTTCCAACTGAACCAGCTCCACCACTTGAGGAGCTAGCTGCTGCCGCACCCTCGCCAGCAACTCCGCTGCCGCCTGCTGGTATTCCGGATCCCGGCTGCCGTGACAGACCAAAAACACCAGGGGAGGTGAAGACATGACAGAGCTTAGGGATCCAGACGCACTTGTTCCATTTTGCTCCCTACTGGCAAGGTTTCGCGCCAGATCTGGACGTATGATTTGAGATAATGTACACGCCCCTTTTCTAGACTCGCCGGCCCTTTCCCAGGGTTTCATGTCATTTGAGAACCGCTCCACTGCCCCCGAACTGCTGATCCACGTTTTGCGGGAGGGCTTGACCGAATCTACCCATTATTGCCAAGCCGTGGTGGCCGATAGCCGCGGGCGCTCCCTGGCCGTAGCCGGCAAAAGCACCACACCCGTCTTTGCCCGCTCTGCCCTCAAGCCCTTTCAGGCGCTGGCCATGCTCTCCACGGGCATCCGCGAGCGCTATCGGCTTGGCGAGAAAGACATCGCCATCATGTGCGCCTCCCATCAGGGCACTACGGCCCATGCGCGGCAAGTGTTCAGCATGCTCTGGCGCGCTGATCTTTCCCCCGAGCTGCTGGTCTGCCCCACCCCACCCGGCAAGCCCAGCCCACTGTGCCACAACTGCTCCGGCAAGCACGCTGGCATGCTGCTAGCAAGCCGCGCCCAGAACTGGACTTTGCAGGACTACGCCCAGCGGCAACACCCCGTTCAGGCTCTGGTGCGGGCTAAGTTGGCCGACTTGTTGCAAATGCCCTCGGAAGAGTTTTTATTTGCCCGCGATGACTGCGGCGTGCCCACCTACCAGTTGCAACTTAACCAGCTAGCTTACCTGTATGCTCAACTAACTGCAGGAGAGCGGCCTGAGCTGGAAGCCATTGTCCGCGCCATGACCCACTGTCCGGAAATGGTGGCGGGCGAGGGATGTTTCGACACCGAGTTGATGCGAGCTGCCCAAGGCGAGCTGGTCAGCAAGTCCGGCGCCGAGGGGATCCAGTGCATTGGACGCGTCGGAGAGGGGATGGGCCTGGCCATCAAGGTCCAGGATGGGGCAGCGCGGGCCAAATATGCCTTGGCTTTGCACCTGCTGCAGCGTATGGGCTGGATTCAGCCTGCTGCTGCCGAAATGTTAGGGGAGCGCTTCCTCTCCATTGGCCCTTACACCCGCCTTGAGGTGGAAGGGGAACTGCGTATGCCCTGAGCCCTCAGCGCTGGAAAGGGTTTTGGAAGGGATTCGAGATGGAGCTCTGCCCCTTGTTGCGGTACTTGGGGTTGATGGTCAGGGTGCCAGCTCCCAGGCCTCGCTGCGCCAAAAACTCCAGGTTGCGGAGGCGCATGGTGGTGTCGTAGTCAGTTTTAACGCGATCTTCTAGAATAGCCACCTGCTGCAGCGCACTTAGCAAAATGGAAGCTGCCTGTTCGGAGGTGTAGCCATTCTGGGAGGCATAGCGCACGGCAAACTCGTCGGCTGCCACCTGGGCCTTCTGGCCTTTCTCCGCTTTGCGCAGAAGGAACACTGCTGACGCCGCCAAACCAGAGGCCAGAGCCACGCCAAGGTTGTCCCCCATCTGCAGCTCCACCAGGATGCCCATCGTGCCTGCTCCAATGAGAGCAGGATACAGCAATAGCGCCGACCAGTTGTCTCCCAAGGCCAGCTCGGTGGCCATCACGGCTTCCCGCAAAAAGTAGATCTTCTGTTGATCAGGGCTCAGCTTCTGCCAACGGCTAAGGTCGATGGCAAAGCGGGTGTACTTCTGCCAGGGGAAGCGCCAGAGCGGCTGCACAACCCGAGACTGGTCAGGGGCTCCAATCTCGATCTGCACCTCAGGTCGGATCTCCACCGGGAGAAACTGGATCAGGCGATCGAACTCAGAAATGGTGTACATACCGGCGCGGTAGAGCTGCAGTTGGAGATGGAGATCACTACCTACCTATGGTAAAGGATTCTGGTCTTCTCTGGGGGCTAGCTCCCAAAAAGCCTAGAGCCAAGGGGCTACGCGAACTGGGACTGTTGCCCTGCTACCGGTAATTGACAAACTGCAGTGCCACCGGGTAATCCTGCTGCTTGAGCATTTGAATTACCGCCTGCAGCTCATCTTTGTCTTTGCCGAAAACCCGCACCAGATCTCCCTGAATCGAAGGCTGCACCTTCTTGAAGTTGTCGCGGATTTGCTTGGCAATCTGCTTGGCCAACGCCGGGTCAATGCCTCTTTTGAGGCGAACTACCTGACGCACCCGGTTGCCAGCGGCACTTTCCGGAGCTTGAAAGTCGAAGATCTTCAGGGAGAGGCCCCGCTTAGCTGCTTTGGCTAGGAGAAGATCCCGAATGGAGTTGAGAGCCATCTCGCTGGCGGTGGTGATGGTCAGGGATCCCTCCTCCAGCTTAATTTCCGTCTGGGTATCCTTGAGGTCGTAGCGCTGCTTAACCTCCCGCTGAACCTGGTCTAGCGCATTCACCAACTCCTGCCGGTTGAAGTCGCTGACAATATCAAACGAGTGGGTGGAGGCCATAGCCCTTCTCTTCACTGGCGTTCCGTAGTTTAAGCCTATCAAGGGCTTCGCAGGTGCGGGAGAGGCTACAACAGAGGAAGGGAGACTCCCGCTCCTCCTCGAGTTAGCAAAGCAGCAGGATGGGCGACGTTGTTTTAATTACAGGCGCTTCCGAGGGTATCGGCAGGGCAACTGCCTTTACCTTTGCCCGCGGTGGCTACCGCCTGGCACTGGCTGCCCGCACGGCCGAAACCCTGAAGCAAACAGCTATCGAGCTGGAGCAAAAGCTCAATGCGGAAGTATTGGCTGTCCCTACCGATGTGACGCAGCCGGATCAGGTGCAAAAGCTGGTCGAGGCTACCCTGGAGCGCTATGGTCGCATCGACTGCCTGATCAACAACGCCGGCATCTGTCTGAGTGGCCCTTTCCTGCAGACGACGTTGGAACACTGGCAGGCGCTGATGGCAGTTAACTTCTGGGGCTATTTGCACACCATCCGGGCAGTGCTCCCCGACATGCTGAAGCGTAAAAGAGGCCAGATTGTCAACGTCGGCTCTATAGGTGGCAAAATGCCCCTGCCTCAGATGGCTGCCTATTGTGCCAGCAAGTATGCAGTTAGCGGGCTGACGGAGGCGCTGCGTCTAGAGCTGCAACCCCACGGCATCCAGGTCATCGGTGTCCATCCGGGCCTGGTCAACAGCAACTTTCTCAAGCGGGCCATTTTTCTCGAGGAGCCGGGAGAGGACAACTTGACCCACCCAAGCAGGGCACGGCAGCGAATGCAGCAGGCCCTGGAGAGCTTTTGGGTTAGCCAGCCCGAAGAGGTGGCCGCAGCCATCTGGGAGGCTGTCTGCCACTCCAAGTCAGAAGTGGTCGTCGGCATGGCCCAGTGGGCAGTAGCAGCCTACACTCTCTTTCCTGGCTGGGTTGGTCCGTTGCTGCAAAGTTTGCCCGACTGATCCTAGGCTCAACTTCGCCAGTTCAGAGGCGGGTATTATAGGCATGGTAGGCCCTGCCAGTTGCAGCGGAAGGATCCTGAGGATCTATGGTAGACCCCGTGCCTTCTCCTCCAAGTGCTCAGCAGCATCTTCTCATCGTGGAAGACCGAGATGGACGCCGCACGCAGGTGCTGACGGCTGCAAAGTACTTTATCGGTCGCGACCTGGCCAACGATATCTGTCTCAACTCTCAGTACGCCTCCCGCCACCATGCCATGCTGTTGCGCATCCCTGCTGAACGGGAGGGAGAATACTCCTATCGCATACTGGACGGGGATCTGGAGGGCCGGCCCAGCACCAACGGCCTGTTGATCAACGGCCAGAAAGTCTCTACCCACCAGCTTAAGTCGGGAGATGTCATCAGCTTTGGTCCAGACGCCAAGGCTACCTACATCGTCAAGAACCCCTAGCTTGACCTTTATTGGGTTTGCCTTCTTCTTGAGGGTTTTCCTCTAGTCCTCGTTCGCGACAGCGGTGCGGAGTTGCCGGACAATTCGCTACCTTGTGGCACAATGTGCAATTTCGCCAACGCACCTTCTGCCTTGACGTGGACTAGCTAAGCTAGTAAGCTGGCAGGTGCCTTTTTTCTAGGCATTTTGCCTGGGCTAAAGTTGGCTCCGTCTCTAGCCTGTGGGCTCTATCCAGGGCAAGGAGCAACCACTGTCAGCTCGACGGGAGGTGAGGGCTGTGGAGATCCCTCTGGCGGCGCGGTAGGCGTTGAGCCTGCTACCAGTCATGGATCATGGGAGTGTTTGTTAGCGTTTCGTAGGTCTCTCAGAGCGGATGAGTTGGCAGTCACAGAGGGGTCGGCGCTCCTACCAGGTTGTCCCCGTGGGCGGGATTGCCTTAGGCTTGGCTCTGCTGCTGCTGGGATGTGCCGCTGGGGGATCCTCATCCTTGGAAGCCCAGGGGACGGCAGCTGTTGCCAACGCTGCCCCCGCTAAAGGAGAGCCCCAGCACCTGCCCGTGGAAGCAGAAGTAACCCTTGCCGGTCGGCGCTTTGAGCTGGAGGTGGCTCGCACCCCTGAGCAACAGCGGCTGGGCCTGATGTTCCGTACCGATTTGCCGCCCAATCGCGGCATGTGGTTCCCCTTCGACCCACCCCAGCCGGCTGCCTTCTGGATGTTCAACACACCGCTGAACCTGGACATTATCTTTCTCCACCAAGGCCGGGTGGTGTACATCGCCGCCAATGTGCCCGGCTGTCCCGCCCTGCCCTGCCCTGCCTATGGGCCTCCCCCCAGCCAGCTAGTGGACAGCGTGCTGGAGTTCCGTGGCGGGACGGCAGCGGCCTTGGGCTTGCAAGTTGGAGATACGGTTGAGATCCGCGAGCTCTCGCCCAGAACCCCTTGAGGATCCCGTCTGCCGTCTTGATTGCGATTGGGATGGCCTCTTTGCGATGATTCTTCCTAGGGGTCGCTGATGCAAAGAGGCGACGGCGAGCTCAGGATGGTTCGGCTACTGCCAGCAAAGCCCTATGGAGGTTAGCAGCGTAGCCCAGTGGCTGGGGGTCGGGGCTGTGGCCCTGGCTTGTGTGCTTTGGGCCGAGATTGTGCGGGATGTGCGCCATTGGCTAGCTCACCAGTGGCCCTGGCTGATGCCCAAACACACCCTGCACCACCGCCTGTTTCGCCCCGATCTCAGCGTGGTAGACCCAAAGTTATACCGGGAATCCCAGTGGCACCACGACGTCCCAGAAGCGGCGACGATGCTTCTGGCTGGGATCCCCTGGGTGGTGCTGTTGGGACAGGGATCCTGGCTGTACGGCCTGGCAGCGGCGGTGGGAGTGGTCTACTCGGCCAGTTTCTTAGCTGCTGGCCTGCTGCGGGGCTGCGGGCTAGCTCTGCAAACGGATATTACCCACCAGCCAGGGCCTTTCCCTGCTCCTCCCAGCCAGTGGCATGTCAACCGCGCCTACCACTGGCGGCACCACTTCGACGACACCAACGCCTACTTCTGCGGCACCCTAACCTTGCTGGATCGGATCATGGGCAGCAGTCTCTCCTTTAAAGGCAAGCGCGTGGCCATCACTGGCGCCTCTGGCACCCTGGGCCGGGCCCTCTTGAAGCACTTTTCCCGCCATGGGGCCCAAGTCATCGCCCTCAGCTCCCATGCGGATTCGGTTTCCATTGAAGTGGACGGACAACTCCAGCCGGTGCCGACTGTTCGCTGGCAGGTGGGGCAGGAGGGATCCCTGGCCGAGCTCCTGGAGGAGGTCGATATCCTGGTCATCAACCACGGCCTAAACGTCCATAGGCAACGGGATCCCGAATCGGTTCGCCAGTCCTATGCCGTCAACACCTTCTCGGCATGGCGCCTGATGGAGCTATTTTTCCAGACGGTGCGCAGCAATCGGGAAATGGCCACCAAAGAGGTCTGGGTGAACACCTCCGAAGCCGAGGCCAGCCCTGCTTTTAGCCCCCTCTACGAGCTCTCCAAACGGGCCCTGGGCAACCTGGTGACCCTGCGCCGTCTCGATGCTCCCTGCGTGGTGCGCAAGCTTATCCTTGGCCCTTTCAAGAGCCAGCTCAACCCGATTGGAGTTATGTCGGGGGATTGGGTGGCCGCCCAAATCCTGGCCCAGGCCAAACGCGACTGCCGCAACATCATCGTCACTATCAATCCCCTCACCTACCTACTTTTCCCGCTGAAAGAGTTGGCCGTCAGCACCTATTTCCGGCTCTTCAGCCGCCGCTCTTCTCCACTAGCCGTCCCCGATCCCAGCGCTGGGATCCCAATCTAGGGAGTTGGGCAAGTCCTAGCCAGCTTATGGCATTGGGCGCAAAGGTGGAGTAAGACAAAAGCAGGTTCTTTGGCGTCAGCAGGATGGGATCCCTTCGGGGAGCGAAAATGCCCTTTTGGAGAATTCAGCAGCTCGCTCTCCAAATGAACGTTGGGTGTGAGGAGTAGGAGTGAGCGATGAAAATTGCGCAACAGTGGGCGCGCGCAGTGCTTTGCCTAGTGGGTGGCGCCTGGATGCCGGGGCTTTTGTCCGGTTGTGCCATCCCCATAGCCGCTGCAGGGGTCGCCGAGGTTCAGGTGCGCCTGGTACATGTGGCCCCCAATACCCCTCCCCTTGACTTGGAAGTGGGGGGCGTCAAGGTAGCGCGCAGTGTAGCCTATGGCTTGGTGAGCGAGTATACCCGCTTGCCGACAGGAGAGTACGACATCCTGTTGCTTGCAACGCCCGAGACGTCCTCGGCTTCTCAGGTGGTGGCCAAAACGGTGGCCAACTTTAGAGGTGGGGGAGTGTTCTCAGTGGTGGCCGCTGACGAGCCCAATCGCGTGACGGCCTTGGTACTAGAAGACAATATTAACCCCCTGTTCGATCAGGCCCTGGTGCGGTTTGTCCACGCTGCCCCCGACGCGCCCCCTCTGCAATGGCAAGGGGAGCGGGGACGAGTGCTGATACCCCAGTTGGCCTTTGGGCAGGCTTCTACCTTTCAGGTGATGCGCCCCGGCTTTACCCAAGTCCAGGTGTTCACCGTCGCTCCCAGGATCCCCCTGCAACGCTTTGACCTGCAATTGGAGGCAGGCAAAGTCTATACCCTTTATGTGGCAGGGTTGCTGCGTAGCAATCCAAGCTTGAGTGGGGTGCTAGCGGAAGAAACGCGGGCTCGTCGCCTTCTCTAGGCGTCTTCCTCCTACACTTCGGGAAGTAACAGTGGATACCCTATTCCGGGTGGAGGTGCTCAGCCAAACCCCAGATCCCGAGCGGGTGATCTGGCTGGCGATGCACCAGGACTACAGTGCGGAGTACGTTACGGCTGCCAGTCGCGTCCCGGCCAATTACGGTGAGGCGGTGGTGCGGCACCTATTGGAGGGTGACCGTGGGCATTATGGGCCTTTGGAGCATCCGCAGATTACGTTTGCTGTGGGGTATTTTCCGCACTTAGTGGTGCAGCAGGCGCGCACGCACCGTATTGGGGTGTCGTTCGATGTGCAGTCGTTTCGGTACACTGGGAAGCAGCTTCTGGAACTGGGATCCGATCCCAGCCCTGACCAACTGGAGCAGGTGTTCTATGTCCCCGCCAACATCAAGGAGGGGCAGGCCAAGACCCGCGAGGGAGTTTGCCCCATCTCCCCAGAGGCGCTAGGCATTGTGCTAGAGCAATACCGCAGCCAAGTGGCCGCCTACCGCCGCTTGGTAACCGAGTGCGGTGTACCACCTGAGGATGCTCGCTGCGTTTTAGGCTACGGCATTCGGCAGCACTTCGTGGTGAGTTTTAACTGCCGTAGTTTGATGCATTTTTTGGATCTACGTGCCAAGGCAGATGCGCAGCGTGAAATTCGGGAGTTGTGCGACCTGATTTGGCCCCACTTTGAAGCGTGGTGCCCGCACATTGCGGCGTGGTACCGCAAGCACCGCTGGGGCAAGGCTAGGCTATCTCCTTAGAAATTGGATGAGAACGCCCTACAAAGCCTAGAGTCAAGGCTTAGAATTCCCTGAGCTTTAACCTCGCCTTTTGGATAGGGGTTTATGGATCCCAAAGCTTATGAACAAATGGCGAGCCTAGAAGATCGGCATTGGTGGTTTCTGGGCCGTCGCCGCATTCTCCGCCAGGTTATTGCAAGGATCCCTCTTCCTCCCGCAGCTTGTATTTTGGAAGTCGGCTGTGGCAGCGGTGGCAACCTGGAAATGTTGTCTCAATTTGGCCAGGTCTTCGCAGTGGAAAGAAGCGAGATAGCATTGCCTATTGCCCGGGCCCGTGGAATTGGAGTTGTGGCCGAAGGGGAATTGCCACATCGGATCCCTTTTGGTTCTCAACAATTTGATTTGATTGCTCTGCTGGATGTCCTAGAGCATTTGGAGGAAGACAAAGCGGCTCTGGAAGCCCTTACCAAGAGGCTAAAGCCCCCTGGCTACATGGTGATTACGGTACCGGCCTACCCCTGGCTATGGAGTACCCACGACGAACTCAATCACCACAAGAGACGCTACACGCCGGAACAACTTCGCTCCCTACTTAAAAGCGTCGGCTTGGAAACTTATATCTTTACCTTTTTCAACAGCTTTCTCTTTCCATTGGCAGCAGGGATCCGCCTAGCCCAAAAGAGCCTACGCCTCAGGGAGAGCCAGGATCTGAAGATGCCCTTGCCCTGGGTCAACTGGCTTTTAGCTGAGATCTTTGCTGCAGAAGCCTATTTGATCCCCAAGTTCCCCCTGCCCTTTGGCCTGTCTCTGTTGGCAGTAGCTAGTCCTAGGAAAGATGCGTTGGCCTAGTCTCCCAACTCGGGATCCGGCCGTACCCGCACTGCCATCTGGCGCAGCAGCCGCAGCGAGCTTTCCGGCCCATCGATCATCTGCTGCTCGTTGATCCAGTAGGTGGCAATGCCCAGGTCCTCAAGGAAGCGGATGTAAGGATCCGGCGGCGGCCCGTCAAAAACGGCGGCTTTTTGGACGGAAAAGCCCTGCTCTAGCCAAGGCGTGAGGGCAAAACGCTCGTAGTAGAGCAACTGCCCCACCACCTCCTGCATGACCTCTGCTGCATCTTTGTGGTGTAGCAATTTCACCTCGGCCAAAAGCAGCTGCCCGTCTGCAACCGCTAAGAAGTCAAAGGTGTGCTGGTCTTCGCGCACTTCCAAGCCAGCCAGACGGAACCAGCGGCGAAACTGGTGCAAGATTTCGTTGTGGCGCTCGCTGCGCTCCAACTGACGCCGGCGGCGGCGCTCTGCCATCAGCGGGTCTATTCCGGCAGAGGAAGGGATACCACTGCTGCAAAACTGGGGCGGCTCGTCGGGATCTAAAACCACCCTACCCCCTGCAGGTTGGTGCAAGAGGGGTGGCATAGAGGGCAACAGCTCGACGGCTCCCCACTCCACCTCCGGCTGCGCAGCCAGGGCAAGCAGAGGGCGGTTGAGAGGGTGTTCCGGGTGGGTGTCAAACAACAGCTTGAGTTGGGAGTGGCTAAACTGAAAATCTAAACGAAACTGTTCCACAGAAAGGCGATCCCGCCCCTTTTGCAGAGTCTCCTGGCCAAAGTAGAGCATCACCAGAAGAGGATAGATGGGTAGAGGGCGATGGGGTGGGATAAGCATGGCCCACATCGCGTCAGTCCAGTGGGGAAGCAGGATCTCGGCCTGTCTGCCCTTGCCCACCACCTGCAGCATTTTGGGGTGGCCGGGCTGCCAACCACAGGGATGGTCGTCGAAGCCACAGGTTTGCCGCCCTTGGTCCACGCTTAGGGGGTAGCGCCCGTCGTAGAGGCGAAAGGGACACAGATCCCGGTCTGCTGCTAAAAAACGCTCGTCCTGCCACAAGTGGGCGGCCAGGGCATGACAACCAATGCCTTCCTGGCTGTTGCAGGCTTTGAGCCAGCGGCGTTCGACCAATTTGCCCCCCACTTTGCTTGGCGCCAGAGGCCGAACAAGGCCATTTTCCCCTTGGTTAAACAGCGGCCACACCAGGGGCTCCCCTGTCTCTGGCAGCGTAGGTAAGAGAGGGTGGGCTTTGGTGTAAAACGGGTCACAAATGCGCTGGGCCACCTGCTCCAGGGGCAGGCCATGGGGAGATCCCACCGGCGGCAAAAGGGATCCCGATCCGGCCTGAGCGCGGTGATACTGGATGGCCAGGGCCACCTCCAGCCCTATGGGACGCAGTTCCGGCGTGAGCTGCCGGTAGCGCTGCAGCAGCCGGGAAGCCTGCACAAACAGGTCGTAGCGCCGAACGGGAACTGCCTCAGCCATAGGGTTGCAGGAAAAACTCCCCACTGCCTTGGGCAAGAGCTGGCACAGACAAGCACCATGGCCTCAAGAAATGAGACCTTGGCAACTGTCTCTGCAGACCCTGACCTTGCCGAGGATATCGGGCCGACACCCATTCCCCTTGGCGTCAGGTCAGTAGTCAGTGTAGTGGAGAAACCCAGGCGCGAGAAGATGTTGCTACCTGGCGGCAGGTTGTGGGAAAAATGCGCAGCAGGCCCTAGCGTCGCGGCCACCAAGGAAACCAAGGAAGCCGCCAAGGAAACCAAGGAAAGGGAAAGGGGCGCTCTGTCTCTGCGTCGCGGTCGTACTCCGTAGGTCGGCCTGTATCCCGCTGAATCACCAAGCTGCCCACATAGTCGGCCTCTCGATAGACGCGGGCAATTTGATGGTGAATTTGGGCCATGTCTTCAGCAGAGACCACACCATTGTCGGTGGCTTTGTAGAACTGGATCGTGACCCGAATGGGAAAGCGGGGATCTCGCTCGATGTCCAGGTTGTTGATCTCGGTGAAGGGGCCTTCCACCGGCCCATGTCCGATGACGGCGGCTTCTACATTGCTGAGGCCGGCCAGGCCGGCTGCGGGTCCGAAACTGACAGAGATATCCTCAACTTCCCTTCGCGGCGGCTGCCGCTGCTGGAGAGGTACTTGGATCACCATCACCAGGTTCAGGGCTTCTTCTGCTACTTCCGCCGAATGGGGATCTCTGGGGGTTGGGTTGGCGGCTTGCTCGGCCCGAAAATCGCTGAGGCGCTGCCCGGTGAGGCTGGCCCGTTCACCGTTCTGATTGAAGAAAAGGCGCTGGCCCCAAATAGCCCCGCCCACCCTATCTTCGGTGCGGTTCTCGATCACCGTAATGCTGGTGCCCTCGCGGGTGGCCAAGATTGCCAGCACGGCTGGGTTACCGGGATAGGATTGGTAGTTGAACAACACCGGGTTGAATTGGGCAGAGCCCCCGGCAGGGATAGGCAAAAAGGCAGCTTGGGCGCTCACCAACACATGGCTATCCCGTGGAGCCAGCAGGGAGTTCCGGTTGCCGGCCCAAGAGCCGGGATCATGTAAGTAGCGGCGCAGATTCCCCAGCAGCTCTCGCAACGACACGGGTTGCAGGGGTTTTCCTTTTTCGTTGCCCACCAGCACCTGTAGGCTGTCGAGGGGCAGGTCGGCAGACAGATCGGCAAAGTTGGGGTAGCGGATCACCGGCATCAAGCTCAGCTCGTAGTGACCCGTTCTGGGGTTGAGCTGTTGTACCTGGATGGTCATGTCGCTGATGTTGGGGCCAAGGGCAGATCCCTTGTGGCGTCCGGTATCTTCCCAGGTGATGTTGACGATATCCAGCCCATACTGCTTTGCCAAGGCTCGCGCTTGCGGATCCCAGGTCATGGAGATCGTCCGGTCGATGACCTGCCTGTAAGCCAAGTATTCCGCCCACTCTGAAGGAGTGGGGGAAGAAAGGGACTGGTGGAGCGGAAAATCCATAGGGGTTGCCTGCGAGGTGGACACCATCAGTGTAGGGACGAGGGCTGCTCCGGCCAGGGAAATGCCCACCCAGCTCAGTGAACTCAGCAGCCAGGGGATGGGGGCGCGCATAGCAATACTCCTGAGGATTGGAAATTGGGGGACTATACCCTGACAATAGCTCCCAAAAGGGGAGAGGACGTGGCGGTTTCACTTTTGGCAACCCCATGCTTTTGCCGGGATCCCAAGCCACCTGGGCTACCATGATAGAAATTGTAGCGCTCCTGCCAACTTTCCCAGATCATGGCCAATCTTCAACGGGATCCTGAGGTCAACTTGTCGGCTGCTTCGGCTCTTGCCCAAAACCCCCAGCCGGCAATCCCCTCCTTGCCGTTGCACGTCATGTTTCGCTTGGGCCTATTTCAGATGGGCTTGGGGATGATGTCGCTGCTGACGCTGGGGGTGCTCAACCGGGTCATGATCGACCCCAATCTCTTGGCCATCCCGGCCACGGTAGCAGGGGGATCCCTGGCCATGCACCAGTTGGTGTCTCCGGCCCGCGTCTGGTTTGGGCAACTTTCCGATGCCAAGCCTTTGTTTGGGACGCACCGCAGCGGCTATGTGCGCCTGGGATCGGTGCTCTTTGCCCTGTGCATCTTTTTGGCGGTGCAGGTGGTGTGGGGTTTGGGGCAGAGCTTTGCTAGAAGTGGCTGGTCGCTGGCCACCTATGGCTGGATTGCTCTGGCCGCCTTCATGTTTGCTCTTTACGGGCTTTGCCTCAGTGCCTGCTCCACGCCCTTTGCGGCGCTGCTGGTGGACGTTTCCGATGAGCACAACCGCTCCCAGTTGGTGGGGATCGTTTGGTCGATGCTGATGTTGGGCATTGCCGGGGGAGCGATTGGCTCGGCGGTGCTGCTGCGCGGCCTGGATCTAGAGAATCTCCAGAGTACGATTAACCGCCTCTTTATCGTCATTCCTGCCGTGGTGATCCTGCTGGGGGTCATTGCTACCTGGGGGGTAGAAAAGCGCTATTCCCGCTATGGATCCCGTTCCACCTTGGCCGGGCGGGAGGATCAGATTACCCTGGGCACGGCCCTCAAGGTGCTCACCGCCAGCCGCCAAACTCTGATCTTCTTCAGCTTTTTGACCCTGATGACCATGGGCCTGTTCATCCAACAGCCGGTTCTCGAGCCCTATGGCGGCGAGGTGTTTGGCATGACGGTAGCCCAGAGCACCCAGCTCAACGCCTTTTGGAGTATAGGCGTCTTGGTAGGGATTGTGGTGACTGGCTTTCTCATCGTGCCTAGGCTGGGCAAGCAGACGACTGCCCGCTTGGGCTGCCTGCTGGTGGCCCTTTCTTTTGGGCTGACCATTGCCGCAGGGTTTACAGGCAAGCCGCAGCTGCTGCAGCTATGTATGATCCTGTTCGGCTTAGCCTCAGGGATCACCACCAACGGCGCCATTAGCCTAATGTTGGATTTGACAGCAGCAGAAACCGCCGGCACCTTCATCGGCGCGTGGGGCTTGGCCCAGGCGATGTCGCAGGCGCTTTCTACCCTCATTGGCGGCGCTTTGCTCGATCTGGGGCGGCTACTTTTCCCCACTTCCTCGGTGCTGGCCTATGCCACTGTCTTTGGAGTGGAGGCAGGGGTGATGTTGCTGGCAGTGTATCTGCTGGGCCGGGTGAGCGTAGCGGAGTTTCGGGAAAACACCAGCCGCGCTCTCACCAAAGTGCTAGCGCTTGAGTTAGAGGGCTAACGCCGTGGCACCGGCTCGTAGTGCGGGCAACCCTGGCAGGGCCCACTGGGGTTAACGGCGCAGCGCAACAGGGGCGAGCGGGCATTGAAGCGACAGGAGGGATCCCCCAAAAACTGGCCTGCTTCAGGGGGTGGGCTCACTGGGCGAATGAGGGCGCGGATGCCACAGAGGTGATATTTGCCCTGCCGCAACTGGTAGGAGTGGCGCTTTTCTAAAACCAGGTAGTGCTGCTCGGCTAGTTGAACGTAGGTGCCCGGATGGGGGCTGGTTTCCCAGGGGCATTCGTCTACCACCTCTCCCGAATCGGCATCGATCCACTGAATGGGCAAGGTTGGGTTGACAGAAGCCATAGGGCACAGCGGCAGCCAGCCTGGAGAACAGCTCGGCAAACGAAGGGATGGACGCAGGCTGGCTTGTACTACCAGCTTTACTCAGTGTAGTGGATTTCCCGGGGTGGCTGGACGGCTCAGGTGAGAGAAGGAGGCAGCTAGAATACGTGGGCGAGAAAGGATCCCGGCAGAGCATGGGCAAAGTAGTGGTTATCGGGGCGGGGCTGGCCGGCTTAACCTGCGCCAAGGTGCTGAGTCAGGCGGGGTGGAGGGATGTCCTAGTCTTGGAAAAAAGCGACGGCCCCGGGGGCCGAGTGCGCACCGACGAGGTGGAGGGCTTTCGCCTGGATCGCGGCTTTCAGGTGCTGTTTACGGCCTACCCTCAGGTGCGGCGGCACCTGGATCTGATCAGACTTAACCCCTGCCCCTACCGTCCGGGAGCTATCCTGGCCCGATCCGGTCGCTGCTGGCTGTTAGGGGATCCGCTGCGGGATCCAGCCAGCCTCGTCTCTTCCCTATTCAACCCCCTGGCTAGCTTTGGGGACAAGCTCAAGGTGCTGCAGTTGCGAGCGGAGCTGGCGCAGCGCACGCCGGAGCAGGTCTTCCAGGAAGGGCTGGGGGGATCCGATGGCTCGGTGCGAGAGTTCCTAGAGGGGTACGGGTTCTCCGCCAAGATCTGCCAGCACTTCTTCTACCCCTTTTTCCGCGGCATTCTTCTGGATCCAGAGCTGGCCAGCAGTGCCCGTCTCTTGGCCTTCTATTTCAAGATGATGGCCGAGGGAGCCATTGTCACCCCAGCGCTGGGCATGGGAGAACTTGCCCGCCAACTGGCCAGCCACCTCTCCCCAGAGCAGATCCGCTACCAAACCCCGGTGGAGCGCATCCTGGTGGAGGAAGGAAGAGTGCGCGGGATCCGCACCGCCGGCGGAGAGGAGATCCCTGCCGAGTGGGTAGTCTGCGCCACCGAGGCCCCTCAGGCGCGGTCCTGGCAAGCCGAGCTCTGTCCCCACGCCGCTATGCCCATCCCCACCCAGGGACGGTCGGTTACCTGCCTCTACTTCTGCGCTCCCTTTTCTCTGGCCCGCAGCGCCTACTTGTACCTCAACGCCAGCGGCCAAGGCTGGATCAACCACTGGGTTCAGCTCACCCGCATCAGCCCGGCACTGGCTCCTCCTGGCCAACACCTCTATTCGGTGACCGTATTGGGGGATCCCCCCTTGAGCGACGAGGAGCTGGCCCAAACCTGTCGGGCCGAGCTGCAGGTCTATTTTCCCAAAGCCCCCTTGAAACAGTTGCGCCTGCTGCGGGTGTATCGCATCCCTTTTGCCCAGTTTTTGCAGCCGCCTAGCTTCCAGCAGCATTTGGTTCCCACCCATAGCGGCCTGCCAGGCCTTCTCTGGGCTGGAGAGTACACTCACCAGAGCAGCATCGAGGGATCCCTGCGCAGCGGCGAACAGGCAGCGGCCTGGATCCTGCAAAAATCGGCCTTGTAGACTTTCTTAACTCTACTCCCGGAACCAAAGCTGGGATCCTGTGGTATGAAGGGGGTGGACTTAATCGCCCACAGGGATCCCTCCGCCATGCAGAACGCCACCCTTAGCCCAATCCCGCTCCTGCAGCGGTCGTTTGAGTTGGTAGGTCCCATCTACTGGCCGCTGCTGATCCTGGCCTCTCCAAACTTTATTCTGGCCATCGTCCCGGAGCTGACCCCACTTCTCGGGGGGATCCTCCAACTGACCTATGGCATTGTTGTTGCACCGATCCTAGGCGGAGCAGCCTTGTGGCTGGTGGATCAGCGCCTGAAGCGGCAAGCTCCCCTGCTGGGCAACAGCCTCGACCGAGCTGTCTCGAAGGCAGTGCCTCTAGTTCTGGGCACCCTCTTAGCAGCACTCCTCTCTTCCCTTGCCTCCATCTTTCTGATCATCCCAGGCATTTATGTAGGGGTTAAGCTGGCCCTCACACCTTGTGCCATTGCTCTAGAAAATCAAGGAACTACAGGAGGGCTGCGCTACAGTTGGAATCTCGTCAAAGGTCGTTGGTGGGGCGTGTTTTGGGCCCTTCTGGTCCTGGGCTTGATTCTTGTTTTTGCGGGTGGATTGATAGTTGGATTTGTCGCAGTTGTGGCTGATGTTGGCGACTTTGGGGTGAGCATGGTTGCGGCTGCCGCTGCCACAGCCGTTGTGCCCATCTTCTGGGTCTATGTGGTTCTCCTGTTCCGATCCCTGCAGCAGTTGAAGGGGCAGGCGGCCTAGCTTTGCCCCGCCGCTCAAGCCGGGGGCTTTTCGTAACCCTGGAGCTTACAAGGGCAGCCCCTGTGAGCAGACGTTCAATCCGCCATTTAGCGGAGCCCAGAGCAGGAGCTCTTGTCGAGAATAGACAAAGACCTCCCCCGGGAGCACCTCTGCTATGAGCGAAGCTAGGGCAACCGCCATCCAGCAGATCATCCAAGCAGCTATGAGGACTGGTCTGCTTACCGCTGCTCAAGAACACGAGCTGAACCTGAGGCTATTTCAAGATGGCTGTTCCGAGGCGGATTTCTTCCTGCTGCGTCGCCTGCACTCCTGCTTGCGCCAGGGATCCATCCGTCAAGTGCCAAGCTTGCTCAACCCAGTAGCCAGGGGTTGCTTTGGCGCCCCTCTAGTGACCGACAAAGTCGAGGAGGCTCAGCTCCAACCTTGCGAGCTGAGTCGAGCGCACAACCCTAAAGTTAGCTAGGGGAAGGCCCAGGGTGCATTAGAGTTGGAATCCGAGTGATAATAACTCCAGCAATGTGCCCTAGTGGGATCCTCGGCAATGGAAGCTTTTTTCGAGTTTCTCTGGTCTGCCTCGGCTATTTTGCTGGTGATCCTGGTGCTGTTGCACAGCCCCAAGGGAGATGGTCTGGCGAGCATTAGCGGGCAAGCCCAGTTGTTTGCCAGCCCCAAGAGTGCTGAGCAAAATCTGAACCGCCTCACCTGGACGGTGGCTACCCTTTTTCTCTCCATCAGTGTGGTGCTGGGAGCAGGCTGGCTCTCCACAGGCGCAGGGCAATAAATAGCGTGGCAGTCATCTACTTGCACGGCTTTGGCTCGGGGCCGCAATCAGCCAAGGCTGCCTTTTTCCGCCAGCGGCTGCAGCGGCTTGGGATCCCTCTGGAGGTGCCGGATCTCAACCAAGGCAACTTTACCCAGCTCAATCTCTCTCGCCAGATCCGGCAAGTTTCTGAACAGTTGGCTGCCATGGGGCATCCTCCTGTTACCCTGATTGGCTCTAGCCTGGGAGGTGTAGTGGCTGCCTGGGTAGCTGAGCAGCAGTCTTGCGTGGAACGGCTGGTGTTGCTGGCACCGGCCTTTGGCTTCTTGCAACATTGGCTGCCGCGGCTAGGGGCTGAAGCCGTGGAAGCTTGGCAACGCAGCGGGCAAATGCTGGTCTTTCACCACCAAGAAGGGCGGCCGCTGCCCTTGGCCTATGACTTTGTTACCGATGCCCAGCGCTACCCCGAGGAGGCACTGCGCCGGCCTGTGCCCACCCTGATTGTGCATGGGACCCGCGACGAAGTCATCCCCATCCAAGCCAGCCGCAACTACGTCGCCCATCGCCCCTGGGCGCAACTGGTAGCTGTGGAGAGTGACCATGCCCTCACCGATGTTCTAGAAACCCTCTGGGAGGTGGTCAGCCGCTTCTGTGGCTGGTCCCAGTTGCCTTCGGAAACGCCCTCCTAGCCTATCTGCCGTTTTGG
>NZ_JANSHI010000004.1:0-137517 GCF_047461615.1 Synechococcus sp. W65.1 | reverse complement strand
AACCTGACATGGTAAGTGCGCTCGTGGAACCAAGAACGAGAATCCCCGGCCTACGGCCCGCTGTCGCGAATGCCCTTCAGGGCGGGGAGTATGTCAACAAGTTGCGGCGGCGGCAGGGGTACGATTAGTTTAGCGCTCCCTCGCCGATCCCTGAGCCAGGAAAAGTAAGCCATGCCTGCCCCGATGATTCTCCTCAACCATGTCAGCAAGGTCTATGCCAACGGCACGGTGGCCTTGCAGGATATGAGCCTAGCCATTCCAGAGGGGCAGTTTGTCAGCTTGGTGGGGCCCTCGGGCTGTGGGAAAAGTACAGTGCTCCGGCTAATTGCCGGCCTAGGGCAGTTGACCAGTGGCTCTATTGAGTGGGGGGGCCACTGCCAGCAAAACCTCCCCAGCCGCCCGGTGGAACCCAAGTTGGCTTTTGTCTTCCAGGAGCCAGCCCTCCTGCCCTGGGCCACGGTGATGGAGAATGTGCGCTTGCCCCTGAAGTTGGCGGGCGAGCCTAGGGAGAAAGCGGAGCCCAAGGTATTGCAGGCGCTGCGCCAGGTGGGCTTGCAAGGGTTTGAGCACAGTTTTCCCCGCGAGCTCTCAGGGGGGATGCGCATGCGCGTTTCCATTGCCCGCGCCCTCGTCACCCAGCCCCAGGTGCTGCTCATGGACGAGCCGTTTGGAGCTTTGGACGAGATCACCCGCAGCAAATTAAACAGTGAGCTGCTGGAGCTGTGGCAGGAGCAGCGGTGGACGGTAGTCTTTGTTACCCACAACATTTACGAGGCCGTCTACCTCTCCAACCGCGTCGTGGTCATGGCGGCTCGTCCGGGGCGAGTAGTGGCGGATATCCCCATCGATGCCCCCTACCCTCGTTCAGAAGACTTTCGCACCTCGCCCCTTTACAACGACTACTGTCGGGAGGTGGCAGCCCGTTTGCGCGAAGCTATGGGTAGCACGACTCAGGAGCCTTACCTGCCTCCTCTCTCGGTTGGACGGTTGCGCTGACAGGGTGCCTGCTTTTCTCTATGCTGGATCTTTTCGCCTCCCTTCTCCAGTTCTTGGATCGCCGGCTGGGATCCCTGCCTGTCCTGCCGGAGCGCTGGTCTTGGCATGGGTCGACTGGGGCTCTGGGCGGTGGGGTGAACGAGAGACTCAGGCCCGGCCCCCGCAGTGAGGCTGAGGTAGCTGGCTCTGGTCTGCCGACTTCTCCCCAGCGGTTGGATCTAGGTAGGTGGCTCAATCCGGATGTGATTGCCCCTGGGATCGTCGGCCTCCTTTTTCTGGGGCTTTGGGAGGTGGCGGTGCGGCTGACAGGGGTTCCCCCTTACCTGTTGCCGGGGCCGGTTTTGGTGGCCAGAACCCTGGTGAAGGAGTGGGGATCCCTTTTTCCTTCGCTGCTGGTTACCTTGCAGGTTACCGTGGTGGCTTTCCTCTTGGCTGCCATCTCTGGGCTGTTGCTGGCCGTTTTGTTTAGCCAGAGCAAATGGATTGAGCGCAGCCTTTTCCCCTATGCGGTGGTTTTGCAGACAACGCCCATCATTTCCATCGCGCCACTCATTATCATCTGGCTGCGCAACAACACCTTTGCGGCCATGGTGGTCTGCGCCTGGATTGTTGCCTTCTTCCCCATTCTCTCCAACACTACCCTGGGGCTAAACAGCGTCGATCACAACCTGCTCAACCTGTTTCAACTGTACAAGGCCAATCGCTGGCAAACTCTGATCTACCTGCGCCTGCCCAGCGCCCTGCCCTATTTCCTCGGGGGCTTGCGCATCAGCGGTGGCCTTTCTCTCATTGGAGCGGTGGTGGCCGAGTTTGTTGCAGGTAGCGGCGGGGAGCGGGCCGGGATCGCCTACCAGATTTTGATCTCCAGCTTCAACTTACAGGTGCCCCGCATGTTTGCGGCTCTGGTGCTGCTGACTGGCCTGGGGATCCTAATCTTTGTGGCCTTGAGCGCCCTGTCCGACAAAATCCTGGGCCACTGGCATGAAAGTGTTGTGCGCCGCGAAAACTAGGGGGGGCTGCCTGGTGGCCAACTTGCCAGCGCCAGCAAGCTCCCAACCTAGGGTGTGGACCTATCTCGAAAAGCTCAGGAAAACAAGATAGGATGCCAGGAACCAGATTCGAACTGGTGACACGAGGATTTTCAGTCCTCTGCTCTACCAACTGAGCTATCCCGGCTTTTCGTAGCCCCTATTTTAGGGTGCTCAGGAGGTCTTTGGCAACAGGTAGCGCCCTAGTTTAGCCAAGGAGCTTTTCCAGGGCCTCCAGCTGCGGAATACAGAGAATGTTGCGGCTGCGATCCCGGCGGATCAACTCCTTTCGTTCTAGCTTGGAGAGAACGCGGGTAACGGTCTCCCTAGCTAAGCCGCTTAAGCTACTCAGCTCCCGATGGGGTAAGTTGGGGATTTCCACACCGCTGCGGCTGACCCAGCCCCGAGATTCGGCCAAGAAGAGGAGAATATCGGCCACGCGGGCAACACTGCTGGCCTCGCGCAACTGCAGCCGCCGGTTAAGCTGCCGCAGACGGCGGGACATGAGCTGGGCAAGGCGAATGCCAGCCTGGGCATTGGCAGCCAAGAAAGCTAGAAAATGCTGGGCCGACAGAGAACAAACCTTGGTCGGTGTTAAGGCAACCACATCGCTGGAACGAGGCGCCTCATCCAAAGCGGCCATCTCTCCAAAGATCTCGCCTGGGCCGAGAATGGTGAGGGTAATCTCCCGCCCCTCTGTATCGTGAGTGCGAATCTTGACCCAACCCTCCAGGATGAAATAGACGGTACTGCCCCAGTCATTTTGCAACACGATGGCCTGGTTGACGGCATGGGAGCGCAGCGCCATCTGACGGGCTAGCGGCTCGAGCACCTCGGGGGAAAAGCCTTCAAACAACGGCATCAAGTGCAAATCCTTAGCCGTTACCTCGCTCACTGGTGATCTCCTGCAGTTGCGCTTGCCAATCTTGACTGGTGTCCAACACCGTCAAGTAAGACCGTTCCCCCTCGGAAAAATCCTGCCACTGCGCCTGCTGCTGGGCAAGGAGATCGGCAGTGGCATCGGCAATGTCGGCTAGGTTTCCTCCCTCGACTGTACCTGCGGCCATACGCCGTTGCAGACGCTCACGGAGGACAGGTTCAGGGGCGTAACAGTGGAGAATGCGCAAGGGAATCCCGCACTTTTGGGCCTGTTCAATGGCCATGCCCCGCAGCGCTTGCCGGTCAAACTTGGCGTCCAGAATTACGCTGTAACCTTCCCGGGCCAACTCCACGCCCAATTCCACCAGGCGGCGGTAGGTCTTCTCGGTCATCTCTGGCGTATACACCTCCGGCCCCCCCCGCTGCCGCAGAGGGATCCCGGCCAAGTGCTTGCGCACGGCATCGGAGCGAATGTGAATGGCTCCCCGCTGCCGGGCTAGGTACCGGGCCACTGTACTTTTGCCCGCTCCCGAGAGGCCAGCCATCAAAAACAACTGTCCCTGTTTGGGAAGGGTGTATTCCCAGGCCAGTCGGTAGTAGCGGGCGGCAGTGTGGAAGGCATCGGCTTTGTCAGCTTCCGCAGCGGCAGGATCGTCCAGCAGAAAAGAGGTAACCTTGGCCCGCACATAGGCCTGGCGATTGAGGTAAATGGGCAAGATCTTCAGTCCTTCCCAGTCACCCGTTTCTTCCAGATAGGTGTTTAAGTAGGCGTTGCCCAGATCGGGGCGGTGGCGGGCGTCCAAATCCATCACCGCGTAGGATACGTCGTACATCGTATCCACAAAGCGGAAAGCCTCGTTGAACTCGATGCAATCAAACAGCAAGATCTGGCCTTCCCACCAACAGAGGTTGCCGAGATGCAGATCCCCGTGGCCTTCGCGGATGCGGCCTTGGGCCATTCTCTGGTAAAACAGCTCCTGCCGCTCGGCGAAAAAGCGCTCCGTGTAGGCTTGGGTCTCCTGATACTGCTCAGCCGTCTGGGGACCGCCCACGTAGCGCTGGGTTTGGGCGTAATTTTCGTCGAAGGCCCCCCGTACCCGCTCTGGCCGGCCAAAGCTGCGGATGTAGTCGTTGGTCTCAGCCTGGGCGTGAAAGGCTGCCACCACCCGTCCCAGCTCCTCCATCAAGGCTGGCGTCAGCTCCCCCCGCTCGAGGAGGTTGCTGAAGAGTTGCTCTTGGGGAAATTGCCGCATTTTAAGGGTGTACTCCACCGGCTCGCCACTGCCGCCAAGCTGAAACCGGCCTTGGGTTTGCCCAATGGGCAACACCTGGAGGTAAAGCCCCGGCGCCCCGCGCTGGTTTAGGCGCAGCTCTTCTTGGCAAAAGTGGCGCCGCCGCTCCAGCGTGGTGAAGTTTAGAAAGCCAAAGTCCACGGGCTTCTTCACTTTGTAGGCATAGTCGCCCGTCAGGAGAACATAGGAGATGTGGGTTTGGAGAAGCTGGATCGGCTCCCGCACTGGATGGGGGTAAAACCCCGGCTCCAACATTGCTTGAATGAGGGGCGGCAGGTGGGCACTGGCCATAGAAAACTGGGGATAAGGGATCCCTATTTTCGCTTAGCCTCCAAAGGGCAAAGCAGCCTCTGGGGGTGAAAGGCGAATAATGCTGATCCCTTGCTTAACCAGAGTCTCTTGAGCGGCAGCAGAAAGGGCGTAGGGCCAGACCAAGTATTTGGTGTTGATGTAGTCTTGTCCTCGCTTGGCCAGGCTCACCTGTTCCGAAAGCATGCGCACTTCTGGCCCGCGGGTGATGATGGCTTCGGTGCGGCGGATGCGTTGCATCAGTTGGCTAAACAGCTCTTGGGGCTGCTGCACGAACACCACAATTGCCAGGTCGCAGGGATTGTAGTAGGTGCCAATGCCGCAAAGTAGGAGAGCCTCGCTGGCAAGGACAAGCGTCTCCTCGTCTCCTAGGGCCACCACCGGGTAGAGAAAGGTGCGCACGTCTTCCGGCTGCCAGTGGTTAAAAGAACGGCTATCCACTTCTCCCCGCACCCACGAGGAAATTGGTGGGAAAACCGCTTCGCTCAGCAGCCGATAGACCGTCTGCGGCCGCCCCAGCCAGCAGAGGGCGTTCTCATAGAAGCTCTCGTTCTCCAGCAGGTGAGGGGTAAGTGGGTCAGCCATAGGCGGAGCTGGGCAGGGCCTCCCTTAGCCAGCCTAATCGGGAATGGTTAAGGCAATTTTGCCGAGAACGGATCCCTGCTCCAGCAAGCGGTGGGCAGCAGCCGCTTCGGCCAAAGGAAAGGTGTGGCTGAGACGGATACGCAGTTGGCCTTGGTCGATGAGGCGAGCGCACTGCCTGAGAATCTCTGCCTGATGTTGCTGGGCAGCAACAAGATTCTTCAGCATCGGCGTGAGCATCAGCTCAAAGCCTACCCGTAGGTTGCGGTCACGGGCCACCCGCCAATCGGTCTCCGGAGCAGGCGCCAGCAGCGTGACGAGATCGCCGTACACACGCACAGCCGGAAAGGTCTGCTCCAGTACTGGGCCGCCCAGGGTATCTAGCGCCAGATCCACTCCTTCCCCAGCCGTCCAGTCTAAGACAGCCCGCACAAAGTCAGTCTGGCGGTAGAAGATGGGCAGGTTGGCTCCCAGAGAACGGACGAACTCAGCCTTTTCTGGCGTGCTCACCGTAGTGGCCACCTCGCAGGCCCGCAGACGGGCTAGTTGAATGGCTACATGACCTACCCCTCCGGCGCCGGCGTGGATAAGCACCTTTTGGCCAGCCTGCAGCCGCCCTCGCTCGTAGAGGGCCTCCCAGGCAGTGATCAACACTAGGGGAGCCGCAGCAGCCTCGGCAAAGCTAAGGGTTCTGGGCTTGGGAGCCACAAAGCGCTCATCCACCACGATCAGCTCAGCATAGTTCCCCGGTTGCTTGCCCAGGCCGCCATAGCAGAAGTAGACCTCATCGCCAACCCGAAACTGCCGCACTCCAGAGCCCACCGCTTCCACAACGCCAGCCCCGTCACACCCCAAGATGGCCGGCATCTCTTCCGGGTAGAAGGTGCCTCGCCGCCGCAGCTTAGTGTCGATGGGGTTGACGCCAGCAGCCTTGAGACGAACAAGCAGCTCTCGCTCGCCGCGGATCTGGGGATCGGGCACTTCCTGGAGTTGCAAGACCTCCGGCCCGCCGGGCACGTTCATGACAACAGCTTTCATGTTTTCGCTGCCTTTGGCTTGAGTCCACCAACTGCTCCCCTTCTGCCCCCAGCGAGGGAGGCTGTGAGGGACATGCAAAGGGCGACCTTCGCGCTTGGGTTCAACGATGCCGTGCCTTCCTGGAAAGTTAGGACAAGGCTTCGGGCCGCGCCCCACGGCCGCTCTTTCCCTTCCCGGGAGATCCTTAGCGCGCTACCACGATGGTAACGTACCCCCACCAAAGCAAGGGATCTGGGAAGATTCCTGCCCTCTCTAGGAGGCTAGATATCGGTTTCACTGAGTTTGGCACTCAGGTAGTCGAAGGGCTCGGCTACAAAGCTGTAGTCCTCGTCGGTGCCAAGCAGCTCTAGGGTGCGCCGCTTCATGTTTTGGATCCCAATGACGGTTGGAGCAATCGGCACACCAAGGGAGTTGTAGGTCTCTCGCAGACCGGCCAAAACGCGCTCGTCCAAAATGCTGTTGTCGCCAGCCACCAGGGCGTAGGAGGCATAGCGCAGGAAGTAGTCCATATCCCGCAGGCAGGTGGCATAGCGGCGGGTAGTGTAGGCGTTGCCCCCTGGGCGGATCAGCTCCGGCACCTCGGCGAACAAGGCTGCCGCCGCCGTCTTGACAATGTCCACCGAGTTGAGGTTGATGACCTGCACAGCTTTGATGCGCCGCAACCCCGAATCGTAAAAGGCCCTAAGAGCGTCCATGGCATCCCGATCCAGGTAGCGGCCTGTCAGGTCGTAGGTTTTGATCAGGGTGGTTATGGCATCGCGCATATCCCCAACTCCGTTTTTGTGGCGTCTTAAAAGGCTAGGTTGAAAAGGCTAGGTTGAAAAATAGAACTCTTCAACTGCTCCCGGCAAGCAAGCTGCACCCACTGAGGCGTTTTCCGCCCTTGGTTGGCTCTCACGCAGTCTACCACACCGGAGGTTTTTCCCCGACAGGGAAATCAGGAATCCGGCAACAGCACCCGCAGCGGCTTGAGCAATCTGCCCTGGCGTTGTCCCAACCCCAAAAACTCTCCCTGGTGGCTTTTCACCCGCAGGGTCTCGGCAGTGGCCTGAGCGGGATCCAGAGGAATGGCCTGACCTTGCTGCCAGCGTCGGCTGTCTGAGGGTGACAGAGAAACTGACTCCCAGCTGGCAAAGCCCCACTCAATGGGCAGCAGGGCAGCAGCAGGATTGGCAGATCCCTGCCACACCTCTAGCGGCCAACTCTCTTCAAGGCGAAAAGGGCCACTTTGCAGCCGCCGCAGCTGGCTCATCAAGCCGCCACAGCCAAGCTTTTCCCCCACATCGCGGGCAAGGGCACGGATGTAGGTGCCGGGGCCACAGGCAATCTCCAGATCCACTTCCGGGAACTCGCCGGGACGCCAGTCTAGGATCTGCAGGTGCCGAATCACCACCCGCCGCGGCTCTAGCCCTAGCTCTGAGGCCTTTGCCCCCGCCCGCGCCAGCTCATAAAGCTTTTTCCCCTGCCGTTTGATGGCGCTGTAAAGAGGCGGCACCTGCCAGATCTCGCCGACAAACTCCCGCAGACATTCCTCCACCTGCTCGCGACTTAGCTCTGGACAAGGGGATCCCACCTCCACCTGCCCCTCGGCATCGTCAGTGTCGCTGCGCTGCCCAAAGCGAAAGGTTGCCCGGTAGACCTTGTCTCCTGGCAAAAACGCCAAAAAGCGCGTCGCCCGCCCCACGGCGATGGGCAAAACTCCCGTTGCCGCCGGATCCAGGGTGCCCCCATGTCCCACCTGGCGGGTGCGCAAGGTTCGCCGCACTGCCGCCACGCAGTCGTGGGAGGTGAGCCCTGCCGGCTTATCTAGGTTGAGAAAGCCCTCCAGGGATCCCATAGTTAAGGTTTGTAACTAGGTTGCCGCAGCGCTTAACATGGGGTTGACTTCTGTTGTCAAGTTTGAAGCGCCTATGGCTCAATCCAACGAGTTATCTCAGCCTATCTGGCAACGCCTGCTGATGATTGCCCCGTTTTTCCTTTGGGGTTCGGCAATGGTGGCGATGCGAGATGCCCTCTCTGAGACCACTCCGCTCTTCATTGCCATTCTGAGGCTGTTGCCGGCCGGGATCCTGGTTTTGGCCTTCCGGATCTGGCAGGGGCGGGCCTCCGGAGCGTCTCAGCCCTGGCATCCCCAGGGACTGCAGGGCTGGCTGTGGGTCTTGGCCTTTGCCCTGGTGGACGCCACCTGCTTTCAGGGATTTTTGGCGCAAGGACTGCAGGAAACCGGCGCCGGCTTGGGATCTGTGCTAATTGACTCGCAGCCCCTGGTGGTAGCCCTGCTGGCCACCTGGTTTTACGGGGAGCGGCTGGGGGTGCTGGGCTGGCTGAGCTTGGGGCTAGGAGTTTTCGGCATCGGCCTTATTGGCCTTGGAGGGGGGGGATCCCTGCAGCTAGGAGCTGGCGTTGGCTGGATGTTGCTGGCTTCGCTGTCAATGGCCATCGGCACCGTGATGATGCCCAAGGTGGCAGAGGTGGCGGATCCCGTGTTGGCGACCGGCTGGCACATGGTGCTGGGTAGCCTGCCCTTGGTCCTGCTTTCGGCGCTGACAGAAAGCGAGCAGTGGCAGCACCTAAGCGGCATCCATTGGCTGGATCTACTCTACGCCTCGGTGATGGGAAGCGCTGTGGCCTATGCCCTCTTCTTCTACTTCGCCTCCCAGGAAAATCTCACCGAGTTCAGCTCCCTAACCTTTCTCACCCCCGTGTTTGCCCTTTTCTTCGGCAGCACCCTCCTGGGCGAGACCCTCACCCCGCAGCAGTGGGTGGGCGTAGGCATTACTCTGCTCTGCGTGTACGTGATCAACCACCGGCAAAAATGGCAGGAGCGCTTGCCTCTGGTTTGGAAAGGGATCCTGGCCGAGCTGGGCCTTGCCCCTAGCCCTGTCGAAGTTCGCGAGGGGCCTAAGTGAGGGATCCCTCAAGGCTCAGAAACCCCATTGCATCTCGCACCTTTTGGAGGGTTTGCTCGGCCACGGCACGGGCCTTGGCAGCATTTTCCCGCATTAGCTCGTGGAGGTAGCCAGGGTCACTCCAGAGCTCCTGGTAGCGCTTTTGAATGGGCTCTAGAGTGGCGATAATGCTGTCGGCAAGCAGGGGTTTGAACTGCCCCCATCCCATCTCGGCACATTCAGCCGCTACCTCCTCCTTGCTCTTGCCGGAGGTGAGCATGTAGATCGTCAGCAAATTGTGGGCTTCTGGGCGGGCCGGGTCGTCAAAGGTAATGCCTCGGATGGAGTCGGTCTTGGCTTTTTGAATCTTTTTGCGAATGGCATCCGGGCTGTCCAGCAGGTGGATGCGGCTGAACTCGGAGGGATCTGACTTGGACATCTTGCGGGTGCCATCGGTCAAGCTCATGATCCGCGCCCCTTGCGGACGAATTAATGCCTCAGGGATGACAAAGGTCTGCCCAAAGCGGTCATTAAAGCGGCGGGCAATGTCCCGACACAGCTCAATATGCTGCCGCTGATCCTCTCCCACGGGCACGTACTTGGGCTGGTAGAGGAGAATGTCCGCCGCCTGCAGAATGGGGTAGCTAAACAGGCCAACACTTGTCTCCTCTCCCTGTTTTTCTTTCTTTTCCTTGTACTGGATCATGCGCTCTGCCCAGTTCATGGGAGTGATAGTGGCAAACAGCCAGGCCAGCTCCGTATGGGCAGGCACATGGGACTGCACAAACAGCACACAATACTCCAGCTTGAGGCCACAGGCCAAATAAAGGGCAAACAGGGAACGGGTGCGCTCCCTCAACAGCTTGGGATCCTGGGGCACAGTGACCGCGTGCTGATCCACAATGCAAAAGAAGTTCTCGTAGTGCTCCTGGTCGGCCACCCAGTTTTTAATCGCCCCTAGGTAATTGCCCAGGTGCAGCTCACCAGAGGGCTGAATGCCGGAAAAGGTGCGCGGCTTGGCCATAGCACTCTCAAAGCCCACAAGACGGCAGACAAAAGCCAAGAAAGTCTTTTTCAGAATACCAAGAGAGTTGCAGCCCTTCCTGACACTCATATGTCAGACCCCCAACCCGAACCGCTCCGCGCTGCCAATCACTACGTGCTGCTGATCCCGGGCCTGCCAGAGCAATTTCTCAGCTCTGAGGAATTGCAGGAGTTCCTCGTGCGGCTGCTTCAAGAACATCCCCATCTGGTGGATGCGGATCTGGCCCGCTACCCCACTCCCCAAGCCCAGGCGCAACGGCTCATCGACACTACTTGTGAACTGGAAGTCTCCCCTGGTGAAACCGTACAGTGGCACCCGGTGCGCCTAAGCAAGCGCCGCTCGGCCTCTTCTGGGCAAAGCTCAACCTAGGGGTTTTGTGGGCGTGGTACAACGCAAAGAAGAGGCACCCTAGGGGAGGTCAACCATGCCCCGCGGCATGAAGAACGACAACTTCATCGACAAAACCTTCACTGTCCTGGCTGATCTAATCCTCAAGTTGCTGCCGGGGGTGAGTTCGGAGGAGAAGAAAGCCTTTGCCTACTACCGAGACGGCATGGCGGCCCAAAGCGAAGGGGAATATGCCGAGGCCCTAGAAAACTACCGCGAGGCTTTGGCTTTAGAGAAGGACGACCAAGACCGCAGCTACATCCTCTACAACATGGGCCTGATTTACCAAAGCACTGGAGACCTGGACAAGGCCCTGGAGTACTACCACCAGGCCCTAGAGCTCAACCCCCGCCTCTGCTCTGCCCTCAACAACATTGCCGTTTTGCTGCACCACAAAGGTGAGCAGAGTCTGCAAGCTGGGGATGAAGAAACGGCTGAGGCCCTATTTGACGAAGCTGCCCGATACTGGATCCGTGCCATTCGCATTGCCCCCAACAACTACATCGAGGCCCAAAACTGGCTCAAAACCACAGGGCGTGCCAACCTGGAGCTCTTTTGAGGTCTGGCTAAGGTAAACTCATCGGTAGCCCATAGGGCCAAGGAAGCAATGCTGACTCGCGAAGAAGTACGCCACGTCGCTCACCTGGCGCGGCTAGAGCTCACTGAGGAAGAGGAAATCCAGTTTACCCAGCAGCTAGCAGATATTCTGGCCTACGTAGAACAGCTTAAAGAGCTGGACACTGAAGGCGTAGAGCCTACTTTCCATGTCCTCGATATCGAGCTGCCCACTCGCCCCGATGAGGTGGAGCCCTACGCCAATGTCGAGGGGATCCTAGCTAACGCCCCCGACCGCGTCGACATGTTCTTCAAGGTGCCCCGCATTTTGGAAGAGGAAAGCTAAAAGCTGCACTCCTGCCGGCCTTCGCCCTAGCGCCAGAGGGCGAACTTTCTGGGGGCTTTGCTACCAACCCCCTTATGCCAGCAAATGCAAGGAGAAGCCTCAGCTCTCCTCTGCGGGGATGGCCTTGACCAGCTACTCCACCCCCTCGATCCGGTCTTCCACTTCCTGATACAGCTCCTGCAGGCGCTCGATGTTGGCTTGGGAAGTTTGCCAGTAGCCACGCCCATGCACCTCCAGCAGGGTGCCGACGATGCGCCGGAAGGAGTGGGGGTTGAGGTTCATGAGGCGCTGCCGCATTGCCTCGTCCTTGATAAAGGTCTCGTTGGCCTCCTCATAGATCCAGTTGTCCACCGCACCTGCCGTGGCCGACCAGCCAGAGGTGTTCACCAGCCGCTTGGCAATCTCCCGCACCCCTTCGTAGCCGTGCTTGAGCATGCCCTCATACCACTTGGGGTTGAGGAGCTTGGTGCGAGCGTCCAGGCGAATGGTCTCGCTCAGGGTGCGGATCTGGGCGTTGGGCGTGGTGGTATCGGCAATGTAGGCTGAGGGAGCCTTGCCGTCGGGGCGCAGGCTCTGCACCAGTTTGGTGGGATCCGCATCAAAGTAGTGGCTGACGTCTGTCAGACTAATCTCCGACGAATCCAGGTTTTGGAAGGTTACATCCACCGTCTTCAGGCTGGCCTCAAAAAGCTGCCGCATCTGCTGGTTGGGCAAATTGGAGCCGAAGGCAAAGGACTTGCGGGATAGGTACATCTCCCGCAGCTCGCTTTCGTCCTCCCAAGAGCTGTTTTCCACTGCCAGGCTGATGTTGGCCGAGTAGGAGCCAGAAGCGTTGGAAAAGACCCGCGTTGCCGCCTGCTCCAGGGTCAGCCCCAATTCTTCTGCCTGCTGTAGGGCATGCTTGCGCACAAAGTTCAGCTCCAGCGGCTCATCGGCTAGGGCTGCTAGCTTCACTGCCCGGTCGAGGAGGGCCATTTGGTTGACAAAGAGATCCCGGAATACCCCGGAACAGTTCACCACCACGTCAATGCGGGGCCGCCCCAGCTCCTCCAGGGGGATGAGCTCCACTTTGTTTACCCGCCCCAGGGCATCTGGCTTAGGACGCACCCCCAGCAGGCAGAGCACCTGCGCCAGCGACTCGCCGTAGGTCTTGATGTTGTCCGTGCCCCAGAGCACCACTGAGATGGTCTCCGGGTACCTGCCGCCGTTGGCGCTCAGCTCCCGCGCCAGCAGCCGTTCCACCACAATCTCCGCCGACCTGATGGCCGCTGCCGTGGGGATGGACTGGGGATCCAAAGCATGGATGTTGCGCCCAGTTGGCAAGACGTTGGGGTTGCGGATGGGATCCCCTCCCGGGCCCGGCGGGATGTACTCCCCTTCCAAGGCCCGCAGCAGCGATCCTAGCTCGTAATCTGCCGTAATCTGCTTGAGGCACTCCTCCAGAAACTCAAACAAAGGCTTGAGCAGGTCTGGATCCACCTGCGGGTAGCCCGCCTCCTTCAGGGCCACCAGCCAGGGCGCCTGCCGTCCCATGTTGAAGAAGTTGAGCTTGGCCACGCGCGAGACCCGCCCCTGGGCGTCGGTCTGTTCCTGCACGAGCGCGGCCACTGCTTTATGGCAGGCCTTGTTGATGCGATCCAGCAGCTCTGTATCCGCCAGGTGCCCCCGATCCCGGTTGCGGTAGATTTCGTCGATATCCCGACCCAGGCTCTGGGCAATGATGCGGGGTAGGCCGAGGATCCCTTCCTCCGGCCGGTCAATGCTGGCAATGCTTACCAAGGTGGCAATCGCCTCTTCTGCTGTGGGGGGCGCCCCAATCACATGCAGCCCACAGGGCAACAGCCGCGACTCAATCTCCATCAGCTTGGCGTAGAGCTTGCCCACCACCGTGTCCCGTTCTTCTAGGGTGAGCTGGGCAGCGTCCACCGTCGGCAGCTCCACGTCTTTGTCTAGGTTGACTAGCCGCGCCTTGTCGCAGATGGCATTGACAATGGCAATGCCCCGCGCCCCCTCCCGCAGGGTTTGGTAAGAGCCAATCAGCTCCCGCAGCTCCTGCAGCCCCTTGTAGAGGCCAGCGTTTTCTGCCGGCGGTGTCAGGTAGCTAATGGTGCAGGCATAGCCCCGCCGCTTGGCGATGGTGGCCTCGCTGGGGTTGTTGGCAGCGTAGTAGTAAAGGTTAGGCAGGGATCCAATTAGGTTATCCGGGTAGCACTCGCTGGACATGCCAATCTGCTTGCCCGGCATGAACTCGAGAGACCCGTGAGTGCCAAAGTGGATGACCACGTCGGCTTTCCAAACCTTTTCCAGGTAGGTGTAGTAGGCGGCAAAGCCGTGGTGGGGACTGGCCGACCTGGAAAAAAGTAGCCGCATGGGATCCCCTTCGTAGCCAAAGGTGGGCTGCACCCCGATGAACACGTTGCCAAAGTGCTTGCCGTAAATCAGTAGATTTTGCCCATCGGTGTTCAGGTGCCCTGGAGCTGGCCCCCAGTATTTCTCAATGGCTTTGACGTAGGGGGTCAGGGCCTCGTACTCCCGCACCGACAGCTTGGCCGCTACATTCAGCTCCGGGCTAGCGTACTGAGCTTGGGGATCGTGGAGGATGGACTCCATCAGCTCCTGGGGGGTTTTGGGCAGCTCTGGCCCCAGGTCGTAGCCATTGTGGGCCAGCGCCTGCATCACCCGGTGGATGGAGGCAAACACATCCAGGTAGGCGGCTGTTCCCACATTGCCCTTGTCTGGCGGAAAGCTGAAAATGGTGATGGCAATTTTCTTCTCTATCTTGGGCTTGCGCCGCAGATTGGCCCATTTAATGGCCCGCGCTGCAATCAGCTCAATCCGATCCTGCATTGCGTGAGCTTTGCCGGTGACGGCGTCCCGCCCCGAGAGGATGATTGGCTCAATGGCCCCGTCCAGCTCGGGAATGGCAACTTGCAGCGCCACCTGCACCGGGTGCAGGCCCAAGTCACTGTTGGCCCATTCCTCGGTGGATTGAAACACCAAGGGCAGGGCCACCATATAGGGGCGATTTAGCCGCTTGAGTGTCTCCACTGCCTTGGGGTGATCCTGCCGCGCTGGCCCGCCCACTAGGGCAAACCCGGTTAGCGACACCACTACATCCACAATGGGCGCCGTCTTCTGCTCGTTCCAGAAAAACTCGTTCACTGGCTTGGAGAAGTCCAAGCCGCCGGCAAACACCGGCACCACTCGCGCTCCGCGCGACTCCAGCTCTTGCACCATGGCAACATAGTGGGCATCATCCCCCGTCACCAGGTGGGTGCGCTGCAGCACCAGCCCCACGCAGGGGGCCAAGGGATCCTTCACGTCCTCTGGCAGATCCTCGCGGGCATTGTACCAGTCCCAGTACTCCGCCAGGCTGGCAAACATTTGTGGTGCCAGCGGGTGCCAGATACCCATCTCCAAGTAGGTGACGGGCTCAGCAAAGGAGAGCTGCCCCCGCATCCCTGGCAGGTAGCGATCCGCCAGCATGAGCAAAAAGTTCTCCAGGTTCTCCCGGGATCCGCCCAGCCAGTACTGGAAGCTGAGCATGAAGTTGCGGGCATCCTGCGCCTTGTCGAAGGGCAAGTACTTCAACACCTTGGGCAGGGTCTGCAGCAGCTTCAGCATCCCCTCTTGGAAGCTGGATCCCTGCTGGCGCTTGCGCATGAACTGGGCAATGGCGCTCTTGGACTGCCCTAGCTGCGCCATGGAGAAGGATCCCAGCTTATTAAGGCGCATCACCTCGGGCATGGAGGGGAAGACCACCACCGCATCCAGCCGCTCCCGCAGGGGCTCCACCGCCTGCACTACTTTCTGGGCAATGTCTTCGATAAAGATTAGGGATCCAATAAAGACATTGGCTGTCTCCAGATCCCGCTGGAAAGCCTCATACCCCGAGGGATCCCGCAGCTCCTCCACCAAGTACCCCGACAGCTCCACCGCCAGCTTAGGGTTGTGGGCATTGATGCGCTGCACCGCCGCCGTCAGGGCGCTCTGATACTGCGGCTCCAACACCACGTACACCACCTTCATCAAGCGGCGATCCCCCACCTCAGCAGGGGCAACGTGGCGGGTGATGGGCTTAACCAGAGTAAACATGCGGTCGCTCTCCGTCTGGTGATGCAAACAGCCTACGGGTAAGCATTATCCCCTATGACCTGTTTCCCGTTCTACCCGAGAAACGGAACTGAGCTGGTTGGGAACCGTTACATGTGTAACAATTCGCAATAACTCTTGAGGTCCACAGGGATGAGGGGATCCCTCCGCCAGAAGGCATCCCTTCAAGAATCTCTAATGGACTTCTGACCCCACAACCGCCTTTGTTGAGCCCTGAGGGTGGGTTCGTGGCGCGTTGCAGCGTAAACTGTCCAGTTTGCCGCAATAGGCTTGCGGCAATATAAAAGTGGTTGCATCGGCAATCAAGGTAACTGCCTAGGGCATTGGTGACGAAATCTCCATACAGTATTGACAGCATGGGGTGGCAGCTAAACAGGCCTTGCACCGCGACGGGGGCTGCATTACGAGTTTGTACGACGCTACGCCGTTGCAGGGGCTGCGGCGGGTGAACTTTTGCGTTAGCCGGACGCACACGAAAGAGAGACATGGCGTACTTTGTCCAACTGTTTTCCCCTGAGACATATGAGGCCTTCAGCCGTTCCGATCGAACGGTGTCCGGTTTTCCCCTTCGTCGCTGGGGTGTTGCCGGCAAAGTCAAGACCGGCGACAGGCTTGTCTGCTACGTGACGAAGCTTTCGAGATGGGTCGGGGTGCTGGAGGTTCTGGAAGGACCGTACCTGGACGAAACCCCGCTGTTCTTTCCTGTCGGTGATCCATTTGTAGTTCGCTTCCGAGTCAGACCGATTGCTTGGTTGTCCGTTGAAAAGGCCCTTCCTATCCATGAAGACCACGTGTGGAATACTCTCTCTTTCACGCGTGGTCAAAGCAGGAGTTCGTCTACGTGGACTGGCAAGCTTCGTGGGGGCCTAGTTCAGCTTGACGAGAACGATGGGGCGTTTCTTGAGGCAGCGATCAAGGCCCAGGCCTCTGGAGAGGTGACGTATCCCGTCGATGAAAACGAGTACAAAAGACTTCTCGCTCATCGCATTCGCAGAGCGGACAAGGACGTGTCGGTGATCGTCCCAGAAGGAACCGAAGTAGTGGAGGCTCCACCGGAGCCGGAAGAGGAGGTACGGGAATCAATCAAGATTCAGGCACTCCTCGCTGAGATTGGTTCCAGGATGGGAATGCAGATCTGGCTTCCAAGATCCGACAGGGCTGCGGTGCTAGCGGAGTGGCGGGGAGATCACCCACCCATCCTTGAGCACCTACCGTTGAATTACGATGACACCACCCTGAGGACAATCGAGCAAATTGACGTCCTCTGGCTTAAGGGTCGGGCGATCAAGCGCGCTTTCGAGGTGGAGCACACAACTTCGATCTACTCCGGCATTCTGCGAATGGCTGACCTACTTGCACTCCAACCGAACATGGACATCCGCCTTCACATCGTGGCGCCAGCCACACGGCGGGAGAAGGTCTTTCAGGAGTTGCGCCGGCCCGTCTTTTCCCTACTTGATAGGGGACCGCTTGCGGAGAGCTGCACATTCCTTTCATACGACAGCGTGCGCGAGCTCGCGCGTCAACCACATCTATCGCACCTCTCCGAAAGTGTTTTGGATGAGTACGAAGAAGAGGCCGAACGGTAGGCCGGCTAACAACCGGTTGCAGGGGGCAGCGCTACTTTCACTGCTCTCGACCCTGGGCTAGATTACAGGCTGGGACTTTAGGCAGCAGGTGAGTTAAGGCGTCAAGTTGTTAATCCTATTGTGGGTGATGAGGAGAGATCCCATCTCGTCATGCGTGCATATTACCTACAACATGTGCCGTTTGAGGGTCTTGGCTACATAGAGTCTTGGCTTAGAGCCAAGGGATACCCTGTAACAGGCACAAAGTTTTTTGAATCGACGAGATTGCCGAGCCTGGATGAATTTGACATGCTCATCGTCATGGGTGGCCCTATGAGTGCCAATGACGAAAGCACGTTTCCTTGGCTGGGCCAGGAGAAAGAGTTCATCCGCAATGCTATCGAGGCTGGCAAGTCTATTTTGGGCATCTGTCTGGGGGCGCAACTGATCGCCAGCGCAATGGGGGCTCGGGTGTTTCCAAATCCCGTTAAGGAAATAGGCTGGTGGCCGGTGCAAGGGATCCAACCGGCTAACGAGCTGGCCTTTCGCTTCCCGCCTTTGATTGAGGCTTTTCACTGGCACGGGGAAACTTTCGAGCTGCCGCCCGGTGCAATTCACCTTGCCAAAAGCGAAGGCTGTGAGAATCAGGCCTTTCAGCTTGGACGCTCAGTGATCGGCCTCCAGTTTCACTTGGAAACCACGCCAGAACTGGTGCAAGGGCTTGTCTCCAACTGCCGCGACGAACTATTGCCATCTACCTATGTGCAGTCAGAGGCAGAAATCCTCTCAGCCTCCCCTGAGAAGTACCAAGCCATAAACTGTCTAATGGGCGAGGTCCTCTCCTTTCTCTGTCGTTGCAATCCCTAGCCCAGTGCCACGCTCTAGAGGGCAGCTAGTTTGTAAGATTCGGATCTGAAGGCCAAAGTTGCCAAGGAAATAGACGTGGGCCATCAAGTTTTAGGACTGGGGATTGCAGGTCGGTCGGCTGCACGGCTGCTGCGGGCCCAAGGAAAAGAGGTTTGGGTCTGGGACGAGCAGGACTCGGAGATCTTGCGGCAACGGCAGGCGGATCTGGAACGAGAGGGGATCTCTGTCCACTTGGGCCAGCCTTTTCAACTGCTGCCAGGGGTGGAGCAGGTGGTGGTTAGCCCCGGCGTTGCCTGGGATCACCCGCTGCTGCAAGAGGCACGTCGGCAAGGGATCGAGGTGCTGGGAGAGGCGGAGCTGGCCTGGCAGTTCCTAGAGCATCTGCCTTGGGTAGGAATTACAGGCACCAACGGCAAAAGCACCACCACGGCCCTGGTGGCGGAGATGTTCAAGGCGGCGGGGCTGGAAGGGATCCCTTGCGGCAACATTGGCTTGCCCCTGTCCCAAGTGGCTCTGGAGATCTGGCAAGGGCAGCGTCGGCCAGATTGGATCGTGGCAGAGCTGAGCAGCTACCAACTGGAGGCCAGCAGCCGCCTGATGAAGAGCTCCCCCGGAGGCCCACCCCGCATTGGGGTGTGGACAACTTTCACCCCAGATCACCTAGAGCGGCACGGCACGCTGGAGCGCTATGCCAGCTTTAAGGCGCGGCTACTGGAGCGGGCCCAGTGGCGGGTGGTCAACGGTGAGGACCCCTACCTCTTTCGCCGGCGGCGAGACTGGGAAAAGACCTACTGGGTCTCGCTGCAGGATCCACAAGCGGATGTCTTCCTGCGAGGGAGCACGCTTTACATCCAGGGGGAGGCGGTGGCGGAGCTGGAGGACTTTGCCGAGCGCTGCCCTGGCTCACACAACTTGCAAAACTTGCTCTTGGCAGCAGCGGCTGCTCATCTAGCCGGGATCCCCAACGCTGCCCTTCAAGCCGCCATCCGCTCTTTTGCCGGCATGCCCCATCGGCTGGAACGGGTGGCCCAAATCCAGGTGGGATCTACCCCCATCCGCTTTGTCAACGACAGCAAGGCCACCAACTACGAGGCCGGCTGGGTAGCGCTCAACGCCCTCTCCCCGCCCATTATCCTCATTGCCGGTGGAAGGGCCAAACAGGGGGATCCCTCAGCCTGGCTGCAGCTTATTCAGGCCAAGGTGGCCCGCGTGTTGCTCATTGGGGAGGCCGCTCCTAAGCTGGCCAAGGCCCTTCAGGAAATCCGCTATACTGACGTCGAGATCCTGCCGACCCTAGATGTGGCGGTGGAAAGGGCCTTTGCAGCCGCCTGCTCCCTAGCGCAAGCTCTAGCCAATCCAGCTCAGCCCATCACCGTTTTACTGTCGCCCGCTTGTGCCAGCTTTGACCAGTACCCCAGTTTCGAGCACCGTGGCCACCACTTCCGCGCCTGCTGCCAAGCCCTGGTGGGATCCCTGGAACGCTGAAGCGCGCTGGCTGCGTTGGCTGACGCTGGTCTGGCTGGGGATAGGGCTGGCGGTATTGTTTTCGGCCTCCTACCCGGTGGCGCAGCAGACTACCGGCGATGGCCTCTACTTTTTTAAGCGCCAGTTGCTTTGGGCGGGGCTGGGGCTGGCCTGCTTCACCCTCTTGGTGCGTATCCCCTTGCAGCGCTGGTTCCCCTGGGCCGGGATCCTCTGCCTGCTGGGCATTGGCTTGGTCTGGGCTACCCAGGTGCCGGGGCTAGGGGTTTCCCGCCTGGATGCCAGTCGCTGGCTGGATTTGAAGGTGATCCCTGTCATCCAGCCTTCGGAACTGCTCAAGCCCCTGCTGGTGCTCCAGGGAGCTTGGGTGTTTGGCCGTTGGTTCGAGCATCCCCGCTGGTTTCGTAGAGTCTGGGTTGGGCTCTTTGCTTTGGGGCTGCTGGGGATCCTCACCCAGCCCAACTTGGGCACCACTGCCATCTGCGGTCTCACTCTCTGGGTTATGGCCTGGACGGCTGGGGTTCCCCTCTTCGCCCTTTTGGCTACGGCAGGCCTGGGGACGCTAGCAGCAGTGGTGAGCATCCTCAGCAAAGACTACCAACGGCGGCGCATCCTGGCTTTTTTGGATCCCTGGGGCAATGCCCGAGGAGATGGCTACCAGTTGGTGCAAAGCCTCTTAGCTATTGGCTCAGGGGGGTGGTGGGGCAAAGGCTACGGTCTTTCTCAACAAAAGCTGTTCTACTTGCCCATCCAGTACACGGACTTCATCTTTGCAGTCTATGCGGAGGAGTTTGGCCTAGTGGGATCCCTCTTCTTCCTGGTGCTGTTGGGCTCCTATACCTGGGTGAGCTTGCGAGTCATGTGGCGCTGCCCAGATCTGCCCACTCGTCTAGTGGCCTGTGGCTGCCTGATGTTCCTGGTGGGCCAGGCCTTGCTCAACATCGGCGTGGTGAGCGGGATGCTGCCAACTACAGGGGTGCCCCTGCCTCTAGTGAGCTACGGGGGTAGCTCGATTCTCTCGGCGCTGATCATAGCGGGACTGCTGGTGCGCGCTGCCCGCGAGGTCGGCTGACCATTTTACTCGGCAGCCAGTAGATAGAGACTTTTGGGTTCAGATGGGATCAATCGGTACGGATCCGCTTGGTTAAGCTCTCGACAGAGGCGAGCAAAAGACTGGAGACCTTCAAGGCGCTCGGTGAGCTCGCTGAGGGTATCTAGGTATTCGGCTAAAGCAGCTTGGGAAAGGTGCCAAGACTTGTCCAGCTCCTGGAAATAGGTCATCTGAAACTCGACGGAAAGATTCTTTTCTCTGAGAAAGACCTGCTCTGGCGTAAGCCCTCGATCAAGTGGGGAAAGACGAGCAATGCGCTGGATGCGTTCGCTAGAGATGCGGCCAGCGAAGCCAGAAGCCTTGTACGTATAGGCCGTCCGGAGCTGAGGCCGGTCTGCTGGCAAGAGAGCTGCACACCACCTTTCGCTCAGTTCCCGGAAACGAGGGACCTCGAAGTTTAGGACATCAACAGCATCTTGAAGGTACCCATGTTTAAGCAGAAGCTGGGATTCCGCCGCTAGGGAAACTGCCCAACCCTTGAGAGCAATATCGCTGAGCAATAGGCAGTGGACCTGGCGCTCAGCAGGGATCTGATGGGCTTGGTCAGAGAAAAAAATTCGGATATTTCCTGTCCTTCCTCGATGCTGTTCTCGAGGTTAAGTAGCCACGACCTCAGTCCTTATCACCTCTCGTAGAGGCTTTAATGAAGTTATAGCAGTCTTTAAAAAGAGAGCTGACCATCCACCGCCTGGTACTGGGATCTACATCCGATGCTTCAGAAGAGTTAGCTCCCCAGGCACATTGAGCATAAAAGAGTGCAATAGCAGAAAGAGGAACGATGCAAGGCGGCTCTGGAAGAGCCAGAATCTCCTGAATTCCCTCCCTCAGCTCCTCGATTCCTTTGCTCTAGAGGGTTGTCGGTTTGATTCCGCATGTCAACCCTGTTGAGCAAGAAGACCATCAAACTGGTTTGACCTCTGAGAAACTCTACGACATCCTTTAGCTCTCTCAAGAGAGTTTCCCGTCCTTGCCAATCTGTCTGAGAGTAATTCAGTGCAACAAAGCTAAAGCACTTGCTGACATGCTCTTGGATAATCCTAAGGCTTGTTCTATCTTGAATTGAGTTTAGGCCAGGCAAGTCATAAATCTCGACCTGTAAGCCCTCAGGCAGGCCTAGCAGAAAAGGATTTCTGACCGGCAGCAGCGGACACTCAACGTCTACCTGAGGGATGCCCACCTCCGCTTCATCCCTCTTCTTCCTCTTCTTTCGCCGCTCTTGGTGGTAGGCCTCCATCGTCAGCTTGAGCCGGCTGTAGATTTCTTCGTCCCTTAGGTCTTCCCACGTGCCGCATTCCCAGGTAGCTCCTTCGGTATTGTGGATAACTAGCCTGCTCCGCTCGCTGTGCCTAATCCGCAGGAATCCCGGCACTCATCTCCTGGGCTTCAATAGGCGCGATTTTCCGGCCCATGAGGGCGTTCACAATAGTGGATTTACCCGAAGAGGTGGTGCCAATGGTGGCAATCCGGAAGGAGGGCTTCTGTAGGCGGGCAACAGCCTCTTCGTAGACAACCCGAAAGGCCTGCAGCTTTTCCAGCAGCACAGAGCTGCTAATGACGTCGTGGTATTCGCTGAGGATCCCGGCAGTGAGGTTGCCAAGGGTGAACAGTGACTCTCTTGCGATCCGCAGGGCTACCGAGGGATCCGTAGAATCAAGCCTGTGATGCGCTCCTTCAGATAGAGTCGAAGATGACATGCCGACAGCTCTCAAGCCGCTTCGCCGGCATTATAGTCCTTTCGCTAGTACCGTGGTTCGTTTTCTTCGCATTTTTTCAGCGTCCTTCTTGCCAGCAATGCTGATTTAGTAGCATAAAGAAATGGCTCTAAAATGCACATAGCCGCCGGCAGTTCTGGGGTCAACAAGAGGTAGTTTGCGAATGATGGATGGCTCTTTGCAATCTTTCTTCGCCTCTGCCAGCCAGGTGGGGCTGGGGGTAGCGATCTTCCTGGCGCTGCTAACGCTGCTGGCCTGGATGCGCAACTGGCCTTGGAAGTTTTCGCTAGTGGGCTACACAGCCTTTACCTTGGTTCTAACGGCAGGCTGTTTTGCCCTGAGCCTAGGGCCCATTTTCCGCTCCCGCATCCCCGGGGCTGCTCCCTACACCACTGTCTATGACCAAGGGGCGGAGCGGGCGGTCATTGCCGTTAGCCCAGATATTACCCCGGAGCAACTGATCCTTACGCTGAAGCAGGCAGCTAGCGATCTGGCCTCCTCTGGTCGTTTCTCTACCGGCTCGCCGGTATTTACCCTGCAAGCCCGCACTGTCATCCACCCCGAGCCGGGAGTCTCCGAGCCCTTACTTTTGGGCACGCTGCAACAGCCTTTGGGGAAACGCCTGCGCACCCCGGAAGAACAACAGCAGCAGCAAATCCACCTGGAGGAAGAGGCCTTTGCTCGGCTGCGTAGGTTAGCCCAAGCTCAGGAGGCCGCCCCGCCCTCTGAGGGGACTTTGCAAGAGCCTCCCTTGGCCCAATCCTGAGCCCTCAGCCAGCGGCGCAGATCTTGCTCTACTTGCTCAGGGATCTCCCAGGGAAAGAGGTGAGCCACGTTGGGATAGACAATGCAGGTGCACTGAGGGAGAAGGCGGGCCGTGGCTAGGCTGCTGGCAACAGTGATGTGGCAATCCTGCTCCGCAGCCAGAATCAAAACCGGTAGGTGCAGGCGGTGCAGCTCTCCCTCGCGGTTGTAGCCCTGTCGAAGGGCAGCGCGTAGGGCTTGGCGAGCCTGAGGAGAGGTATGCAGGTAAGCCGGCAAAGCTGCCTGGGCCAGGTAGCGATAGGTTCTCGGGGTATGTCTCTGGATTAGGTAGCGGTAGAGAGAGCGGCGGCCAAAGGTGTTGATGTTCCAACTCCAGCCGGGCCAAAGCCAGTTGAGCAGCGAAGCAATGCCGGTGTTGAGCTGATCCCAAAAATCGGTAGGGGGATGGTTGCTGCGGGGACAGGCAGCGCTGGCTACTAGGATCAAGCCTTTGACCCGCTGGGGTAGGCGCAAAGCCAACTCTAGGGCTAGGATCCCGCCCAAAGACCAGCCCAGTAGCAGACACTCCTGCCAGCCCAGGCGATCCAGCAGCTCCTGCAAGTCCTCCAGGTGGGCCGACATCTCAAAGGGATCCCGTACCTGCGAATGCCCATAGCCGCGCAGATCTGGGGCCACACAGGGGTGCATCTCCGCCACCGCCTCGGCAAAAACTTCCATGCAGTCGGCATTGCCGGGATGGCCGTGGAGCAGCAAGATGGGCAGGGAAGGGATCCCTTCTCCCCAAGCCCGGTAGTAGAGCTGCAGGCCCATAGCTTAGGCGCTGGCCACCTTTTTTGGCGTCGGCTGCAGCTTCACTCCATTGGGAATGCAGATCAGGTTCTGATCCAGGATCTGCACAAACCCCTTCGAGCGCAGGGATCCCAGCAGGCGGGTTACCGTCACGCGGGTAGCGCCAATGGCATCCCCAATCTGGGCGTGGGTTAGAGTCCAGGGGAAGTACATCCCCTGGTCGCAGGGCTGGCCGTACTCCTCGATCAACAGGCTTAGAAACCCCCTGAGGCGGTCAATGGCTCGACGCTGGCCCAGGTTGCCTAGCCAGAGCAACTTGCGCTGGAGTTGCTGGCGGAAGCTTTCCTGAATCTTCTGGTGCAGATAGGGCCACTGTTCTAGATCCTTCCAGTAAAACCACATCACCGTGGTGCGATCGACGTGGGTACAGGCTTTTAGCTCAAAGCGCTCTGGGTGGCTCACCTCAAAGGGCACGCCAGTGGTGATAAACCCAACAAAAACTTCCCGCCGCTCTGGCGTTTGGCAGACCAGGCGCACCACCCCCTCCTGGGGGATATACACCAGTCCCGGACGGGTGGGGATGCGCACATCTTTGGGAAAGGTGCGAGAGCGGTAGTGCTCCCCAGCCCACTGGCAGAGTTCCCGCCACTCCTGAGCTTCTGTTGCCGATGCAATGGAAACTAGGGACATGGGATAGACTTCCTGTCGATTGAGCAACTTTGGGGGCTATATGGGCTCTTCCCTCGACCAAAGACGCTGTTGGCAGCCCCCACAAGAGGAAGAAGACTAGCTTGACCTTAGCTTCATAATGACCCTCAAGATTTACTGAACGACACCGTACCTCTACGGATATTGTTCGTAAGACTACACTCAATGATAACATGCTAGGCTGCGCTTCTCAGGCTTTGTCTTGGCTTCCGGCCGGCTGTAGGCTTGGCAGCAGAGGGCATCATGGAGGCAGCCGAGCTTGGTCGAAGGGAAGGATGGCCAGGGGTGGGTGAGGGGTGGCACTGATGAATATTCTCGTCAGCAACGATGACGGCATCCAAGCGGCAGGGGTGCGGTGTTTGGCGGCAGCGCTGGCTCAGATAGGCGGGCACCAGGTAACGGTGGTCTGTCCGGATCGGGAGCGCTCGGCCACGGGCCATGCCCTAACCTTGCACAAGCCTCTAAGGCTGGAGCCGGTGCGGGAGGGGTTTCCGCCAGAGGTGCAAGCTTGGGCCTGTTCAGGCACACCTTCGGACTGCGTCAAGCTGGGTTTGGATGGCTTGCTGCAACATCGTCCCGACTGGGTGATTTCCGGCATCAACCAGGGGGCCAACTTGGGCACCGATGTGCTCTACTCGGGCACTGTCTCAGCAGCCATGGAAGGGCTGTTGGAAGGGATCCCCAGCCTGGCAGTGAGCCTGGCCAGCTTTACCCACCAGGATTTTCAGCCGGCGGCCCAGGTGGTGCTGACCCTGCTGGAGAAGCTGAGCCTGAAGCCCCTAGAGAAGCCAATGCTGTTGAACGTCAACGTGCCGCCGCTGGGGCTAGCTGAAATACGCGGCATGGTCTTGGCCCGCCTGGCCTGGCGCAAGTACACAGATCTTTACGAGAAACGGGTGGATCCCCGCGGCAAGGCTTACTACTGGCTGGCAGGAGAGGTGGTGGAAGAGGAGGTGGATCCCTGCTCTGATGTGCGGGCAGTTGCCGAGGGCTATGTGTCGATTACGCCCCTGCAGCCAGATCTAACGGCTTATGCTGCCTTCGATAGCTTGCAGCAGTGGGGGCTCTCGGCTTTTGGCTCTGGATTGGAGGGAGCTCTGTAGGGATTGGTGCAGTTCAGAGTCAGAGAATAGAAAGGCTATTAGGCCCTGGAATAGAAAGAAATCGCCTCTGCCAACGTGTTTAGCCCGTAGAGAGAGCGTCGGCAGTGTTGGACTACTGAGTCGCGCTGCCCTCTTCCACCGCAGGCTAAAGAAACTGAGCGAAATAAAGTCAGGCAGCACCAGGACGCTTAGAGCGGGTAGTTTTTGTTGACTTTGCCAAGACATCCCCTGGTCGTCGCAACGTCAAAAAAGGATTGATTGCCTGAATGTGGGCCTGGGGATAGGCCTGACGGACTTGCTCAACAGTTTGTTGCCAGATGGGATGCTCATCAGTCCAAATAGGATGGCGCACAATCCGCACTTCCCGCCCCCGGTTTCCCGTCCACACCGGCAGGAGAAAATCCTGAGACACTTGCTGGAAGCCTAGGTTTTCCAGCAGTGGCGGCAGTACCTGCTCCACCAAGCGCCGCCAGGGATTTTCCTGCTCTTCCCCCCAAGGGCTCTGCAAATCGACCGGTGCCCTAGCATCTCGCAGAAGGCGCGCCATATCCAAGGCTAGTCGCCAATCCAAGAGCCCGTGGTAGGCTAGGTTGGAGTAATCGCGCAAGCAGTTGTTGCAGGACGTGTCGCAGGTCTGCTGGTGCTGCAGCCAACGGAAGGCCAAACTGTTGGGTTGAGACAAGTCCTCTTGTTCCAGCAGCTTCGAGAAGACCTCCGGCTGAGCGAGGTAGAGGCAATACCCCGCGCCATTCTCCAGCTTGTCGAACAGAAAAGCCTGACCCACCACTCGGCCAGCCTCTTCCTTCGTCTGAAAGCTGGCTTGCAACTCGTCAGGATCGACATCCAAAAAGGTGCAGGCAGCCGCTCGCAACCAGAAGGCGAAGGAATACAAAGCTGCTCGCCCTTCCACAGTTGTTGGGTCAGCAAACACGCCAGGCGGCCAAGTTTGAAGGCTGACCAGCAGCACGTCAGTGCGTCGCTTAGACAGTAGGGCAATCCGATAGGTAGGGCCTATTCCTTCGAAATGTTCCCCCTGAACTTCAGGACAAACATAAGCTCCTGGCCACCTCTTATCCGCTTGTAACAGGAACCCCCCCTCGCCGCCGCGATCATTGACGATTAAAACGTCATCGCTGCCTCCCCGCAGGTGAGCGTTGCCGGTCGTTGCGGTCGTCGCTTCCGCCTTAAGTCCGCCCGCGCCCAAGGTTGGCCGACTGACGCGGGGTTGCCACTCAAATTGACCATCAAAATCCCGCGGCTGCAAGTTGGTGAAAAAGCCCCTGGGTTCCCGCGCATCAATGCAGCGGAGGGTGGTTTGCTGGCATACCGGACAGGCTTGCTTTGCCGGCTTGTGGGTAGCTGGGGGAGGAGAGCAAAGCGGCTGCTGTGGCTGGTAGTCCTCTATCATGGCTTGACAGTTGCAGCACAGACCTAGCCAGCGATTGGGTTTGTCGAGGGGCGGCACCAAGCCGGGACGCGATTGTACGCCTCTTGGGTGAGGCACCAACTCCACCAATCCGCAGGCGGTGTGTACTGCCCGATCTTTGACGATTTCCGAGCCAGGGGCAAACTGTGCAATCGCCGTATCCAAGTCGCGATCAATGGTGCCTTCGCTGGCAGACCGGCGAGTGTAAAGTAACCTCACCCGTGTGGGAAAGCCAAACATGGGCAAAATGCCGGCATTGGCCAGACGTTCGCTAAGTTGATCTTGGCTGTAGGCTTCAGACTCAGCAATCTCGCGAATTTTATTGACCAACTCCTCGCGGATGTAGCGATACAGCTCTTCCTGCTGTTCGGCTGAAATGTAAGTCTGCTGGCAAAGTTGGGCAATCACAGCTCGAATGTCTTGGGGATGGTTGTCAATCCAATCCCGAACCGACGGTTCCACTTGCCGCCAGTTTTTGGCCAAGCCAAATTCGCCGTGGACACTGGTTGCATCTTCGAGATCCGCTGCAACCGATAGATCTTGAAAAGCCTGCCGCAAGACTTCTTTAGCGACGACGCGCCGAGCAATGGTGAGGCTGCGCAGGTCAATGTAGGGCGGGGGTGGCGGATCGCCGGTAATGGCCTCAGGGCGCTGAAAGTAAAAATCGTCATGGCTGCGACCCCGGCAAAACGTAACTGCCAAGGAGACCCCGGCACCGCGCCGACCAGCCCGTCCCACCCGCTGCTGGTAGTTGAACCGTCGGGGCGGCATGTTTGCCATCATCACTGCCAGCAGGCCGCCGATGTCTACGCCAGCCTCCATAGTGGTAGTCACGCTTAACAAATCAATGCCCTGAGCCAGCGGTATTTCTCCCTCTAGGAACACTTCCTGGAACCAGCGCTGCCGTTTGAGGCGATCCTCCTTGTCGGTTTGCCCTGTCAATTCGGCAGCATTCATCCGAAACGGTTCGTTGTCAGGATCGGAGAGGTAGGCGTAGTAGTCGAAGTCGCGCGGCAAGCTGCTCGGCTGCAGTCGGATGGCCTGCGGGTCAGAGCGTTTGCTGGTGTTGCGACCGCCACTGCACTCTGGGCACCATCCCCCCGCAGTGTGCAAGTAAAAGGCCCCGCATTGAGGACAGCGGTAGCCTTGAAGACCTTCGCGAGAGACGGGCACAAGGTAGAGGCGATCTGGATCCAAAACCAATCCGTTCTCGCTACCGGTACCGATTTTGTCCAACTCCCGCTCGATCTGGGATTTTAAGTCTGGCTTGCCCTGTTCCTCTAATTTTCTCAAGTATCGCTCCACGTACTGGGGTAATTCCCGCCTAGTACCAGATCTGTAGAATTTGGAGTATCGATGCCGCTTGCGAATTCCCAATTGGCGGATAACCGCGCTGGCAACGTCTTGCAGTTCCGGAGGAACTTGAGCTGTAACATAGCCCTGTCCAAAAGACTCGATGTTTCTGACCGCATGGGCAAACAGCGTAAACATCATTTCATCAGCTAAATAGTCATCGAGTTTATCGAGGTGGCTGTTTTGCGCTGGTGTTGGGGCATCAATTCGTGTTACTGGTTGACTTTGCCAGTTGTAGAGCTCAGTCCAGGGACGCCGATCCTTAGAATAGTAAAGGGCGCTAAAGGACATCCCGCCAGGGCACAATCCCAACTGCAAGAGTTGGTTGGCCAGAGTGCGTCGAAGCTCGCGGAGCGGGACTTTCTCACCGTAAGACTCGAGCATTTCCAGCCATTGTTGGCGGATCTCATGATTGGCCGGTTGCATGTCCTGCGACCAACGCCATGCCTCGTCATTGAGGAAGGATTGCAGACCACTGACGAAGCGCTTGTAGCGATCCAGATCCTCATCCATCCCCTCAACCTCTCGCAGCAACCGAGGATAGTCACGCAACCGCTGCCGTTGTTGTTCTGGGCTAGGCAAAATGCTGCGCAGAAAGGCCCGCAGGTCTTGCCTATACTCCTCTGCTGATCGCACTAGCAGCAAGCGCACCATATCGCGATAGTGATCCATTTCCATACCGGCGGCTAACTTGGCTGCGTCCTGGCGGCTATCGGAAAAAACCACCAGCTTGCGGGATTGCGGTGTTGGCATTTCCCGCAACAAAGCTCCGGCAATCACCTGACAGGCTTTTTGGAATCCAGTGCGGTGCACGCGCAAAGGAGTGGGATAGGCCTCACGGAGAGCGCGATCGGTATCGCAGCGAGGGCAGCGGCTCGGCAAGGCGGGCTGATTCCCATCCCCCTTTTTCACTTGGTACACCCAGCCGGGAACCTCGCCTTCTCTAGGGGGGCTTTTATCTTGTCGGAGTTCACCAGTAGCGGGGTTGAGCTTGGCTTCAACCCACCCCCGCTTCGTCTTGCCAGCAGTCCACTCCAAATATTGCGGCTGGGTCGCCCAAGGTTCCGGGTCGTGGGGCAGGGGCCAAAAAACGCGATAATTCCCAGACCTCTGCGTAAGGTTCACCAAATCAGGAATGCCTTCCAAGTCAGGTTGATCGGGAGTGAGGATAAGGGACTCGCCGGATTGGTATGCATAGCCCCCCAGGAATACCTCCCCGCAAACTTCGCAGACGATCAAGTCCAGGACACGCGCCCCGCAGTCGCAACTGAGACGGTGTTGGCTGTGCAAAGCGCCAATGGGTGAAGGCGGCTGGTTGTTCTCCGGAGAGCGTTGCGCAACGCTGCAGTGAGGGTTGCTGCACGCCCAGAGACCTTGCAGGTTGTGAAAGAAAAGGTGACCGCGCACGGGCTGGGGCGATCGCCCGTCTTCTCGCTGAGCTACCGCCGTCGCCATCAACAATCCTCGCAAGGCCTCGGAGACCAGACCGCCTTGGGGCACGGCCGCCCCCGGGAACAGTTGCTGGTCAACTTTTTGGATGGGGGTGGCGCGCACGCTGCCACTAGCTTGCCGACAGGCCTCCCGCAAGGCATCGCCAACCTTGAGTTCTTCGAGGCACTCCCCCAAAGCCTGCTCCAGTGGTTTTGAGCTGGGATCGCCCCCCAGCTCTTGCACCAGCTTGGTCAGAGCTTCTTCGGGGATAGGGAGAGGTCGCAGGGGCTGGAGGGGATCCGCCTGCACATCTCTGGCAAATTGAGCAAAAGCAACTTGATACTGACGCACTCGCGCTGGGGCTTCGGGATCCGGAGCAACTTGTTCTCCAGCGATCACCGCAAAGTTATCGCGCCCAAAAAACTCCCGGAGAAACCGGCGGCCCGCCTCGCCCTCTTCCAAGCTGGCGCTGGTCGCCAAAATTTGTAGCTGTTCTGAGTTGACTGTTAGCCCCAAGCGGTACAGCAGCAAGCGCAGCAAATAAGCTACTTCTGACCCTGGTGTCCCGCGATAGGTGTGCAACTCATCCACAATCAGCAAGAATTTATTACCTCGATCCGCTTGCAACCACGCTTTCGTTTGCTCGAACATCCCAGCCTCAATTTGCCGCATCAGCATAATGTTGAGCATGGAATAGTTGGTAATCAGGATATCTGGGGGATGTTCTTGCATGTCCCAGCGTGAGCGCATTTCTCCCCCATCTAAGCGAGGGAAATAAAATACTAAATCCGAATCTTTATCCGAATTCTTGTTCCGAACAGCAACTCTTCCCTGCTGCTCCTGAAGATCTCTCAATAGCTTGGCCAATTCTTTGACCTTTTCAGGGGTCTGACGACCGGGGAGGGGTGTCTGTCCCGTATAGCGACCGAAGGTGATGCGATTGCCGCCGCGCTCGCGATCGAGCCAGGCATGGGTTTCCGGACTGTCCAACACCTTGCGCAACCGTCGCAATTGATCCTCCACCAGAGCATTCAAAGGATAGAGAATCAAGGCCCGTATCGCCGCCGGTCGTTGTTGCCCTTGGCGCTGTGGTACCCACTTTGGATTGTCTTCCTGCTGCCACCAGAACGTATCGCCACTCTGAGGGGACATGGGATCCCAGGTGCGGGATTCTCGAGCAAGATAGGCTAAAATTGGTAGCAAAAAGCATTCGGTTTTGCCTGAGCCGGTGCCCGTCGTTACCACAATATCCTTCTGGTGAACGATGGCTGCTTCCAAGCTCCGCCACTGATGCTCATAGAGAGGGAAATTTGGAAACAAAGACCGACCAAGATGTGCCAAATCTTCGTAACCATCAGGTAACGCCTGTGCTGCTGCCTCAAGGGTCTTGCCGGAAGAAGGATAGACCGGTGTCGGCTCTAGCAAAGGAGGAACGCTTAGCAAGGGATGTTCAGGGCTGGACTGCAAGCAGCAATCGCGCTCAGCGCTAAGAGCCGGATACCGCAAGGGAAAAGCACTCTTGATGTAAAGCCGATAGACCCAATCTAACCGTTGATAGGCACCGACGAGATCGTACATGGTTTTTCCTTGGCGTTCCGTACAACTGTAATCTACAAATTTGCTATTCCCTTGCGCTGAGATGTGGCAGTCGCTCGCCAATTAATTGCCATACAGTCGGCGTGATGTTTCGATAAATCAGCTCTCCAGTGTCAGGATTGTAGTCAGGCAAACAACCCGATTGCATGACCAAATAGCGTTCGTACGCCAACGGCCAGCGCTGGCTGCTGGGAATTGTTAACTCTTGAGAATTTGGGTGGTAATTGGCCACCAACTCTCCTGGCCGGAGACAGGTCAAAGCCAAAAAACGCAGGCCGTACCACTCGCTGCTGTACCAAGTGTTTTGCTCGCGGTCGTAAAACAGAGCGTGTTGCCGTTGGGATCCCTCCTCGTGCAGCTCGTAGAAGCCTGTCTCCTCAGCAGTCGGCACGTCTGCGAAGGTGCTCCCATCGTAACGCTTTAGCCGATAGCGGTGGAGCGGCACCCAATCGACAACCGAGAGCCCGGCCACCCAATCTGCCCACTGTGGAGGAGCCTCGACTGGGCAAATGGTCAGAGTGGGATAGCTGACCTGCAACTTGGCGATCGCGGTGGCAACATCATCCTGAGGCTCGAACTGCCAGCAGGCAGGAGCATTCCTTCGAGGTTGAAGGATCTCCTCAAGGCGACCCAATTGCCGAAGATCTTTCTGGAGAGCTGCATTCCGCTGACCGTATAGCACGTAGCGATTTTCACCCACTGGCTGCAAGGAAGGCGGCTGCATGTACCAGCGTTTGCCATCCTGAGCCACCGTGAGATGCCCTAGCAGTTGCAGCCGACGCAACAATCGACGCGGTTGGGGTAGGTCTAGGCGGTCGCACACGGCTTGGAAGGTTTCCCATGAGCCAGAGCCGGCTGCTGATAGCCACCATAGCAACCGTTCGCACGCCTGGGAGCGATCGCCTTCTGACGACTCAGCTATGGGTGTTTCCAGACTAAGTGGGTTGACTTTAGGCGGCCGTGCAACCGAGAAATATTTTAGGGGTTGGGTATCCTCCCCCAAATCATATGCAATACCCACCATGTGTCGAATGTCTTCCCAGCAAAATCCTTCTCTTCCAATCCTAACTATACTGATACCTCTCACTGTTTTAATCAGTTGCTCAAGGGTGTTTTGTGTGGATGACCAATCAGAGCGCGCATTTGTCTTAATACCCAAGTAGAAGTAATACTCTCCCCTAATTCTTTCCTTAATGCCCTTCTCAATACGAACATGAGACACAACATCGGCCAAGTTTTCTTGAGTAACCCGCTTTTGTAAGTAATTCAGCAACTTTTGGGGTTTGTATCTGGAGGTATGGGTGCGAAAGCCCCAGTAAGTTTGCTCTGACCGAGAAGATTTTTTCGACATAGAGTTATGCCTCTACTCTAGGGAAGCTAATGACAAATCACCCCAACTCAGGATCTTCAAAAAGCGCTCCTGGTGGGCAGTTCCGCCCCGTACTTGGATCTGGTAAGTACCGGGAGGTAAGTCTGCGGGCAAATCCCAAGGCTGGTTGGTAGAGCGATGGTCTTCTGGAAGATATATGCTCCCGGTACGCACTTCAGTTAGAGTCACGGCTACCGTAGGCTGAAACCCGTACACAGTCACCTTTGGCAAGTGACCCTCGAGCCAACCTTGTCCTTGCGGTACCCGTAGCCCTCCACCCAAGGCAATGTGCAGACGATCGCGTGGTTGTAAGGCCTCTTTCAGCTCAGGATGTTGTAAAAACAAACCGTCCCATACCGGTGCCAGCACCTGACATTCTTGGATTTCCCACCAGTCTGATTTTTCGGCAAAGGCACGCTGACGCTCACCTGACCATTGCAGTAGACTTTCTTCCTGCAGCCGCTGCAAATCCGGCCACAGCGCCTCCCGAAACAACAGCGTGAAATGACTGCCAAGTTGGGGTGCTCCCCAAGTAGCCAGAGCACCGGACTCTGCATTTTCAGGATCGGGCACCAACACCCAAAAGTCTTGGGCGAGCAGTTGGAGTTCCCGCAAGTAGGCATGACCCCGGATGGGCCAGGATCTTCCCGTTGTTACATCCCTAGCAGAGAGCGGCGCTCCAACGGGGCAAAACCAACCCGCGCGCTCGGAACGCAGGCTACCTAGGTTTTCTACCGTCACCTCCCCAACTGCCCAGTGACGTGGAGTTTTGGGGTAGAGGTAGAATTCTGGGTTCCCCCACCGATCTTCGGTGCGATACAGCCCTGCGATCAAGCGCGTAGGAGGCTGAAACGCTCGGCTAAATCGTTTCGGTTCTGGGCATCCTGCATCTAGCCACTCTTGATGGACAGCTAGGATTTCGGCGCCCAGTACTTCGTGTCGCTGGCGATCGTCCAGCAGCTCCGCGAGATGTCGGTTGAGGTTCTCTTCGCTTGCCAAATCCACTAGCAACTTGGTTTCGCTGCGGGCGGTAGTCCACTTTCTCTCATAAAACACGCGACACAACCGTTGAACATCTGCCTTCCGCAGCAGAGCTTGGGAAATGGGGTAATTCACGTACTTGCGCGAGCCCTCCCCTGGTTTGGCAGTGGCAATCCATCCCCTTTCCTCTAGCCACCGGTTCCACTCCTGCCATAGGCGTTCTTCCTTCATCCCTATCGGACGGTTGTCGCCAGATACACCCAGCCGTTTGCGAAAATGGGTGAAGAAGTCCTTGGCATCCAGCTTGTCATCCCTCATCATGTCGTTGGCGGCAAGCACCATCAGCGCCAAGAAGGCCACTCCTGCCGGTTCAGGTGAGCCGTGGTTTTGCAGAGCCGATAACTGCACCCGATCGCCAACAACCACCTGGGATCGCACCGCTTGGCAGAAATCCTCAACTGTGCCTAGGCCTAGACCTGCTAAAACTTCTTCATCTACGCTGAGGTAAACTGGCGTGCCGTGAGGAACTCCCCGTGTTGCCCATTGAACAATTGCTCGGTTCCAACGGCCATAGTCGTTGCACAGCGCCACACTAACCTCGCTCTATGGTGTGTGTCTTTCCTCAATCCTAGGCAAGTGTTGAATAGCCAGTTTCCTACTTTTCGAATTCGTTAAGGAGCTCCAGCTACCTGCTTTTTAAGCGATGAGGAGGAGGGAGCCGAATAATCAATCGACTGGCAGCCGAAAAAGCGGAACGGTTGAGAAGCTTAGCTTGTCTTGGGTCAGGAGGAGAAGAGTGCCAGCGAGAGCAAGCGCTCAGCAACCGCCGGGGCCACAGGCATCACCGACAGTCGCGTGCCCCGCCGCACCACCTCTAGCTCTGCAGGGGTAAAAGTGGCCCGCAACTGGGCCAAAGGGATCAAGCGCTCAAAGGCAGCAACGAATTGCACCCGCACCGTGTACCAGCGGGGAGCTGCAGGGGTTGACTTGGGATCGTAGTAGGGGCTGGTGGGATCAAACTGGCTGGGATCCACCACCTGGGTTTCCACGATCTCCACTAAGCCGGCTATGCCGGGAGGGTTGGCGTTGGAGTGGTAGAAAAAGGCGCGATCCCCAGGCTGCATAGCCTTCAGGTAGCTGCGGGCTTGGTAGTTGCGCACGCCGTCCCAGAGAGTTTGGCCCTCCCGCTGCAGATCCCAGATGCTGTAGACGCTGGGCTCCGATTTCATCAGCCAGTAGTTCATGGGGCTTGGGAAAAGCCGAGGTCTAGGTGCGGGCCAGGGATCCGGCCACAAAGTCCACGAAGTTTTGCAAGATCTTCAAACCAACCGGACCGGACTTTTCCGGGTGAAACTGGGTGGCCAACACGGCGCCCTGGGCAATGGCGGCCACACAGGTTTGGCTGCCGTGCTGAGTGGTGGCGGCCACCCAGCTTGGGTCGTGGGGCACCGCGTGGTAGGAGTGAACAAAATAGACCCAGGCTTGGTCAGGGATCCCTGCCCAAAGGGGAGACTGGGGCTGGGTGAGGTGCAACTGATTCCAGCCCATGTGGGGGATGCGCAGGCCTGGCTCTGGTTGAAAGCGTTGCACCCGTCCTGGCACGATGCCCAGCCCTGGCTCGTTTCCCTCTTCGCTGCTTTCAAACAAAACCTGCAGCCCAAGGCAGATGCCCAGGAAGGGCTGCTGCCGTTGCACCGCCTCCCGAATGGGCTCCACAAAACCTCGCTCTCGCAACTGCTGCATGGCCGGATCAAAGGCTCCATCTCCAGGCAAGACGATGCCGTCAAAAGTCTCCAGCCCAGCCGGCTCTGTTACTAGCTGCACCTCGGCCCCGGCCCGCTCCAGCCCTTTGCAAGCCGAATGCAAGTTGCCGGCATCATAGTCGATCACCGCCAGGCGCACGGCTTTCATGGATCCTTATCAAGGGCCTATCAGTATAGTGGTTCTATGGCAGTCGCAGCACCTACGGAAGAGCTGACCCTCTCCGCTCAGCTTGGCTGGCCGGAGGCTGCCTACCTGCACATCCCCTTCTGTCGGCAGCGCTGCCACTACTGCGATTTTGCCACTGGCCTGGGCACCCGCGAGCTGATAGAAACCTATGTGCAGGTGCTCTGCCAAGAGATCGGTGGCGCCTATCGCTACCGCCATTTGGCCGGGGATCCCCAACCCTTGACCAGCATTTTTTTCGGCGGCGGCACCCCCTCCCTGCTGACGGTGGAGCAATTGGGCCGGATCTTGGCTCAACTTAGGGAGCGGATCCCGTTTCATCCCGACTGCGAGATCTCGCTCGAGGCCAACCCCGGCACCCTGACCCGAGAGCAGTTGGCGGGCTACCGGGACCTGGGGGTCAACCGCATTAACTTGGGAGCCCAGGCGTTTCAGGCAGAGCTGCTGGCCGCCTGCGGTCGCCTACACGGAGTGGAAGAAATTTATGAAGCTGTGGCCGACTTGAAGGCGGTGGGCTTTGAGAACTTCAACCTGGATTTGATCTTCGGGCTGCCCTACCAAACTTTGGAACATTGGCAGGAGTCGCTGCAAGCTGTTCTTGAAATCAACCCGGCCCACGTCTCCGTTTACGATCTCACCCTCGAGCCCGAAACTCGCTTTGGTCGTCTGTACCGGCCGGGAGAGGCGCCCCTGCCCAGCGAAGAGGCGACCGTTGAAATGTACTTGATGGCCCGGCGTCTCCTCACCCAGGCAGGCTATATCCACTACGAGATCTCCAATTTTGCCCGCCCTGGGTATGCCTGTCGCCACAACCGGGTGTACTGGGAAAATCGCCCCTACTTTGGCTTTGGCATGGGATCTGTCGGCTACGAAGGGGGGCGGCGCATTCACCAGCCGAGGACTCTCCACAAGTATTTTGAACAGGTCAAAGCCCAAGTTCACCCCCTCCCGCCGCCAGCCTCTCTAGAAGAAATCTGGATGGATACGGTGATGTTGGGGCTGCGCCTCCAGGAAGGGCTGGATTTGGCAACTTTACAGGAGCGCTTTGGCAGCAGGAGGGTGGAGCAGGCTCTGCAGAGGCTGGATCCCTACTTTGAAAAAGGTTGGGCCAGTTGCGAAGGGGGACGGCTACGGCTAGTCCCGCCCGAGGGCTGGCTGTTTTCCAACGAGATTATTGAAGAGCTGTTGTTTTGAAGTTGGCCGAAGGCCGAGTGGAGGCAGACTCCCAGCTGGAGCTAAGGCAGCTCAGGGGCTGGGGGGTGTTGCTGCAAAACCTGCTTCAGGTACCGCCCCGTATGGGATCCCGGGTGTTCGGCTACTTCTTCCGGGGTGCCGACGGCAACAATTTGGCCGCCCTGGTCGCCCCCTTCCGGCCCTAAGTCGATGATCCAGTCGGCACAGCGGAGAATGTCCAGGTTGTGCTCGATCACCAGCACGGTGTTGCCCGCATCCACCAGCCGCTGCAGGACGTTCAAAAGTTTGTGAACATCGTAAAACGACAGGCCGGTGGAGGGTTCATCCAGTAGATAAAGGGTTTTGCCGGTGGAGCGGCGGGCCAGTTCTGCGGCCAGCTTCACCCGCTGCGCTTCCCCACCCGAGAGGGTTGGAGCCGGCTGACCCAGCTTGATGTAGTCGAGGCCCACATCGGCCAGGGTCTGCAGGATCTTGGCCGCAGGGGGCAGGGCAGCGAAAAACTCCAGCGCCTCTCCCACCGTCATATCCAGGACTTCGGCGATGTTTTTGCCCTTGTACTTGACCTGGAGGGTCTCGCGGCTGTAGCGCTTGCCGCCGCAGACTTCGCAGGTAACATACACATCGGGCAGGAAATTCATCTCAATCACGTTCACCCCTTGCCCTTTGCAGGCTTCGCAGCGCCCTCCCTTGACGTTGAAGGAGAAGTGGCCAGCTGGATAGCCTCTGGCTTTGGCGTCCCGAGTCTGGGCAAAGGCTTGGCGGATGGGATCAAACAGACCCGTGTAGGTGGCAGGGTTGGAGCGAGGGGTGCGGCCAATGGGGGATTGGTCGATGACAATAACCTTGTCGATGTGCTCGATGCCGTGCAACTCCCCCATTTCCGCCGGCTTGGGCACCTTCTGGCCGAGGTAGTGTTGCAGGGCGGGGTAGAGCAGTTCGTTGACTAAGGTGGACTTGCCGGAGCCGGAGACCCCTGTAACACAGACTAGCTTGCCCAGGGGGATCTCCACATCGATGTGTTTGAGGTTGTTTTTGTGGGCATTGGTGAGCTTGAGGGCAACCCCTTTCCCCGGTCGGCGCTGGGCAGGGGTAGGGATCCGCCTCCGCCCCGAAAGGTAAGCTCCCGTCATGGAGCGCTCGCAGGCCAGGATGTTGGCTAGAGACCCTTGGGCCACCACTTCTCCTCCGTGGATGCCAGCTCCAGGGCCAATGTCCACAATGTGGTCGGCGGCGCGGATGGTTTCCTCGTCGTGCTCCACCACGATTAGGGTGTTGCCCAGATCCCGTAGGCGAAACAGGGTCTGCAAGAGGCGGTGGTTATCCCGCTGGTGCAAGCCAATGGAGGGTTCGTCCAGCACATAGAGCACGCCCGCCAGGCCAGAGCCAATCTGGCTAGCCAGCCGGATCCGCTGCGCTTCACCCCCCGAAAGGGTCATGGCCGGGCGGGCCAAGGTGAGGTAGTCAAGGCCCACGTCGATCAAAAACTGCAGCCGGGTTTTGATCTCCCGCAGCACCAGCTCGGCAATCTGCGCCTGGCGAGGGGTGAGCTTCAAATGCTCTAAGCGGTGTAGGCACTCCCGGATAGAGACCTCGGTGAGATCAGTAATGCGGTAGCCGCCGACGCGCACTGCCAGGGCCTCAGGGCGAAGGCGAGCCCCCCCACAGGCCGCACAGGGGCGGTAGGTGAGGTAGGTTTCCAGCTTTTGCCGGTAGGTCTCGGAGGTGGTTTCTTGGTAGTGCCGCTGCAACTGCGGGATCACCCCTTCGTAGCGACGGTAGTAGCCCCGGCCCCGGTAGGGGGATTCTGCCTCAACGTAGATCTCCTGGTCGGTGCCGTAGAGAAGGATTTGCTGCTGCTCGGGCGTGAGGTCGCACCAGCGGCTGCTGAGGTCAAAGCCAAAGGCCTTGGCGACCCCTGCCAGCAACCCCAGGTAGTAGGGGTTCTCCCGCTCGGCCCAAGGTGCGATGGCCGCGTAGAGGGGAAGTTTGGGATCGGGCACGATGCGGTCGGGGTCGAAGATGGGCTCAAAGCCCAAGCCGTGACAGACAGGACAGGCGCCAACGGGCGAGTTGAAGGAAAATAGCCGCGGCGACAGCTCGCTCAGCACCGAGCCATGGTCGGGGCAGGCAAATTGCTCAGAGAAGATCAGCTCCGTCGGCTTGCCGTTGAGGTACTGCCCCGCCACCTCGGCTACTTTTTGCAACAGATGTTCCCGCTCCTCCTCGCGGGGCAAGAGCTCCACTACCGCCAGTCCCCCCGACTGGCGCAGACAGGTGGTCAGGGAATCGGCCAGCCGCTCTGCCATGTCGGGGCCCTTGACCAGCCGATCCACCACCACCTCGATAGTGTGGGTCTTGTTTTTGTCCAAGGTGATCTCTTCGCTGAGATCCCATACCTGGCCGTCGACACGCACCCGCACAAATCCCTGCTGGCGCAGGCTTTGCAGGAGCGCTGCGTGGGTGCCCTTTTTCCCCCTCACCACAGGCGCAAGCAGCTGAAAGCGCGTCCGATCCGGCAAGGCCAGGATCTGATCCACCATTTGATCCACCGTCTGGGGAGCGATCACCCGGTCGCAATGGGGGCAGTGCGGGATCCCAGCCCGCCCGTAGAGCAGCCGCAGGTAGTCGTAGATCTCGGTAACGGTGCCCACCGTGGAGCGGGGGTTGTGGCTGGTGGACTTTTGGTCGATGGCAATGGCCGGGCTCAAGCCCTCGATGCGATCCACATCCGGCTTGTCCAGTTGCCCTAGAAATTGCCGCGCATAGGCACTGAGGGACTCCACGTAGCGCCGCTGCCCCTCGGCAAAAATGGTGTCGAAAGCCAGCGAAGATTTGCCGGACCCGGAGACGCCCGTAAACACCACCAGGCGATTGCGCGGGATCCGCAGCTCGATGTTCTTGAGGTTGTGCTGCCGCGCCCCCACTACGTGGATTTCGTTCTGGCCGGACATCTCGTCCCCTCTGTGCGCAGCGCAGGTCGAAAAACAACGAAAGTTAAGGAACATTAACGATTCTAGTGCCTTCTAGTGCCGCGGCAGAGGTCTGTCTTCTCCAATCGAGAAGGGGTACCAGCCAGCTGGGTCTATCGTGGGCAGGAGAAGGAAAAAGACTTGGCTATCTTGGAAGGGCCACTTGAGGGATCCCAAAGCAACCTAGCCCATGGCCTGGCCGCTGCTTGCTGTCCAAAAAGTCTTCATCTACCTGCTGGTGGGGATCGCCTTCACGGCCCTCTGCCTTGGAGATCAGGCCCTGTCGCCGGCGGTTATCGCCCTCTGCTTGGCGGCGGGGGTGGGCAGTTGGTTCTGGGAGCCACCCCGGATTAGCTTTGCCCGCTATGCGCCCCTCTGGATGCCGCTGACGGTGAGCGTGTTGGTCAGCTTGGCGGCGTTGGTGCTCTCGGGCTTCCTGCAGCTTTCGGATGGGGCCATTGGCCTGGTGCTCTACCTAACGGGGGCCAAGTTGTTTCAGCGGGAGCGGGCAGCAGATCACATCCAGTTGGCGGTGTTGTCGCTGCTGTTGATGGCGATTGCCACCCTGTTCAACCAAGATATTAGCTTTGGACTCCTCTTCCTGCTTTACGTGGGGGTAGGGCTAGTTAACCTCACCCTTTATCATCTGCGCCTCCAAGCCGAGCAGCACCCGCAGGCGGCCAGCCAAGTCCGCAGGATCGACCTTGGCTTTCTGGGGTTTCTTGGATCCCTAGCCTTGCTGGCCATGGTCCTGTCAGTGGCTTTGTTTTTCCTATTTCCGCGCGTCGGCTTGGGGATCTTAGGCCGGCAGGCCCGTTCGCCGGTGATGACCACTGGCTTTGCCGAAGAGGTCAGCCTGGGGGAGTTCGGCACCCTCAAGACTGACAACACCGTTGTCATGCGGGTGGAGTTCCCGGCAGGGGTGCCGCCCCAGGTGGAGTCTCTCTACTGGCGTGGCATGAGCTTTGATCGCTACGACGGGCGGGCTTGGTCGCGGACGCTGGATCGGTCGCTCTCGATTTTCCCCAACGCGGCAGGGGTTTTTGAGCTCTCGGCCTCCCCCTTGATCCCTGCTGCCTCCGACCTGCAGTTCTTCCCGCTGGAGCAGCTCATCTACCTAGAGCCGCTGGACACCAACACCGTTTTTGGGGTGGCGCCGCTGGTGGAGGTGGAATGGCTGGATCGAGGTGGGGCGATGACTCCACAGCAGAGGTGGCAATGGCAAAACCGCCGCCTGCTCCTGCGCGAGACTGGAGATGTCAGCCATTCTCTGCCCCCCCGGATGCCCTATCTCTACCGTGCCGTGAGCCGGATCCCACGAGATCTGGAACCCCGCCTGCGCCAGCTTGGCCGGGAGGAGCTGCTGAGCGCTCTTGACCCAGTCCAGCAACAAGCCTATCTGCAGTTGCCAGAAGACCTGGATCCGCGCATTCCCGCCTTGGCAGAGGAGATCACGGCTGGGATCCCCGATGTCTTTGGCAAGGTAACGGCTCTGCGGAACTACCTGCTAGAGAACTACGCCTACACCACCAATTTGCCAGATCCCGGTGCCGAGCCGCCTTTGGAGGCTTTTTTGTTTACCCATCGCCGCGGCCACTGCGAATACTTTGCCACCGCTCTGACGGTGCTGGCCCGCAGCCTTGGCATACCGGCCCGCGTGGTCAATGGCTTCTTGGGCGGTCGCTGGGTGGCGCAGGAAAAGTACCTGGCGGTGCGCAACGCTGATGCCCATTCTTGGACGGAGATCCCCTTTGGCCCCTATGGATGGATCATCTTCGATGCCACGCCGGCAGAGGCCAATGTTAGCCAGCGGGAAACCTGGTGGGATCCCATCCTAGACTTCTACGACAGCCTGCGCTTTCGCTGGTTTAAGTATGTGATTCAATACGACCTATCCACCCAGCGGCAGATCTGGCGGCAAATCCAAGAGCTGGCTAGCCGCGTGACCGCCCCCCAAAAGCAAGAGGATGTCGTCGCCGCCTTCCGCCGTAGCCTGCTGGGCTGGGGACAAGCGCTGCAACAGAACAGCCTGCCCCTGGTGGGGGTGATTTTAATCACCAGTTCCATGGCCTACTGGGGTCGCCGCCGCCGCTATCGGGCTTTGCGCTGGCAGGATGGGGGGTGGATTCTGTTGGCCACTGCCGGCAATGGGGTTTTGCTGGGATCCCTGTGGCAGCCTCCGCCCCCCTGGCCCACCTGGATAGCTGGGATCCTGCTGCCGAGTCTAGCCTTTGCCGGGATGCGCTGGCTGCCGGCAGCCCTGCCCAAGTCCCAGCGGCGCCGCCAGGTCATCTCAAGGCTTTATCTACAACTTCGGGATCTGGCGACGGCAGTGGGGATCCCCGCCCACCTAGGGCCAGAAGCTTGCCTAGAACACTTGCGCCAGGCCGACTTGCCTCAGGTTGAACTGGCCATCCGGTTCCTGCAGCGCTACCTGGAAGTACGCTTTGGCGGGATCCCGCTGGAAGCCGGGGAACTGCAGCGTTGGCAACACCACCTTAGACAGCTTAAGCGGTCCTGGCAGGCCAAGAGTTCGACGCCTGCTCCCAAAAGAACAGCTTGACTGGAAGACGGCTATAAAGCTCTACGAGAAGCCTTGACGTTATGCGGCAGTTAAGAGATAGTTAACTCTAGGTATAGACCTCGCAACCTGCCCCGGCCAAGTAGCAAACCTTAGGAGAGGGTCGTCGCTGCAGGTAAGTTCTGCAGGGGTGTTTGCCTGCGCTCTTGCTAACTGCTCAAGGCTGTGTTACTTTCCTTGACGTTCAGCTTTGAGCAAGCAAGAGCAGGTTAGCTATGCGTAACCATCCTCTGAGGGCAGCTTTGGCTGCAACGCTGTGTTTGCTGTCCTCTTCGCTTTTTTCCTCTAGCCTGGCCCAGGCGGCGCCAAAGCCGACCGGAAACGGGGCCATCTTCTTCCACCCGGATGGCACTTCGGCCTCCCACTGGGATATTACGCGCATTCTCTACAAGGGCCCAGATGGCTTCTTGAACTGGGATCGTCTTCCCGTGATTACCACCTATCGCGGGCACCTTTTCGACCAGCTTGGGGGAACTTCCAACGCCGGAGCGGTGACCCATGCCACAGGAACTCGGGCTCACGCCAAGAGCTTTGGGTTGGATCCGGACGGCAAGGAGTATCCCTCGGCCAACGGCACCCTGAACACGATCATGGAAGAGGCTGTGGCGGCAGGCTTGGGTACAGCTTTGGTGCAAACGGGATCCATCATTGAGCCGGGGACGGCTGCGTTCGTTGCCGAGGCTGCTAAGCGCAGCGACTATGAGGGGATTGCCCTGCAGGTGGTGGAGTCAGGGGTAGACATCATCCTCGGCGCTGGCGAGGAATGGCTGCTGCCGGAAGGTGTCCAGGGGCGCTTTGGCCAAGGGAAGCGCAAGGATGGCCGCAACCTCATTGAGGAAGCCAAGAAAAAAGGGTATGCCGTCGTCTATACCCGCGACGAGCTGCTGAAGCTGCCGGCGAATGTCTCCAAGGTTTTGGGGGTGTTCAACGTCGAGGACACCTTCTACGATAAGCCTGAAGAAGAGCTGCGCAAGGCAAACTTGCCCAACTACATCGCCAGCGCCCCCACCATTGCCGAGATGACACAGTTTGCCCTGGAGCGGATCTCCCGCAATCCCAAGGGCTTCTTCGCCGTCATCGAAGAAGAGGGCACCGACAACATGTGCAACAACCTCAACGCTTCCGGCTGCCTGGAGGCCGTGAAGCGGGCTGACGATGCCATCGGGGTGATTCTCAACTTTATCGAGAAGAATCCCAAGACCTTCATGATTACCACCAGCGACAGCAATGCTGGCGGGATGCAGCTGGTGGATGTCGAGTCTGCCGATAATCCTCTGCCGCCTACTGAAGAAAGCGGCGCTCCCCTTGACGGGGTGGACGGCACTGGTACAAAGCCCTTCCTCTCCGCTCCGGACAAAAATGGCAAGCGTTTTCCCTTTGGCATCTCCTGGGCCAGCAAGGACGATGTGGGCAGCGGGGTCATTGCTCGCGCGGCGGGCCTGAACGCTCGAGAGCTAGTGCCGGTCACTGGAATCCTGAACACAGACATCTACCGCATCCTCTACTTCGTGCTCTTTGGGGAGCGCATCCCCAGCGAGCTAAGGCGGTAGTCTCAAGCAAGTGGGGATTGGCGGGGATCCCTCGGATCCCCTTTTTTATTGCTACGCAACGCTGTCGCAAACCTGCTGGCGGCGCGGAGCGCTTCTGGGAGTGACGAGGAGTCCTTGCCACGTCTTGTCAGAAAGGAGGAGAAAGACTGCCTTGAGCGGGCTTAGAGTGGCCGTGCTGCACTGCCTGGTAGCGCCGCTTGAACTCCTGCTGCTGCACCTTGTGATCCACGATGGGATCCGGGTAGCCGCAGCGCCGCCGCTCCTGCAGAGCCCAGGATCCCTTGGGGTCATTCCCCACCCACAGCAAAGCTGGGGTATCCAGCCCCGCTAGCTCCGGCAGGTAGCGGCGGATATACTCCCCCTCTGGGTCGTAGCGGGCCGCCTGGGTGGCTGGGTTGAAGATGCGCAGGGGCCTGGGATCCGTGCCCACACCGGCGCTCCACTGCCAGCCGCCGTTGTTGGCAGCCAGATCCCCGTCTACAAGCTTTTGCATGAAGTAGCGCTCCCCCCAGCGCCAGTCGATGAGGAGATCCTTGGTTAAAAAGCTGGCCACGATCATGCGGCAGCGGTTGTGCATCCAGCCAGTTTCGTTGAGCTGGCGCATGGCCGCATCCACAATGGGGTAGCCCGTCTGGCCGGCACACCAGGCCTGAAACCAGTCCTGGCGGTTGTCCCATTCCAGCGCATCAAAGGCTCGTCGGTAGGCTCCGCTTTCCACATGGGGCCAGTGGGCCAAGACATGCTTGTAAAACTCGCGCCAGCACAGCTCCTGCCGCCACGTGCGCAGGCTGCTCTCGGCCTCTTCGCTGCGGGCCTCCGCTTCCACTTCACAGGTGGCCTGCCACACCCGCCGAATGCCGATGGTTCCCCAGCAGAGGTGGGGACTAAGAAGAGAGGTGCCCTGCTCGGCGGGGAAGTCGCGAGCCCGCTCGTACTCGAAAATGCGCAGGCCCTGGCAGAAATCCTCTAGAAGCCTCTGAGCCACACTCTCACCCGCGGCCGGGATCCGCTGGTTGCAGACAAAGCCCAGATCCGCCAAGCTGGGCAGAGGTTGGGCTTTCAGGCTGGACAACGGCTGCAGACCCTTGGGGATGGGGAAGGGATCCGGCTTGGGCAAGCTAGACCAGCGGCGCCAGAAAGGGGTAAAAACCGAGTAGGGCTCCCCCGCCTGGGTCAACACTTCCCCTGGCCCGTGCAGCAGCATGTCTTGGTAAGAAAAAGACGGGATCCCAGCTTCCGCCAAGCTGGCCCGCACCCGACTCTCCTGCTGCCGAGCCCAGGGATCCAGATCCTCGTTCCAAAACACGGCCTGCGCCCCTAGCTCGGCGGCCAACTGCCGCAGCTCCACGGCTGGATCTCCCCGCCGCCACAGGAGTGGGATCCCCATCTGGGCGTAGCGCTCCTGCAGGTCCTGCAACGCCTGGAGCAGAAACGCCACCCGGGCTGGGGCCATGTCTGCCCGCTGCAGAAGTTGGGGGTCGAAAACGAAAACCGGCACTACCTGGGGGCTGCGCTGGGCTGCCACATGGAGGGCTGTGTTGTCTCCTAGGCGCAGATCGCGGCGATGCCAGAGGAGAACTAGGGAAGTCATAGGAGGCCAAGCAACTGGATCCCATCTTGGCTGCTTTTCCTTCCTCTCTTCAATTCCCCTCAGGCTGCCGGCAGTGTCTATCTCCCAAAAGACGGCCAGGGCAGAGACTTCGCTGGCCATCGCTGTAGCCCATGGCGTAAGCTGTATCTCCCAGCATCACCACCACCTGAGTTAGCTTGAGGGCAAGTAGCGGATCGAGCGGCTCCGTTACATCGAGCATGAACTGCTCCACGGAGCGCCGCAGCGCCTCTGGGGTCTTGATCATCTTGTCTCCATCCATCGCTGGCTTTAGGTATTCCTACTCAGGAGAGGGTGGACATTGACCCAAAATAGAGGGGGAAGGAGAAGAGGCGCGTAGCATCTGCTACTGTTCTGAGAACATGGCGCGGAGAAGCCAGCACTCCCCAAGGGCCGAAGTTTGCAGAGGACAGGAACCTGAGGATCGAAAAATGGCAACAGAGCGACGGGTAGCCCGGGTAGCCGAGCAGATCAAGCGAGAGGTTAGCCAGATCCTGCTCTCGGAGATCAAAGATGCCCGCGTGGGGGCGGGCATGGTCAGCATTGTGGACGTAGAGGTTTCCAGCGACCTGCAAAACGCCCGCATCTTCGTCAGCATCTATGGCGACGAAGCAGCCCAGCGGCAAGCAATGGAAGGGTTGGTCGCCGCCACCCCCTTCGTGCGGCGGGAGATTGGCCAGCGGCTGGGCCTGCGACGAGTGCCGACGGTGGCGTTTTTACAAGATCGCTCCTTGGAACGGGGGTCCCGAGTCTTGGCCCTGCTCAACCAACTGAAACGGGAAGCCGAGGCTCGACAGCAGGGATCCTCCTCCAAAGACCAGGAAACGGTTGAAGAGGGGGATGGTGGCGAGGCCGAGGAGTTGGACGGCCAGTAGCTGCACCATTTCAGCCCTTAACCATCGGGGGTTGCAGGAGGTAAGAGGAGACCCGTCCTGCTGCCTAAGAGGCCGCAACCGGTTGGTGAACCTTGCAGTCCAGCAGGGCGATAGCTCATCGGTTGCCTTTTGAGAGGTTAGCAACCGCAAAGTTCTAGGATTTGTTAGGCTTAAGGTGTCCTACAGCTCTTCCTCTAGTTATCTGCCCAGAGCCGGCACCACACCCGCCTCCTCCTAGGAGGTAAGGTTCTGCTTCCTTTGCTACCCAGTGCCTATGGCAGCACCCCAGCGGCTCCAGAAGCTTTTGGCTCGGCAGGGGCTAGCTTCCCGCCGCCAGGTGGAAGCCTGGATCCTGGCCGGGCGCATTCGGGTCAATGGGAAGGTGGTCACCGAGCTGGGCTTTAAAGCCGATCCGGAACGGGATTGCATCGAAGTGGATGGGCAGGCAATCTCCTGCGGGGATCCGGCCCGCTACGTTTTGCTCCTGCACAAGCCCCGGGGGGTCTTGTCTACCTGCAAGGATCCCTGGGGGCGCAAGACCGTCCTGGATCTGCTTCCGCCACCCTGGAACCAGCAGATCCGTCTCTATCCAGTGGGCCGGCTGGACGCTGACAGCAGTGGCGCTTTGCTGCTCACCAACGACGGCGACCTGACCCTGAAGCTGACCCACCCGCGCTATCATCTGCCCAAGACCTATTGGGTGCAGGTGCAGGGGCGCCCTAGCCAGGCCACCCTACAACGGTGGCGGGAGGGCGTCGATTTGGATGGGTCTACTACTCTGCCGGCAGTGGTGGAGTTTTGTAATCCGCCTCCCTTTAGAAAAAACTCCAACTCCTCGTGGCTGAGGGTGGTCTTGTTTGAGGGCCGTAAGCGGCAAATTCGGCGGGTGGCCGAGCAGCTGGGTCATCCTGTGCTCAGCTTACACCGGGAGGCGATTGGCCCGCTGCGCCTTGGCAACCTCAAGCCAGGTCAGTTTCGCCTGTTGGAGCCCCAGGAGGTTCAGGCTTTGCTGGCCTCGTTTGCCGGCAATGGCCAAGCGCTCAGAGAGTAGGGGAGCGCGATCTGCAAGGATCCCGTCTTGGGGTACGTTACCATATGCGTGTTAGGTATCTCCCGTGAATTGAGGGGGAGGATGTCACCTGAGTGTGCATTCACAGGTAAGCAGCGATGCAAGAGCCAGCACACTCTCTAGAGGCCGTGGGATCCCTGTTGCGGCAAACACGGGAGGCACGGGGGCTGACGTTGACAGAGGTAGCTAACGATACCTTCATCCGCTCCCAATACCTGCAGGCCCTGGAGGAAGCCGACTTAAGCCGCTTGCCGGAGCCAGTCTACGTGCAAGGCTTCATTAAACGCTACGCCAACTACCTAGGGCTGGATGGCGAAAGGCTATCTCGGCAAGCGTTGCCGCTGCTATCGGCCAAAATGCCCTCTGCCTCACCTCCGCGAACTGCTGTTGGCGAACAGCCCGCCTTTGCTTTGCGCCCCTTCCACCTCTGGGCTGCCTATGTGGGGCTAGTCGTGCTGGCGGTGGGAGGGCTGTCGGCTTTTTTGGAGAGCAGGGGCAATCCCTTTGGGCAGTGGCTAGCTAGCCGTTCGGGCGGTGAGGGAGCCCAGCTACAGCCGCCGGCGGCCAACTCCTCTGAGCGCAAGCCAGACCCCGAGCCGACCCTTCGCCAGATGTTTCCTACCCTAGAGCAATGGACGCGCATCGAGGGGGTTTTCCCCGACGTCTTGGAAGCCCAGCAGCGCAAGCCAGTGCGCCTTGGTATTCGCGTGGTGGAACATCCTTCTTGGCTGCGGGTTATTGCCGACGGAAAAACTGTTTTTGAGGCTACCCTACAGCCAGGGGCGGAGCTGAACTGGGAGGCCGAGCGATCGATTGTGCTGCGCACTGGCAATGCGGGCGGGGTGCTGGTGACCTTCAACGACCGCCCTCTGGGACTGATGGGACGGTTTGGAGAGGTGAAAGAGGTGAGGTTTGAGCCAGGGCTGAACCTTCGATCCCTGCAGTAGGGATCGGGCGCGAGCCTCCCTGGCTTGCAGGGGGTTGAGACTGGCCAGGGGCGATTGCCCAACCTTGGGATGCTAACTGCTGCAGCAGACGCCGGACTTTGTCTAGGTCTTTGTCGCCCGGCTGGCGTTCGACACCGCTGGAGAGATCGATGCCGGCAGGCTGAAGGTGGCTGAGCGCTTGCAGAACATTGTCTGGGCTGAGGCCACCGGCCAGGAGCCAGGGCAAGGGCAGAGAGCAGGAGGCCAGTTCCGACCAGTTGAGCGTTTGCCCAGTGCCACCTGCTCGTTGGGGGTGATAGGCATCCAGCAGTAAGGTCTCTACACAGTCGCGGTAGAGGTCGGCCACCTCCAGGTCTGCTGGGCACCGGATGCGCAGGGCCTTGATGCGGCGGATGCCGGGGAGCCACTCTCCCAGTTGCCGACACATCTCTGGAGATTCCTGGCCGTGAAGCTGAACAGCCGTGAGGCCAGCCGTTTCCACCCAGGTGGCGATGGTGCCGGGATCCTGATCCAGAAAAACCCCTACCTTTTCCACATGGCGGGGCAGGGATCCCACCCAGCGCGCTGCCGAAAGAGGCAAATAGCGCGGCGTGTTGGGCACGGCCACAAACCCTAGGGCGCTTACCCCCAGCGCCGCAATGGCTTCGGCCTGATCCTGCCGCGTGATGCCGCAGATTTTGACAAACAACCGGCCCATTGGGATTGATGCTACTTTTGTTCAGATTGCATCAAAGGCTCTGACCCTTCGGGAGGGAGCTTGTTGATTCGGCGCACCATTTGCCACAGCCGCCCAAAGCTGCGCTGGTTAAAGCGCATTACTAGCCGCGGCAGATGGGCAATGTCTTCCTCAGCTTCCTCGGGCAGAGCCTCTGTTTGCTCAATCCGGCCCGACTCGAGAATGTCAGCAAACTCTTGGTTTAAAATTTCTAGGGCTTCCGGTGAAAGCTTGGTGTTTAAGCGCAAAACCAAAAGCTCCCGCACGTAGCGATTGCTGTGAAAGATGCGATAGAAATCGACGATCTGCTGACAGGCCTCCCCGACATCGTCAGTTAGGGAGTAAAGGTGGAGATCCTCGGGGCTGATTAAGCCGCGGCTGAGCAGGTGCTCTCGCACATATTCATCCCATTCTTTCCAGTAGCAGCCGCCTTGCCTGTCCACCAGCACCAGCGGCATCAGCTTGGTCTTCCCGGTCTGCATCAGGGTCAGACACTCAAAAGCCTCATCCTGGGTGCCAAAGCCGCCAGGAAACAGCACTAGGGCATCTGTTTCCTTGACAAAGAAAAGTTTGCGAGAAAAGAAGTACTTAAAGTTAATGACCCGGTCGCTGGCGGCAATGAAAGGGTTGGCTACCTGCTCAAAGGGCAGCTGAATATTCAGCCCAAACGAGTTTTCTTGCCCCGCCCCCCGGTTACCGGCTTCCATGATGCCGCCGCCGCCCCCTGTCAGCACCATGAAGCCCAGCTGACTAATGCGGTGGGCAAATAGCTGCGCCTGCTGGTACTCGGGGCTGTCCTCCCCTAGACGCGCCGAGCCAAAGACTGTTACCTTGCGCCGATGGGTGTAGTTTTGGAAGGTGGCAAAACCCTGCTCCAGATCCTCAAGCGTAGCTGCCAGGATCTTGGCGTCCAGACGGCTGAGCTTCAGGGATCCCATCCGCTGCAGCGACCGCAAGATCCGCAACCAAGCTGTTCGGTTGGGGTGGTGTGACTGCTTGAGACGAGCTTCCGCACTGGAAAAAATCTCTTGCAGCAGCAAGGAAAGAGAATCCGTCAAGCTGGGATCCAGAATCCTCTGTCTACTTCTTTTACCCACTTTTACTGCAATAAGCTCCCCCGGCTGGGGTACTTGCCTTCTGGTGGAGAGCCGGCAAGATCCCTGGTCTTGGCCAAAACCCTAGCCCTCAGCAGAGGTTCCAAGGTGCTTTTCCAAAATCGTGGTCAGCGTTGCCTTGGGAACGGCGCCAACCACCACATCTACCTTTTGGCCACCTTTGAAGAGAATCAGGGTAGGAATACTCCGAATGCCGTACTGACTGGCAGTTTGGGGATTTTCGTCGGTATTGATTTTTACAACCTTGATTTTACCAGCATACTGCTCTGCTATCTCCTGCACCACAGGAGCTACCAGCCGGCAAGGGCCGCACCAGGGTGCCCAAAAATCAACCAAAACTGGAATCTCACTGCGCAGCACCTCGGCTTCAAAGGTAGCATCAGCAATGTCTATTGCCGCAGACATGCCTGGGGAACTCCTAAAACATCATTTAGTATCCTGTTTATCATCGTACCACAACTAGGGTCGCCACTGGGCTTTTCCCGAGCAGGGCAAGGTATCCTAGGAGAAACGTGAAAGGTTGCCGGGTGCCGATGGTGTTTGAGCTTGAACCAGACGACAACAGTCAGGTAACAGGCAGGGCAGTGACCGTGGATTTTGTTCGCCACGGCATAGCCGAAGAGCCCCAACCAGGGAAGGAGGATAGCCTGCGCGCCCTAACGGATAAAGGCCGCCAGCGCTGTCGCAAAATTGCCCGCCAGCTCAGGAGCATGGGCTGGAAGTGGGATCTCCTGCTCACCAGTCCTCTGGTCAGAGCGCGGCAGACGGCAGAGATCTTCGTGGACGAGAACTTGGCCGAAGCCCTGGAAGTGTTTGAGCCGTTGGCCCCCGGCGGCAGCTTTGCCGACTTGGTGCGCTGGCAGACAGAGCGGGATCCCTTCACCTCGCTGGCGGTAGTTGGCCACCAGCCGGATCTGAGCCTCTGGGTACAGGCAGCCATTGGGCTACAGCCAGCCCATCCCGAGGCCATTACCCTCAAGAAAGCAGGCCTGGCTCGCGTGCGCTTTGCTCAAGGGCGCATTGATTGTGGCCAGGGATCCCTGACGCTGTTGCTCTCTCCCAAGGTGATGCTGGGGTAGCGTGACCGCGCTCATGCCAAAGCAGGGGCTTGAGGACTCCCTCCGGAGAGAGGGCCAGCTCCTGCGGATTTCAATTGGCAGCTGCCTCCGGCTTTAGAAGGGAGGCAGTGGGGCAGAGATCAGCTAGGAAGCACTGCTGGCAGAGAGGCTGGCGGGCGGTGCAGATGGCTCGGCCATGCTCGATAAGGCGAAGGGACCAATTCTCCCAATCCACCTGCGGCAGCAGCTGCATGAGATCCCGCTCAATGCGCACGGGGTCCTCGTGCTCGGTAAGGCCAAGGCGGCGGCTGAGGCGCTTGACGTGGGTATCGACCGTTACGCCAGCGTTAATGCCAAAGGCATGGGCTAGTACCACGTTGGCCGTCTTGCGGGCCACTCCTGGCAGGGTGAGCAACTCCGGCATGGTGCGCGGCACCTGGCCGCCAAAGTCTGTCAAGATCTTGCGGCAGGCCTCTTGGATGTGTTTGGCCTTGTTGCGGTAGAAGCCGGTGGGCCGAATTAGAGCCTCAATCTCCTCCCGCGGGGCTGTGGCCAGAGCCTGGGCATCGGGGAAGCGGCGAAACAGCTCTGGGGTTACCTGGTTAACCCGCTCGTCAGTGCACTGGGCTGACAAAATCGTCGCCACCAGCAGTTGCAGCGGCGTCTGGTAGTGGAGAGTACACTTGGAGTTGGGGTAATGGCGCTTCAGGCGCAGCAAAATCTCCAAGGCTCTTTGGCGCAAAGCCCGCTTGCTGGTCATTGGCAACTAGCCCGACCCGGTGACAATGGCAAGAGTATCTTTGAAGATTAGGAACACTCCCAGCCCCAGGAGAAGCGCCAAGCCTGTCTGCATCACCCGCTCTTCGACCTCCCTGGGCAGCCGCTGGCCACGGATGGCTTCCAAGATCAAAAAGGCAATGTGGCCTCCATCCAAGCCAGGGAGGGGCAACAGGTTAAGGACGGCCAAGTTGATGCTGATCAAGGCAGTGAAATTCAACAAGCTGGCAACGTCATCCCGCGCTAGGTCTGCGCCAATTTTGACGATCCCCACCGGCCCGGATATCTGAGTAGCGGTGTTTTGGAAGTTCCGCAGCAGCTCCTGCAGGCCAGTGAGATTCATCGTCACCAAGCGCTGGTAGGCGTTTCCAGCTTCCGTCAGGATCTCCCCCAGGTTTTGGGCGGGGCGCAGGTTCACCTCCTGATTGGGCGCTAGGCTAACCCCGATGGCTACTTTCTCCCCTTGCCGCTCCGGGATTACGGTAATCTCCAGCAGCGCTTCTTTTTCCCTTCGTCGCACCTGCAGGGGAACGGGTTGGTTTGCGCTACTGCGGATGAGCGTCTGAAAATCGTTGAGGGCCGCCAAGGCCGAGGCAGCATCGGCAAGGTCGCTGTAGTCGTGGTCAGCTGCCCGCAGCACCACATCTTCTGCCTGCAGGCCCGCCCGCTCTGCCGGGCTACCTGGCATTACCTGAGCAATGAGAATGCCGGGCTGGATGCGGGTAACCGAGGGGATCCCCAGCAGAGCAAACGTCAGCACCAGCACCAGGTAGGCAAAGGCCAAGTTGGCCAGCACTCCGGCACTCATCACCACCAGGCGATCTGCAAGGGGGCGGTTTTTCAAGAGATTCGGGTCATCGGGGGGGTAGGGGGAGCGCTCGTCATCGTCAGGAAACCCTACGTAGCCTCCCAAGGGCAGCGCGCGAATGGCATACTCTGTTTCCTTGCCCTGGTAGCGCCACAGCACGGGGCCAAACCCCAGCGAAAAGCAGTTGACGTGGATCCCTTGTAGTTTGGCTGCTGCGAAGTGGCCCGCCTCGTGCACCAGAATGAGGAGGGCTAGGATGGCGATGGAGAGAAGAATCGGCATGTGCTGGCAACAACAAAAGAGGAGACAGCTACCCTCGCAAGAGAGGGGAATTCAGCCCAAAGTCCTCGGGGCAGGGATCCTCAGAACACCTGCTCCACTTCTAGGATGTCGGGGATCCTCTCCCGCAACTTGCGCTCAATGCCCATCTTCAGGGTTAGGGTAGAACTGGGGCAGGCGCCACAGGCCCCCTGCAGGCGCAGCTTCACCACTGGGCCATCGATCTCCACCAGCTCTACATTGCCGCCATCAGCTTGCAGATAGGGGCGCAGCTCGTTGAGGACTTTTTCCACATTTTCGGCAGTTAGTTCTAGGGTTTGGGCCATGGTTCCTTCTAGCTTGCTCAGACCTTGATTGGTGGCGTTAAGCTTGACTAGCACTTAAGCCGGCCAGGGATCGCCCTTTTTCAGCATAGCCTCCTTTTTCTAGAGTTTGGGGAGGAGATCCGCCTCCAGCCCGAAGACTAGAATAGGGGGCAGGTTTGCCCCTTGCTGACAGCTTGCCATTCCCAGCAGGGGCACTTTCCGCGCCATGTTGGACATTTTACTCATTGCAATCTTCATCTTAGCGGGCTCGGGCCTTGGGTTCTACGGCCTGGATTTGCTCCCCCCTGCTGCTCTTGAAGGAGCCAACGTCGAAGGGGCGCGCGTGGTTACTGGCGGCTTTGGGGCCTTGGCAGGTTTGGCGCTGGGATCCCTGGTGCGCTGGGGCTACCGCCGCTTCGAGGCCAACGTGCGCTCGCTGCCACCGGATGTGTTGATTAGCCGCTCGGTAGGATTGGTCATTGGCCTGGTGATTGCCAACTTGGCTATGGCTCCTGTCTATTTACTGCCCCTGCCCCAGGAGCTGAACAATTTTCTGGAACCCCTGGCCTCTGTCTTCTTTAGCCTCTCCTTTGCCTACTTGGGAGTGAGTTTGGCCGATACCCACGGCCCGGCGCTGTTGCGCCTATTCAACCCTAACTATGCCCTACAGGCGGCAGCAGAAGGGAGTGTGGTGGCAGCCAGCCCCAAGGTTTTGGATACCAGCTCCATCATTGACGGGCGCGTGGCTCAGTTGATTGAGAAGGGCTTTCTGGAGGGAACGCTAGTCGTTCCCCGCTTTGTGATTGCCGAGCTACAGGCCATTGCTGACAAGGCCGATCCCCAAAAACGGGAGCGGGGTCGGAGGGGGCTGGATACGCTGCAGGCCCTTCGCCAGGCCAACCCCAACTGCTTTGTTATCCACGAAGCCAACTACCCTGACCTAAACACCGTCGACGAGAAGCTGGTGCGCCTTGCCCAAAGTGTGGGCGGGACGCTGGTAACTACTGATTACAACCTCAAGAAGGTAGCTCTGCTGCAAGGGATCAAGGTGCTGAATGTCAACGAGCTGGCCGAGGCTTTGCGGCCTATCTACATCGCTGGCGATAGCTTCGACATCAAGATTACTCGTGAGGGCAAGGAGCCAGGCCAGGGGGTAGGCTATCTGGAAGATGGCACGATGGTGGTGGTGGAAGAGGGACAGCGGGCCGTAGGCAAAACTCGCTCGGTCGTGGTTACTGGCTCCATCCAGACCTCGGCAGGGCGAATGCTCTTTGCCCGCCTTGCCGACAGAGACTCCAACCCCACTACCTCAGCTTCCTCTGCAAAAACCTAAGTTCTGGATCCCAAGAGCTTGGTTTTTCAAAGCTCAAAGCAAGGTGGGTGTGCTTCGACCGGATCTCATCCTCTACACGCAGGATCGCCAGCAGCGCTTTCAAAGCTTTTACTGGGAAGGCGCTGAGAGCTACGGCATCTACCCGCAGCAGATTGTGGCCGGACAGCAGGGATGGGAGTTGGTGAACGGGGAGGAGTACCAAGCCAAGCTCAGCCAGGTGTTTGCGGCAGGGGAGCCCCTGCAGCACGAATGCCAAGTCCTCTCGCTCCGCTACAAGCTGCATTTGCACCTTTGCCTCAACCCCGTGCGGGATACAGAGGGGGAGGTGGTAGCTGTTGCGGTGGTGGGCAGGGTGCTGGGGGCAACGCCCTTCAACTTGGCTGGAGGGACAAGCAAGACTCCTAGGTCGCCCTATTCCTTCAGGGACGGTGAGCCGCTCCAGGCGGTTACAGCTCAGCTTCTGCGCAGCATTGGCCACTCGGCAGGTATCCGCGAGCTGTGCCAGCAGACGGTAGAACAGTTGGGGCAGTTGTTTGGGGTGGATCGGTGTCTACTTGCCCTCTACGAGGTGGGACAGGATTTCCTGACGGTTAACGCCGAGTACCGCCGCTATCCGGAAACTCCCTCGCTGCTCAACCAGACGCTGCGGCTAGGAGATCACCCCCATTTGCTCCAGGCCCTTAGACAGGAAGAGCCAGTGGTAACAGAACGCCACCTCGCTGTGGCCATGTGCTACCGCAGCCATCCCAACAGCTTGCTTTGGCTAGAAGTGCTGCCCCCCAAGACAGCTCCTGCCTGGCAGACCGGCCACTTCCAGCTGCTGCAGATTATTGCCACCTACTTGGGTACTGCCATTGCCCACGCCAGGTTGCTCGAACAAAGTCGCCAACTGGCCACCCGTCTGCAACTGGCTAACCAAACCTTGCTTCAGAAAAACAAAGAGCTAGAGCTGGCCCGCGCCCAAGCAGAATCGGCCAACCAACTCAAAAGCCAATTTCTGGCCAACACCTCCCACGAGCTGCGCACCCCTTTAAACAGCATCATCGGCTTCATTAGGCTGGTACTGGATGGAATGGCCGAAAGCCGGGAAGAGGAGCTGGACTTTTTGCAGGAAGCCTACCGCTCTGCCCTGCACCTGTTGGCCTTAATCAACGACGTGCTGGATATTGCCAAAATTGAAGCCGGCAAACTGGAGTTGCAGTTTCAACCCTGCGACCTGCAAGCTCTCTTCAAGGATGTGGAGGCCAAAACCAGTTTGCAGGCCAGTCAAAAGGGATTGCAGCTCAGCTTTCACCTGCCCCCCAGGGCGGAGCCCATTTTGCTCTATGGCGACTACCAACGCCTGCTGCAGGTGATGCTTAACCTAGTGGGCAATGCTATCAAGTTTACCCCCAAGGGTTCGGTAACGGTGCGAGCAGACCTCCTGCCTGGCGAGCCGGGGATGGCCCGCATTCGCGTTATCGACACCGGGATCGGCGTGTCGTTGGAAAAGCAGCAAAAGCTGTTCCAGGCCTTTACCCAGGTAGATGGCTCCACCACTCGCCAGTACGGGGGCACCGGCCTAGGCTTGGCCATCAGCCAACGCCTGGTGCAGGCAATGGGGGGGGAGATCCATTTCTACAGCTTGGGAGAGGGCTTGGGCTCCACCGTTACCTTTACCGTGCCGCTCTACCGCCAGCCTCTCCCAGGGAGGGATCCCAACCTGCCCCAGGAGAAGACGCCGGTCTCACCCTGATTCTCCAGCCGACAGCCCACCCATGCCCTATCCCCGCAAGCGCTTTGGCCAGCATTGGCTCAAAGATCCTGCTGTCCACGCGGCAATTGTGGAGGCCGCCCAGTTGCCACCACCCCAAGAGGGCAGGGATCCCCCCTGGGTGCTGGAGATTGGCCCAGGTACGGGGCAGTTAACACGGCGGCTGTTGGCCCAAGGCGCCCAGGTGGTGGCAGTGGAGATCGATCGGGATCTGTGCCAGTTGCTGCGCAAGCGCTTTGCCAACGAGTCCCGCTTTCAGCTATTGGAGGGAGATTTTCTGCGCCTGCCGCTCCCGCCTCAGCCCCGCCTGCTGGTGGCCAACATCCCCTACAACCTCACTGGCCCCATTTTGGAGAAAGTTCTGGGATCCCCAGCCCAGCCGGTGAGGCAGTTTGAGCGCATCGTCTTGATGGTGCAAAAAGAGCTGGCTGAGCGCCTGCAGGCCGGCCCTGGCAGCAAAGCCTACGGCGCTTTGAGTGTACGGGTGCGTTACCTAGCTGAGTGCGAGCTCATCTGCCGCGTGCCCCCTAGCGCCTTCCAGCCTCCTCCCCAAGTGGAGTCAGCAGTGGTTCGCCTCACTCCCCGCCCTGCCCCCACCCCCGCCCACGATCCCCGCTGGTTCTCCCAACTGGTTTGCCAGGGCTTCTCTGCCCGCCGCAAGCAGCTTGTCAACGCTCTAAGAGGGCTCGTGGATCGCGAGACCGTGGCCGCCGCTCTGGCCCAACTCCGCCTCAGCCCCACGGCGCGCGCCGAAGAGCTGGATCTGGGCGATTGGCTGGCCCTGAGCAATCTACTGCTGGAGCAGATGCCTAGGATGGCTGCCGTTTCCGGCAAGGGAAAACCGCGGTAGGGTGAGAGGGAGTTCTCGCCCAGAACAACCTATGCTCAACAACCAGGGCAAACAGATCCTTGTTACTGGAGGTACCGGTGGGCTGGGGCTGGGAGTAACCCCTGTGCTCCTGGACACAGGGGCAGCGTTGACCTTGACCTACCGCCAAGAAGAGGAGCTGGCTGCTTTGCGGCAGCGCCTGCCAGCCAATAGCCTGGATCGGGTGCGCTTTGTGCAGGTGGACTTGCTGAACGAAGCGGCTGTGGCCCGGCTCATTGACGATCTGCCCCGCGTCGATGGCTTGGTGCACCTGGTGGGTGGCTTTGCCATGGGCCCCACCCACGAGTACAGCCTAGAAGCTTGGCGGCGCGACTTCGACCTCAATCTCACCACCACTTTTTTGGCCTGCAAGCACAGCCTGCGCAAGATGTGGCAACAGGGTTATGGACGAATCGTAACGATAGCCTCCCGAGGGGCAGTAGAACCGGGATCTCAGCTGGCGGCCTACTGTGCCTCCAAAGCCGGGGTAGTGGCCCTCACCCGCACCATTGCCGCCGAGACCAGAGGCACCGACATCACCGCCAACGTCATCCTGCCCAGCATTATTGACACCCCCGCCAATCGCGCCGCCATGGGATCTGAGCAGGCAGAGCTGTGGGTGAAGCCGGAGTCGATTGGGCAGGTGATTGCCTTTTTGGTCTCGGAAGCAGCCCGCGATCTCAGAGGGGCAGCGATCCCGGTGTATGGCAATGTCTAATCCAGTTGGTTGACCCAGCCACCAAGCACCTTACCATGATAGGAGATATGGGCTTATTTTTGTGCCGTTCTTTACTATGCTGAAGCAATGGTTCTCGGGTGGTTTACGTCGGCAAATTGGCCGCATTGAGGTGGCGGGAGTTATCGATAGCAAAACCCGGGAGCGGGTTCTCAAAGCCTTGAAAGAGGTGGAAGAAAAACAGATCCCTGCCGTGGTGCTGCGCATCGACAGCCCTGGCGGGACGGTGGCGGACTCGCAGGAAATCTACAGCGCCCTTGTGCGCCTGCGGGATCGAAAAGGTATCCCCATTGTGGCTAGCTTTGGCAACATCGCAGCCTCGGGGGGAGTTTACATTGCCATGGGAGCGGAAAAAATTGTCAGCAACCCTGGCACCATCACCGGCAGCATCGGTGTTATCATTCGCGGCAACAACCTTGAAAAGCTGCTAGACAAAATTGGGATCTCCTTTAAGGTAATTAAGTCCGGCCCCTACAAAGATATCCTCTCCTTTGATCGCGAGCTGACTCCCGAAGAGCGCAACATCCTCCAGGAGCTGATCGACATCACCTACAGCCAGTTCGTGCACACCGTTGCAGCGGCGCGACGGCTGAGCGTGAGTGTGGTCAAAACCTTTGCCGATGGCCGCATTTTCAGTGGCGAGCAAGCGCTGCACTTGGGAGTAGTTGATCGCTTGGGAACGGAAGAAGATGCTCGCCTCTGGGCGGCTGAACTCGCAGGGCTGCCACCAGAGGCCAAGTTCTACGATCTGCTGCCCCGGCGCAGGGGGTGGGCCCGCTTCCTGCCCGTCGCAGAGGCTCTGGAACGGTTGCACTTTGAGGTCAGTACTTCTGGCTTGCCCCTGTGGCTTTACACCGGCCCTTGAAGGGCCCCTCTTAGCGGCCGCGTGAAAAGAGCCGCTGCTTACTCCTCTAGCTGCCAGGGATCTTGGGCCACCTCCTCATCGAAGATGCGGGGCGGGCGTATGGCCATTAGCACTTGACCCAAGGGGGGAGAGGGGGGCAAGTCCTCGTCGATCCACTCCAGGGAGAGCCATCCCTCCCGATCCACTAGAAAAACCCCCGCTCTCCCTTCCCAGGTGCGAACGGCGCGATCGACCACTAGCAGGACGGGATCCCGCTCCTCCTCAGCGGCCACCGGCTGGTCCAAGAGGGATCCCAGGAGTTGATTTTCCACCTGCAGGGCCACGGGATCAGCGGCCCTCTGAAGGGCTGGCCAAGCGGGCAAAGCTATCCACATCTGTCCAGCGGCACTGCTGACCCAGCCAAAAGGCCCCTGCGGTGCAGCAGGAGGGATCCCTTCCCAAGTGGCGGTGGCTAGCGGCAGGGATCCGGCCACGGGCAACAAGCGAGGCAACTCCTCTTCCGGGCGAAATACCGACAGCCTGGGCAAGAGCTTGCGCCGGGAGCCGAGAGCCAGCGTCGTCAGGAGCTGCTCGATCTGGCGGCGGGCGGTTTCGCTGTGGACATACTGGAGAGCCCGGCCAATGGCCCGTGTCCGCTCCTGCAGATCGCGGCTTTGCTGGGCAGTCTTCCAGGCTTGATAGGCCACCGCATCGCCGGGGTGATCCGTAAACCCTTCCGGAAGCTGCTGCAGTTGGGCATAGCTTTTCACAGCCCGAGCAATCTCGTGGGCCTCCCCGGCACCTAGGTTGCGGCTGACCACCAGCTCCGCTACCCGGATGCGATCCTTGGGGGAGAGGATGCGCAGCTCGTAGAGGATGTCGCTACCTCGCTGGGCAAAGTGCTCCAAGAGGGCCGCGCTGGCGCCTGCCTTGGCCATTCCCTCGTAGACCTGGGCGGCAACAACCATCTGGTTTTGCTGGGCAGGCTCAAGCCCCGTGGCCTCAAAGATGGCCTGGGGGGTCATTTTCTGGTGCTGCAAGCTTTGGCAGGCCTTGGCCCAGTCCAACCACCCTCCCTCCCTGCGCCGCAGCTGCTCCAGCAACCCGCTGGGGGAGGGTTCAGGCAAATGCTGACTCATGGCAAAGCTTCCTCCGCAACCACTACCAGAAAGCAGGGCAAAATCCACTGGAATCCCAAAGGGCGGCAGCTGGCCACGCCGAGGCCAGGTTAGAGTACGATTTTAAGGACTTTCCCTGGGCCAAGTTAGTCCAAGGGAATTACTCGGGCAGCATGGCCCTCCCCTGGCAACCGGTTGAAATCCAATTGCCATAGCTCAAAGCGCTGCAGCTCCCCGGCCTTGGGCACCTGCAGCCAGACCCGTCCCTTTTTTCCCACCTGCAACACTCTGGAGGCGGCGGGCACGGCCACCTGAGCCAAGGGATCCCCCCCCTTGCTGTACAGCCAGAGGGACAAGAACCCCTCCCCCTCCTGACACAGCAGCAGCACGCCCCAAGGGGCCTTGGCCATCTGGACAGGCCACCCTTTTAAAAACCAGCGGCGCAGGCGCAGCGGGTTGAGCTGGACTACGCCAAGGTGGGGGCAGCCGCCCTGTCTTCCGCCCTCGCTGGGGGCGAATAGCAGCCGTTCTCCCAAGCTGAGCACCTCCCCTCGGGGATCTAGCGGCAGGCGATAGCAAAGCGGCTGCACTCCCGTCTGCCCAACTCCTGGATAGGGCAACACGCTCATGTCCACCCATTGCCGTCCCCGCCCTACCAGCAGCACCAGCTGCTCCGAGAGGGCCAGTAAACGGGGCAGGGATCCCGTTGGCACCCGCCAAGGCCAGCGGAAGTAGCAGTGGAACTCGGGAAAAGGTTGAGCTGCAGTTGGCCCAGTTGGCAGCCATTGCACTGCCCCAATTTCCTTGGCAGTGGCCCAGATGAGCTCCTGGCGCTCCTCTAGCCAGGTGGCTTGCCACCTCTCCTCAAAACTCAGGAGGGTGCGGATGCGGGTGGGACTGAGGTGCAGAAGGCTACTTTTGGAAACAGCCAGGGCTTCTGGAAAAGTCCCCAGGAACACCACCTCCTGCAGGGGCTCGGCCAAGGGAAAACAGGCCAGCGGCGGCGCCCCCAGGGCAAGGGTCTGGAGTTCCAGCCACTCTAAGCTCTGGGGGGTAACTCGCAGCAGCAGGGGGGAACGGCAGCCGCTGGGATCCTCACAGACATAAAACTTCTGCAAGCCGCCGTTGGCTGGCAGATCCCAAACCTGAACCCCGGGGGGGGACTGGCGCAGCAGGCGCGGGCCAACCCAACAGGCAGCTGGCTCTTGCCACTTCTGGGCAACCGCCGCCAGGGCCGAACGCATCTGCGCTGCTGTGCGGAACCGCCGCAGGGGCAGCTTGCGCAAAGCCACCTCTAGCACCTCCTGCAAAGGCGCCGGGATCCCCTCCGGACAGACAAACCGCTGGTTGAGGTGGGCGTGCATCAACTGGGGGGGAGATCCGGAAAAGGGCCGCCGGCCCGTCAACAGCTCCAGCAGGATGATTCCCACCGCATAGAGATCCGAGGCAGGGCTAAACTGACCGTAGAACCGCTCGGGAGCCATGTAGGCCGGTGAGCCGGTAGCAGCGCTCTCCCGAGGAACTGGCTGCGGCTGGCGGGCAATGCCAAAATCGGTCAACTTCAGTTGCCAGCCCTGGGGCGTGGGCTTAAGCAAAATGTTCTCGGGCTTTACATCGCAGTGAATGACTCCCTGCCCATGGGCATGGTCTAGGCCAGCCAGGATCTGATCCACAAAGCCCAAAACCAGCTTGACGGGCAGCCACAGCCCCTGCTCCACCTGGTTGATCAGCTCCCGCAGGGTACCTCCCTCGCAGTACTCCAACACCAGATAGCGCCCCTCGCGGGCATGTTCCAGGGCGTAACAGCGGGTGATGTTGGGGTGGTTTAACGTCAGCAGATAGCGCAGCTCCCGCAGTAGGTTAGGGGTGGGAAAGCGCTCCAGCGGCAGCTCCTTGAGAGCCACCAGCTTCCCTCCTTGGCGGGGCCGGGCGCAGAAGACTCGCCCATACTGTCCTTGTCCAGCCAAGCCTAGGATCTGGTAGCTGTCGTGGATTGACTTGGTGGTGCGGGTGCGCCGGGACACAGTCTAGCCCAAGGGGAATCGCTTTCCTTGCTTGGGGCGGGATCCACCAGCAAAAACTCTGCTGAGCTCCAAAGGCTAGGAGCCGGTTAGCTGCTTGAGCAGTTCTGCCGCGTGGGTTTCCACCTTGACCTTAGTGATAACGGCCTCGATCTTCCCCTCCGGGTCGATAACGAAGGTGGTGCGGTGGACGCCGTTGTAGACTTTGCCCATGAACTTTTTCGGGCCGTAGACCCCGTAGGCAGTGGCCACCTTAGCCCCCTCATCCACCAACAACGGAAAGGGCAGTTGCAGCTTCTGGGCAAACTTTTGGTGGGAGCGGGCATCGTCGGGGCTCACCCCCAGGATCTGAATCCCGTGGGCTCGATAGTCGGCATAGGTGTCCCGAAAGCCGCAGGCTTCTTTGGTGCAGCCGGGAGTGTTGTCCCGTGGGTAGAAGTAGAGCACCACCCGCTGGCCCCGCAGTTGGCTGAGGCTAATCGGCCTACCCTCGGCATCCGGCAGGGTAAACTCCGGGGCAGGATCCCCAACAGCAAGGGGCATGGGTAGGATCCCTCCTTAGGTTGATTTTTTAGGAGCAGCTTTAGGAGCAAGGATCATCGTAATGTTCCGACCCTCCTTCTGGGGAGGCTGCTGCATTTCCGCCACCTCTTGTAAGTCTCTGAACAAGCGGTGCAGTAACTCTTCCCCCAGCTCGGCGTGCTGTGCCTCGCGGCCACGGAACATTACCGTAGCCTTCACCTTGTCTCCCTCCCCCAGGAACTGTTGGGCACTCCGCAGGCGCACGTGGTAGTCGTGCTCGCCGATGTTGTAACGAAACTTCACTTCCTTGATCTCGGCAGTGTGTTGTTTTTTGCGGGCCTCCCGTTCTTTTTTCTCTTTCTCAAACTTGAACTTGCCGTAGTCCATAATGCGGCAGACAGGAGGATCCGCTTTGTCACTCACCAAGACCAAGTCCAGATCCTTTTCCTCTGCTATGCGCAGCGCTTCCTGAGGACTCATGATCCCCAGCTGGGTGCCATCGGTATCGATGAGACGGATTTTGGGGAAGCGAATCCGCTCGTTGATAGCGGGCAGCTCTGCGCGCTGCTTGGGGGAAGAGGGGTCAAGTGGACGTTCGACGGACAAGTTCTCCTCTCTCTGAACGAACAACAGAATTTAGTTTACTTTGCGCCGCTGCCGGCCAATGGGCAAAAAACCCTGTTATTGGCCAGAAGGGCAGAAGCTTCTGCACTTATACTAGCCGGTATTTCCTGTTTCTTTCTAGAAGCTTTGGGCTTGCCCACGGGAAAAATACTGCTGGATTGGGGTAACAACTGCGGTAGGATAGCCAGGTGGCAGCCCTGCTGGCAAAGAGGGTGGGGCAAAGTTAGCCTTCTAGTTTACAGGGAGGGCAAAAGCGGTGCAACTGGGTTTAACGGAACGAGAACTGAAAGAGCTGGCTCAAAAGTCCGTCCAACTGATCCTCAGCCCCCGCGAAGGCGACAGCGAGGCGTTGGCCCAGTATAAGACTTCGGCAGAGTTTCGGGCGGCAGTTCACTTGGCCTGTGCAGCCATGGTGCTGGTCTTGGCGGAAAACAACGAGCGCCTCAGCCAGCAGTTGGCTGCTTTGCAGGAAAAGGGATCCAACCCCGCCAGCTAAGCCAGCCAAATGGCCATGCCTTCACAGGTGCGCAGCGAACGAGACTCGATGGGGGAGTGGCAACTGCCCCAGTCGGTGTACTACGGCATTCAAACGGCCCGCGCCCTGGAGAATTTTCCCATCAGCGGCCTCAAGCCGCTGCCAGAGTACGTGGAAGCCTGCGTGCTGATTAAAAAGGCGGCGGCGGAGGTCAACGGCGAGCTAGGCTGCATTCCAGTGGAGGTGGCCAGGGCCATTGTTCAAGCAGCCGATGAGATCCTGCAGGGATCCCTGCGGGATCAGTTTGTGGTGGATGTGTACCAGGCCGGGGCAGGCACCTCCCACCACATGAACGTCAACGAGGTGCTGGCCAACCGGGCTTTGGAGATCCTAGGGGAGCCCAAGGGCAAGTACGAGCGGGTCAGCCCCAACGACCATGTCAACTACGGCCAATCCACCAACGATGTCATTCCCACCGCCATTCGCCTAGCGGCCTTGCTGCGGGTGCGGCGGGATCTTTTGGGCACGCTGGACAACCTGGTGGCGGCGCTGGAGCAAAAGGCCCAGGAGTTTCGCGACATCCTCAAGGCGGGCCGCACCCATTTGCAGGATGCGGTGCCGGTGCGGCTGGGCGACAGCTTTGGCGCCTACGCAGCCATCTTTGCCCAACATCGTCAGTGGATCGAGGAGGCCAGCCAAGCCCTGTGCAGCTTGGGGCTAGGGGGAAGCGCCGTGGGCACTGGCCTCAACACCCATCCCCAGTACCGGCAGAAGGTGGTGCAGCGGCTGGCAGAGTACACCCAGTTGCCCCTCGCACCGGCTCCCCATCCCATGGCGGCTATGCAGAGCATGGCTCCCTTTGTGCACCTGTCGGGATCCCTACGCAACCTGGCCCAAGACGGCATCAAAGTGGCCAACGACCTACGCCTGATGGACTCTGGCCCCAAAACTGGCCTCAAAGAGATCCAACTGCCACCCGTGCAGCCTGGCTCCTCCATCATGCCTGGCAAGTACAACCCGGTGATAGCTGAGATGCTGAACATGGTCTGCTTTCAGGTAATCGGGCTAGACACCGCCATCACCTTGGCAGCTCAGGCAGGGCAATTTGAGCTCAACGTGATGATGCCGCTGATTGCCTATAACCTCCTGCATAGCTTGCAGATCCTCAACAACAGCCTGCGCGTCTTTACTGAGCGCTGCGTCCGCGGCATCAAGGCCCAGGCAGATCGCTGTCGCAGCTATGCCGAGGGAACCCTGGCTTTGGTGACTGCCCTCAATCCCTACATTGGCTACCTGCAGGCGGCAGAGGTGGCCAAGATCTCCCTGGAAACCGGGAAGCCCATCCGCCAGATCCTGTTGGAGCGCAACTTGATGAGCCCGGAAGAAGTGGCCAAGGTACTGGATCTGGAGGCGATGAGCCAGATGCAGGCCTGACCCATTGCTAGAGTGGAGGTGTACTGCTTCCCCCTGACCATGACCGTTACCCCTTATCGCTGGCCCACCCAGCACGACCTGCCCGACACAGATGACACTCCCTTGGACAACGAGGATCAAGGCCGCCAATACCCCCTGCTGCGGGAACCGCTGCTGCTGCACTGGTCAGACCGGCAAGACTTTTTTGTGGCTTGCAATATGGGCCTTTACTACGCCCTACCCCGGCAGGTCGTTGTTCCAGATTTGTTTCTAGTGCTAGGGGTTCCTCGTTGGCGGGATGGCACGGCCCGCAAAAGCTATGTGGTTTGGGATGAAGGGAATATCTTGCCTGTCCTCATCTTGGAGATCATTTGCAACGACCTGGGGGAAGAAAAACCCGGGCAAGCCAAGTTCCAGCTCTATGAAAGGCGGCTGCGGATCCCTTACTACGTCACCTTCGAGCTAGAGACCAGTGAGTTGAACGTTTATCAGCTCCAAGGCGGACACTATGAGCTGCTCCCCGGCTCAGGCGCTGGGGAACATCCCCCAATTCTGTTGCCCGATTTGGACTTGAGCATCGGTCGGTGGTGGGGATCCTACGAGGGGCGAGAACGCTTTTGGGTGCGCTGGTACGACAGAGCAGGGCAATTGTTGCCCACGGCAGCGGAGTTAGAGGGGCAACGGGCAGAGTTGGAGAGACAGCGGGCAGAGTTGGAACGGCAGAGAGCAGAAATGGAGCGGCAGCGGGCGGACCTAGAACGCTCCCGGGCCGAACGACTGGCCCAGCGGCTCCGAGAGCTGGGAGAAGACCCTGAGCTTTAAAGGGATCCCCATACCCCCTACACTGGAATCCTGGCATTCCAGGGGGGATGATGACCAGACAACAACTCAGCCTGCAGACAAAGCTGGCCTACGGGGTGGGGGATCTGGGCACGGGCATGACGGCCAGTATCCTCATTTTTTTCCTGCTGCCCTTTCTCACCAACACCGTCGGCATGGCAGCAGGCTTGGCCGGCAGCATCTCCGCCCTCACCCGCTTTTGGGATGCCATCAACGATCCCATCATCGGCCTCCTCAGCGACCGCACTCGCAGCCGTTGGGGTCGCCGCCGCCCCTGGCTCCTGTTTTCAGCCATCCCTTTTGGCCTAACCTTTGTAGCGCAGTGGTGGATCCCTTTTCCCGGTCGAACTGGGCTTCTGTTTGCCTACTACCTGGCGGTGTCGCTGCTGTTTAACGCCTTCTACTCGGCTGCCAACATCCCCTATGCCTCCCTGACGGCGGAGCTGACCCAGGATTACGACGAGCGCACCCAGCTTAACCAATTCCGCTTTGCTTTCTCGGTGGGGGGCAGCATGGTTGCGGTGGCCACCTTTCCCCTCTTGGTTAACCTGCTGCCGGATCGAGCTAGTGGGCATTTGCTGGCAGGGAGCTGTTTTGGGGTGATCTCCACTCTGCCTCTAGTGCTTTGCTTTTGGGGGGTGCGGGAACGGCATCAGTCCTGGCGGGATCCGCTGCCTTTGCTCCAGCAGTTGGGGGTGGCCCTCAGCAACCGCCCCTATCTATTTGTAAGCGGCATCTACCTGTGTTCCTGGCTGGCATTTCAGTTTACGGCCACCATCATCCCCTACTTCATCGTTTTCTGGATGGACTTGCCCGAGGTGTGGATTTCCCTGGTGGTGCTGGCGGTTCAGAGCGTTGCCGTGCTGACCCTGTTTGCCTGGACGCGACTGAGCGCCCGGCTAGGCAAGCGCGCCATGTACCTGATCGGGGCGGGGTTCTGGTTGATCGCGCAGGCAGGCCTGTTCTTCCTACAGCCCGGCCAGGAGCAGCTCATGATTGCGCTGGCGTTGTTGGCAGGAGCAGGGGTTTCAGCCACGGCCTACCTCGGGCCTTGGTCGATGTTGCCAGATGTCATTGACCTGGACGAGCTGCAAACCGGGGAGCGGCGGGAAGGGATCTTCTATGCCTTGATGGTGTTCCTGCAAAAGGTAGGCCTGGGGCTGGGGCTGTTTTTCCTGGGGCAAGTTCTAGATTGGGCTGGCTTTATCCCTTCGGTAGCTGGAGAGCCTCTGCCTTCCCAGCCCGAATCAGCCTTGCTGGCCATCCGCCTCGCCATCGGCCCCCTGCCGGCAGTGGCTTTGATCGGCGGCATTTGGCTGGTGTGGCTTTACCCCATTACCCGGCAGCGCCATCGGCAGATCCTGCAGGAACTGGAAGCAAGGCGGGCTGGACGCTCCTCGCCTCTTAGTTGAGGATAATGCGTAGGCCACTACCGGAGGACTGCCCTGGCCCAGGGTTGGGCAGAATCCGCAGGCCGCTGCCGGTGGGCCGGTTCACGTTGTCGGCAAAGAAGGTGTTGGGGCGGCCATCCCGCTCGTACACCACCACCTCGCTAGGGTTGAACTGGGATCGGCAGAGGATGGGAGAGTTGTCGGCAGCGGTAGCGGCACTGCAGCGATAGCCAGGGGCAGAGACCACTTGGCCCTCTGCATCGATGGAAAAAGGAACTCTCCCGGGTGGGATCGGAGCAAAAAGCGGCTGGTTGGGAATGAGCAGGCCACCTGGGCTGGGTTCAACCACAATCCCACGCTCGTCGGTAACAATCCGCTGTGCCTGGGCAGGAGCGCCAGTCCCCAAGAGCAAAGCCAGGCTCAGGCTAAGTTGGAGGGGAAGAAACAGCTTCATCGAACACCTCCTTTGGCCTGGGGCCATCCCACTGTTCATCCCAGCGGGATCCCTGGCTTGATCTTGGCCCAGACAGCGGGGGCAATCTAGGGCAGAAACCGTCACCTCGGTTGCCAGAATGGGCACCTTGGCTTGACTACCACAGCCCTGAGCGGCCCAACGCCAGTCCCACCACCAGCATGCCCAACACCAAAAAAGGCTGAGCGCTGGCCTGGTATTTCACGTCGTTCTTCAGCGGATCCCGCAGCAGGTACATGTCTTGGAAGGTGATCTGGGGGAGAATGAGCAGCACCAAAACCGCGGCGTAGAGCTTTAGACCAGCTCCCAGCAAAAACGCGGCCATGCCAAGCTGAAACAGGTCGATCATCAGCGCCGCGATCCAGGCTGCCCCCATGGCGCCAAACATCACCGGCAGCGAGGCCAGGCCAAACTGCCGATCCCCCTCCATGCTCTTGAAGTCGTTGACCACGGCAATCCCCAGGCCCGCCAAGCTGTAGAGGAGGGTTAGGATGCAGACCGTCCAGTTCAGCTCACCAAATAGAGCGTGGCCCGTCCACCAGGGCAGGGCGATGTAACTAGCGCCCAGGGCGTAGTTGCCCAGCCAGCCGTTGCGCTTCAGCTTCAGGGGCGGCGCCGAGTAGATGTAGGCCAGCAAGGCTCCCCCCAGGGCAATGCCGGTAATCACCGGGAAGGGGTGGCCAGTATACCAGTCGAGGGCATAGGCCAGCGCCAGCCCCAGGATCAGCAGCACCCAGATTTGGATGACCACCCGCCGCAGGGAAATGGCCCCGGAAGGGATGGGGCGGTAGGGCTCGTTGATGGCGTCGATGTCGCGGTCATAGTACTCGTTCAGAGTTTGCGTGTAACCTGCCATCAGAGGGCCGGCTAGGACCATGCCCGCCAAGACTAGCGCCACGTTCTCCCAAGTCCAGGTGAAGTGGCCAGAGGAAGCCGCTCCTGGGATCAAGCCCCACATCAACGGGATCCAGGTAACCGGCTTCATCAGTTGCAGGTGGACTTGCCAGACGGAGCGAGACTCTACCTCCGCCCCCTTCATGCCCAGCAATTGGCGGAGACGGCGGCCAAGGGATCCCTTTTCAGAGCCCGCGGCAGTTTTGGGAGCAGCAGGATCCCCAGCAGGGGCCGCTGTGGCTGGATCGTAGGAAGTCGTTTCGTTCATGGTGAGGTGCGCAAGCAAACTTAAGCGGGGATAGCCATCCCTATTCTGCGGCATTTCCCCCCTTCCCTCAAAAGACCTCAAGGAACGTCTTAGTCTGGCAAGCGGGCAAGTCTAACGCCTGGGTAGTAGTAGGCCAAAATTTGGCGGTAGCTCCAGCCCCGGCGGGCCAATTCCTGGGCACCCCACTGGCTCATGCCAATGCCATGGCCAAACTTGGGGTAGGGACTAAAGTCCGGCAGGCTCTGCAGGTAAGGGATCCCGTCCACTCCCACAGTTCGGCTTCCGGCACTGGCGCTGTACATGGCATTGACAAACTTTCCTCCATATACCAAGACCACGCCGCGGGTAGCCCGTGTTGCCTCTAGGGCGGCTGCCGAGCGCTGCGAGAGGCCGCGGTACACCTGGGAGCGGGTGTCGCTAAACACATCAAACCAGCGCCGGGAATTGCGGTGGTAGAGGACATAAGTGCGAGCAGCTACCGCCTGCGCCTTCAGGGCCTCCGGCAAGAAGCGGGCTCCCATCTCAGCTTCCACTACACTGGCCACATAGTCCTCGAGGTGAACGTAATTGATGGCTTGCACGCGGTTGTAGCCCATCAAGAGCACCTTGCCGGAATACCAACGGCCGTTGACTGCCACAAGACCCCCCTCCGGCGGCTCGATGAACAGCACTGGGCTCACAGCCTCGTGCAGGTGTACTCCCCGGCGGCTGGGGCGGGCCCAAAACCCCCGTAGGGGCGGCAGATCTGCCAACACCTCTCCGCGACCATTGGTCAGCCGGGCAGGCAGAGAAACCCCCACCACCAAAGGAGTGGTGGTATCAGCCAACTGAACCCGCACCGTTACCGCCCAAGCGCCTTCCACCTCTTCCCCCCAGAGGCCCAGCAGCAGGGATCCGAGGAAGGCAAGCCAACGCCGTGCTTTCATCTAGCTAGGGTTTCTCCAGCCACCTCAGCTTAGGATAGGGCAAGAGGCGAGGGAAAGTTAGCGGGATCCCGCTGAGGGGACTTGTCTTGCCACCTGTAGCGATCCGGCTCCCAGCCTAGAGCAAAGCGCAGGGAGGAGACCAGCTTGCCGTTGCAGAAGCAGACAAAACAGACCCAAGAGGCAAAGGCCAGGAGAGCGGCGTAGCCAAACGGGATTCGATAGCTAGACCCAACCGCCAGGGTGCCGAGAAGAGGCCCTGCCAGGCCCACGCCCAAGTCAAACCCACACATCACCAGGCTAAACAGGCGCCCGCGCTCTGCTGGCTCAGAGCGGTCGGCTACAAGGGCAGAGATGAGCGGGATCAGGGTGCCAAAGCTCGATCCCACCCCAATCCCAGCAGCCAGAAAGGCCCAAGCGCTGTTGGCTACAAGCAGCACTCCCATAACCAGCGCATAGGTGGCCAAGCTAAGAGCGATAAATGGCCCCCGCCCGTAGCAATCGGAAGCGGGACCCGTGAGCAGGCGCACGCCAAAGCTGGCAAAGGCCACGGCCGTGTAGAAAAGACCTGGATTCAAGGGAACTCCAGCCTCCTGCATTAACAGAGACACAAAAGTTGTGTGGGTGCCGAAGGCCAACCCCACCAGCAGCATCACTCCCGTGAGGGAGCACACCTTCGGGTGAAGCAAAAGGCTCCAGAAGGCCCCCTTGCAGGCCAGGGATCCCCCTTGTTCCCGCCGCTGCTCTTGGACGGCGCAGGTACAGAGAAAGCCCACCCCTCCCAGCAAAGCGGCGAAGAAAAATAGGGGCCCATAGCCAGCCAGTTCCTGCAAAAAGCCCCCCAAAGCGGGGCCAATGGCAATACCCAGAGGATTGACCAAACTCATGAAGCTTAGGATCTCGCCGCGTCTTTCCTCGGGGGCAAGATCCGCGACCAGAGCCACGTAGGCAGTGGCGAAAGCAGCAATGCTAATTCCATGGAAGGCCCGCACCAGCGCTACCCATGGGATCCAGTCCGAAAGCCAATACCCCAAGGGAGCCACTGCTGCTGCCCCCATGCCGATAAGAAGCACAATCTGACGGCTGTAGCCATCTGCCAGGCGCCCCAACCAAGGCCGAAAGGCTAGCAGCCCAACGGAGAAGGATCCCATCACCAAGCCCACCTGTTGGCTAGTGCCGCCGGCATCCCGGACATAGAGGGGCAGGGTGGGTATCAGCGAGGACAAACTGGCCCAAAAGAGCCAGCCGGCTACGAACAGGACGCCTAAGTTGCGTCGCTGCGCTGACTGGAGCTGCCCGACTTTCCTCACATGCACTCCTGCTAAACCTAGAGGGGCACCCTGGAGACTTCTGCACCAACTGCAAGCCTCCCTTGAGGCTCAGGCCCAGACAATTCTTTGGGTGCTGATTTGCTTATCTTAATATCCAGGCTAGAGGCGGGCTGGGAGATTGAAGTGCAGGGATCCCCGTCAGGCCAACCTCAAACTGCCCCTCGAGGAGGTAGGTGGCAGCCTTCTTAAGGGTGGTCTCGGAGAGGTCAGGCAGCTCAAGCCGAGCCCGAATACGATTGAAGTTCCACTGTAGGCCGTGCTGGTAGGTGGGGTCGTAGTGCTGCAGCAGCAGCTCCCGGACAAACTGCGGCCAGTCTTGGGCGTCGATGAGCTCAAACCAGCGCTGCAGACGCGCTCGGCCATAGCGGGCTTTTAGGGGCAGCAACTTCTCCTTGAGCGCCTGGGGATGGGCTATCCAGTGGGGATAGTGGGCAATCAACCCCTTCACGCGCTCCTCTAGGGGCAACTGCACCTCGATGCAGTCGGCTTGGGTGAGGGCTTGCCAAAGGGCAGGGGGCAGGTGGAGTTGGCCCACTTTGGCACTCTCTGCCTCCACCCAAACTGGCTTGGCGGGATCCCACTTGAGGAAGACCTGGACCAACTGGCTTTCAAAGCTCTTCTGGCTGGGCTGGGGCCTCCCCCACTCGGCCCCCAGAAGGGATCCCCGATGGCAGGCCAGCTCTTCCAGATCCAGGACTTGGGCCCCCTGCTGATGGAGATAGTGGAGCAACAAGGTTTTGCCGCTCCCCGTTGGCCCACAGAGCACTCGGTAGGTAAATTGCTGGGGCAAGGTCTGCAGTTGCCGACGCACCCAGGCGCGGTAGGTTTTGTATCCGCCTTGCAAGACAGTTACTTGCCAGCCCACCTGGGACAACACCAAGGCCAAGCTGGCCGAACGCTGTCCTCCCCGCCAGCAGTAGATCAGGGGGTGGTAGTCCCGGTCCTTGTCAGCAAAGTGGGTTTGCAGGTGACGGGCGATGTTCTGGGCCACCAGGCTGGCCCCCCGCTTGCGGGCTGTGAAGGGATCCACCTGCTTGTAGAGCGTGCCCACCTCCGCCCGTTCCGCATCGTCGAGCACAGGCAGGTTAATGGCCCCTGGCCAATGGTCTTCAGCATACTCTACTGGCGAGCGCACGTCGATAATCTCGCTGTAGGTGTGCAGCCAGGGCTCGGCGGTGACGTGAATGGGAGCAGCCACGGGCGTGAGATTCTCTCTTGCTCGATCCTGACAGATTTCTGCCTGCGGGAGCAGTAGAATACTCCCTCTTGCAGGGATCCCTTGCGTTTGCGTAGCGCAAACGGTGCTTTGGGGCACAACGAGCATCCTGCTTTGACCTGGACTAGCTTGGCTAGTACGCTTGCCGGTGCGTCTTTTCTGGCAGGCATTTTGCCTAGGCGACGCTGAGGGCTAGGTACCTGCAGCTCGGGGGGAAGTCACGGCTGTGGAGATCCTTCTCTCTGGCGGGATGGTAGAAAAAGAAGGCATCGACCTGGATCAGAGCAGAAATGGTGCAACAGGCTGGCTATGGATCCTGGCGGTCCCCGATTAGCGCGGATTTGGTGGTAGCCGGATCCCTGCGCCTGGGACAACCGGTCTGGGAAGGGCAGGATCTCTACTGGATCGAGGGCCGGCCCCAGGAAAAAGGACGCAACGTCCTGAGGCGGCGCTTGGCTAACGGAAAGGTGGAGGAGCTGACACCGGAGCCTTTTAACGTGCGCACGCGAGTCCACGAGTACGGTGGCGGCGCCTACTGGGTCTCTGAGGGAGTGGTGTATTTCTGCAACTTTGCCGATCAACGGCTGTACTACCTGTCCCCAGGGGAGGAGATCCGGCCCCTCACCGAAGCTGGCCCCTACCGCTATGCCGACGGGGTGGTGGACAGGAGGCACCGGCGCATTCTCTGTGTGCGCGAGGATCATAGCCGCCAGGGAGAGCCAGAAAACACGCTGGTTGCCATTGACCTTGAAAGCGGAGCTCAGCAGGTTTTGGCCGGGGGCCACGATTTCTACGCCAGCCCGCGGCTCAGCCCAGACGGTCAAGCCCTGGTGTGGCTGACCTGGGATCACCCCCAGATGCCCTGGGACGGCACGGAGCTGTGGCGGGCTGAGGTTGCCCCCGACGGCAGTTTGGGAGAGCCCCAGAAACTGGCCGGCGGCCCGGCTGAGTCCATCTTCCAGCCCCAGTGGTCACCGCAGGGGGAGCTTTACTTGGTTTCTGACCGCAGCGGCTGGTGGAACCTCTACCGCTGGGATCCCCAGGGCCCCCTTCCCCTCTGCCCTATGGAAGCCGAGTTTGGAGAACCCCAGTGGGTGTTTGGCTTGAGCACTTACGGCTTTTGTGAGGACGGGCGGATCCTGGCCATCTATCGCCAAGAGGGGCTCTGCCACCTGGCGCTTTTGGATCCCCGTTCAGGAGAGCTTCAGGAGATCCCCTTGTCCTACACCGAGCTGCACAACCTCCAAGTTAGCGGCGAAAAAGCTGCCTTTCTGGCCGCCTCCCCTAGCGAAGCCCCTGCCCTAGTCTGCTTGCATTTGCCGTCTGGACAGCTGGAGGTGGTGGCCCGCTCCAGCCATGTGGCAGTCGATCCAGAGTATTTGTCGATCCCCGAGCCCATCGCCTTTCCCACCTCAGGCGGGGCAGTGGCCTACGGCTTCTTCTATCCTCCCAAGAACCCCGACTTCGTGGCCTCTGCCGGCGAGAAGCCGCCTCTTTTGGTCAAAAGCCACGGTGGGCCCACAGGGGCAACGCCAGCTGTACTCGATCTCGGGATCCAGTACTGGACCAGTCGCGGGATTGCCGTTTTGGATGTCAACTACCGCGGCAGCAGCGGCTATGGACGGGCCTATCGGGAGGCCCTCAAGGGCCAATGGGGCCGGGTGGACGTGGAAGATTGCATCGCTGGGGCCAAGTTTCTGGCCCAACAAGGCCGGGTGGACGGGGAGCGATTGCTCATTCGCGGCGGCAGCGCTGGCGGCTATACCACCCTGGCGGCTTTGACGTTTCACAACGTCTTTAAGGCCGGCGCTAGCTACTATGGCATCAGCGACCTGGAAGCTTTGGCCAAAGAGACCCACAAGTTCGAGTCGCACTACCTCGACAGCCTCATCGGCCCTTACCCGGAGCGGCAGGATCTCTACCGGGAACGCTCTCCCATCTACCACCTAGAGGACCTCAATTGCCCGGTTATCTTCTTTCAGGGCCTGGAAGACGCCATCGTCCCTCCCAACCAGGCGGAGAGGATGGTGGCTGCCCTACAGGCCAAAGGGATCCCAGTGGCCTACGTGCCTTTTGCTGGAGAGCAGCACGGCTTTCGCCAGGCAGCCAACCTCAAACGGGCCCTGGAGGCAGAGCTTTACTTCTATGCCCAGATCCTGGGGTTTCCCCTGGCAGAGCCCATCGAGCCAGTTGCGATCAAAAACTGGAGCGCTTCCCCTTGAGGACCGGCTCCCAGCCGGTAAGGAGCTCGAGACTTTGCCGTTGAGTATCGTAAAGGCATGGGGATCCCAATGAGCAACCGAGGACGCTGGCGGCGATGGGTTGTTGGCGCTTTAGCCGCAGGCGGAGCGCTAAGCGGTGCCCTTTGGGGCTTTTACACCTGGGCAGAACCTGTCGAGATGGCAGCAGTGCCTCCAGCACCCCTGAGCTCGACTGCTGGCGCGGCCTTTTTGCGCGCCTACAGAGCTTTGCAGGCCGGCCAAGCCCAAGCGGCCCTGGAGGACTTGCAAGGCTTGGAAGAGAAGCTACCCGTTCTAACCGATGAGATTTGGAAGCTCAGGGCCCAGGCCTACGAAAAGCTGGGGGATCGAGAAACTGCTCAGAGGGTCTGGTGGCCCAAGATTTTGCAGGAGTACCCCCACAGTCCTGTAGCCGCCTATGCTCTTTGGGGAATAGGCCAGGTGGAGCAACTGCGGCAGCAATTTCCCACCCACCCCTTGACTGCTCGCGCCCTCAAGCACTTGCTGGAGCAGGATCCCAACCACTATGACCTGCTGCGGGACTTGGCCCAACATCACCCGCAAACCCCTGGGTTAACCCCCCTCCTGGATCGCTGGCGGCAAGCCCAAGAGGGATCCCTTACGGCCTCCGACTGGCAGATCCTGGCCGATGCCTACTGGGAGCAACGGGAGTACGGCAAAGCCGCCCGCGCCTACAGGTACGCCCCTGCCACCCCCCAGAACCTCTACCGCTGGGGCCGCAGCCACCAGATCTCGGGGGAGTTTCCCCAGGCCAGGGCCGCCTACCAAGCGCTACTGGCGCAATTTCCCAACGCTGCAGAGGCCTCCCTCACCCGGCGTCGCCTGGCCGAGCTGAGCGACCTGCCGACGGCAATCCAGTTACTTCGCCAGGTGGGATCCGGCTCGGATCCAGAGGCCCCAGAGGCTCTCCTCAGCCTCAGCCAGCTTCATGAGCGCAACAACAGTCCCCAGTTGGCCCAAGCGGTGCGGCAGGCTCTTTGGGAGCGCTTCCCGGCCAGCGAAGCAGCAGCCAACGCCGCCTGGACAGTGGCTTGGCGCCAGGCGCAGGCGGGCAACCTGAGGGCAGCTATTGCTGTGGCCCAGCAGATTGGCTTGGCCCAGCGGGATACGGAAATGGGGGCGCAACTACTTTACTGGGCAGGCAAATGGCGGGAACGACTGGGGGACATGGCGGCGGCGCGGCAAACCTATCAGCAGGTGCTGCAGCGATTTCCTCGCACCTACTACGGCTGGCGGGCGGCGGCGCAACTGGGCTGGCCAGTAGGAGATTTCTCCAGCGGGCGCCAAAGGGTTGAAGTGGATTTCCAGCCGGTTCGCCAACCTCTGCCTGCTGTTTCCGAGGCCACCCAGGCCCTGCATTTGCTCGGCGCTAGCCAAATGGCCTGGGAGCGCTGGCAGGGGGAAATGGCTTTGCAGAAACGGGATGCGGGCCAGATGAGTGTGGCCGAGCGCTTTGCAAGTGGCATTTTGCGCAACAACGCCGGCGAGCACCTGCGGGGCATCAACCAGGTGGCTGCCCTGCGCTTTAGCACCGAGGCGGATCCGCTGCTGGAGAGCTTAAGGCAACGGCAAGACTTCTGGCAGGCCCTCTACCCGCTGCACTACTACGCCAGCCCCGAGAACAGGTGGGAGAGGGATCCCCATGCCCAGCCTGGCCTGGCCCACTGGGCGCAACAGTTTAACCTCAATCCCCTGATGGTGGCGGCCTTGATTCGCCAGGAATCCCGCTTTGAGCCGGAGATCGTCTCGGCCTCAGGAGCGCTGGGCTTGATGCAGGTGATGCCTGCCACCGGCCGCTGGATTGCCCAAAAAATTGGCCTAGCCCAGTACAGCCTCACCAACCCTGCCGACAACCTTCGCCTGGGATCCTGGTACTTCGACTACACCCACCGGGCCTATCAAGACAACACCCTGCTGGCCCTGGCCAGCTACAACGGCGGTCCCGGCAACGTCGCCAAGTGGCTGAGCCAATTTGGCTTTGAGGATCCCGACGAGTTTGTGGAGCAGATCCCCTTTGCCGAAACCCGCGGCTATGTCAAGGCGGTGTTCGGCAACTACTGGAACTACTGGCAGCTCTACACGCGGGAAGGACGCACCCTGGCCAGCGCGCTCCAGCTAGAGGCTAGACCGGTGCCGGGAAGAGGTCAGCCGCTCCCTCAGCAGTTGCACCGAGTAGGCCGCCAGCCCCAAGCCTACCATGACAAACATGAAGGCAACTAGAGAAACGGAGCCCACCAACAGGTAGCGCACCAAAATGCCGACTCCCCGTGCCAGGGATCCGCTGTCTAGATCAACAGGCGGCAGCTTGGCCAGCATTGAGAGCAGCAATTGCAGGAAACCGTAGCCTAGGCCGGCAGCAAAGGTGGACCCCAAGAGAGCGCTGAGGGGATGGGGGGATCCCGGAGAGGAGGAAGACATGGGGCAACACGGGAGAGCTCACCTTTATTGTAGGCTCCAGCGTAGAATGTGAAGGTTTGCTAGCGGAAGACGATGGGGAGCGGATTGGAAGCGGTTTCCCACTACGAGGTTTTGGGAGTCTCCATGCAGGCGACGGCAGCCGAGATCAAGCGTGCCTACCGCCGCTTGGTCAAGTACTACCACCCCGATAGTCTGCTAGCCAAAAAGGATCAGGCCGCTGCTGAGCGGATCCGCCAGATCAACGCCGCTTACGCCGTGCTCCGGGATCCCCAAGCCCGCCGCGAATACGACCGGCAACTGCTTGCCAGCCAGACCTGGCGCCGCTCTCAGCCGATAGCCTCCCCGCCGCCGACGGTCAGCCAAGAAGCCCTCCTCCGCGAAGCCTGGATTCGACAGGTTTACACCCCCCTGAACCGACTCTTGGGATCTCTGTTGGCTTCCCTAAAACCCCAGCTCAACGCTCTGTCCGCCGATCCCTTCGATCCCGAGTTGCTGGCGGCCTTTGGCCTATACCTAGAGGAATGCGCGCAGAAATTGGCCCAAGCTCAGCAGATCTTTCGCCGTCTTCCCAACCCCAGCAGCTTGGGGAAAGTGGCTTCCTGCCTCTACTACGCCCTCAACCACCTGGAAGATGCTCTGGAGGAGCTGAGCCATTTTCCGCTTAACTTCGACGACCGCCACCTGCACACCGGGCAAGAGCTGTTTCGACGGGCCCAAGAGCTGCGCCGAGAGGCTGGCCAGGCCTATGCCAAGATCTCCCTCTAGCGGGATCGAGCCCCTGCTGGCTTGCCTTCGCGATAGCGGTGCCGCCGGACCCTGGACCCGCGCACCTGCGCCCACAACGGCTTGGCCGGCGTCCTGCAGCAAGCTAGCTGCCTCGACAAACAGCAGCAACTGAGGGATCCGGGCGTGGGCAAGACCCTCTCAATCGGCCTCTTCGCCCTGCTGAGGATCCGCAGAGGATGACGCTCCTAGTGACTTGGCCTGGGCAGCCGCAGGGGCAGGCTTGTGCCAGTGCAGGCCAATTAGGGCGTCGTAGAGAAAGCTCCAAAACTCACCCTTTCGCCAAATGCCCAGGGTTTGGTGGCAGTTGCGAGCGTCCAGCTCTGGCTTAGCCACCCAGTAGGCCGCCTGATACTTGTACCAGGGAACCGAAGGCCAGAGGTGGTGGATGAGATGGTAGTTCTGTCCCAACAGGAGGATGTTGGCTAGCCGGCTAGGGTAGACCCTGGCGTTGTACCACCGCTCCTGAGATTGAAAGGGGCGATGGGGCAGGTAGTCGAAAAACAAGCCCAATAGAAGCCCCATGATAAAAGCAGGGGGCAGCCAGTAGTTCAGGAGGTAGTCGGTGTAGCCGAAGTGGAAGGCCAAGGCAAAGGTCAAGACCACTACTAGCCGACTCAAAGCCCACTCCAGCAGGTCCCAGCGGCCTTTGCGCCAGAGCTGCCGCTTGAAGAAAAACACCTCGTGGTAGAAAAAGCGCGGCGCAATAAGCCACAGCGGCCCCCCCGTGGAGACGTAGTGATCCGGATCGTTCTCAGGATGGTTGACGTGGGCATGGTGTTGCATATGCACCCGCTTAAAGACAGGGTAGACAAAGCCCTGCAACAGAGCAGAGCCATGCCCCATAGCCTCGTTCAAAAAGCGGTTGCGGTGGGCTGAGCCGTGGGAGGCATCGTGGATTACCGTGCCCAGCACATAGAGGGCGACAAAGTTTAGCCAGAACACCAACCAGCGGGGCCAATGCCAAAAGGCATACCCACAAAAGCAGGCGGCTGACAGCGCCACGGACCCTAGAAACATCAATAGGGTGGGATTCCAAAATTCTGGCGGCGGCCCCAGCAGCTCACGAGGTAAGGTAAAAGGCCTGGAGTCCGGTTGCGGAGTCACAGCAGCAGTCATCGGCAGCCATCCTCGAGTGTGCACAGCGCAGACGGTGGGGATGGTTTAAGGCAACCCGCCAAACCCCAGCAAGCGTCAGGGATAAACTTTGTTAACTTTCGTTAGTATACGGCACAGAACTGCTCAGCTTGTCCCGTCAGGCCTGATTTTCCCGCCAACCCCAACTGACGCCGACAGGGATCCCGGCAAGAACTGTTGTGAGGTTTTGTTGCGGCCTCTGTTGCAATTCATGTGAAGATCGCGGGGGGATCCCTTTAAGTCTTGCAAAACGGGGGTAATCTAGGGGGCGGTTAACCTAAGCCAAGGAGGAAAACCATGCTGCCCCTTGTTGCGCCGCTAGCTATAACCGCTCACACCAGCCCCTGGTCTCCCCTAAGCGCGGTGATCATTCTGCTCTGCACAGGACTGGCATACCTGAGCTTCAAGTCCTCTTCGGGGGTGGCTTCAGAAACTGGACCGGTGTTGGGGATGACCTGGCCAGAAGTCTTGGGAGTTGCCAGCTTTGGTCATCTGCTGGGGGTAGGAGTAATCTTGGGCCTCTCCAACATGGGGGTTCTCTAGGTTGCATGGCAACGCAAGCCCTGGCCTTCGTGCCAAGCGCTCTGCCCTGCTGCCGCGACCGAGCACAAGTCGCCTTGTGCTAGCCTAGTTATGGCTTTGCCAGTAAGGTGGCGACGCAGCTTCTTGAAAGCACTCCTGCCCTCAGGGTTCTCCTCTAGTCCTTGATTCACCGGACCTAACTAACCTTCTGCCTTGACGTAGATGGGCTGAGCTAGTAGGCTAGCAGGTACATCTTCTTGGGTAGGCGTTTTGCCTAGGCTAAAGTTGGCTCCGTCTTTAGCCGGTGTGCTCGATCAAGAGCAAGGGGCAACTACCTGCAGCTCGCGGGGAAGTGACGCCTGTGGAGATCCCTCTGGCGGGGTAGTAGAGGTGAACTCTACTACTAGCTACGGGTCGTGGAAGCAGGAAGAAAGCCTCAACGCCGAGCGAAAGTCTGCTTTTGCCCGGGGTTGAATAAGTCTTTCAGAGCGGTTCAGGAAAACTGCGACCCAGCCAAGATCTGGAGCCAATAGGAAAATCCCTAACGAACTCGTTTCTCTAGTCCCACTTCCTTCCTGGTGAGGTTTGGTGTCATGCCTGTAACGATGCTCCTGGCTGCTTTGCCAGAAGGCTATGAACTGTTCGACCCACTGGTCGATATTTTGCCGATCATCCCCGTTCTGTTTTTCCTGCTTGCCTTTGTCTGGCAGGCGGCGGTGGGCTTTAAGTAACGTCCCAGTCGGCTGGAATCGGTAGCTCCGGCTTGCCCCTCTTGCACTCGCGGAGGGGTTAGTTGTCTTTGCAGAATGCCCTGCCCCAGGCTAGTAGCTCTTTTAGAAGAGTCAGAGATCGCGGTCAAGGACACCGGTAATCCAGAGCACTCCTGCCAAGCAGACAAAGTGGGCGAAGGTGACGTTGATATTGGCAGCCAAGAGCAGTACTCCTGTTACCTGGTTGGCCTGGGTGCGGGCGAAAATGCGTGCCAATAGCTCGCCGACTTGGGCTTCCATGCCAATCAAAGCCAGGAACGCTCCAATGAGGCTGACGTAGGTAACCAACTGCAATTGCTTGGGCAAATCGAATTGGCCTGAGGCAGTAGCGGAAGCTGAGCGGCGCTCTGCGTGCAGCAAGTAGCGCCAGTTGAGGAAGAGGCCGGCTGCTAGAGTGAGTAAAGTCAGCAGAGTAAACCAGAAGGCGATAGTAGCCCCCAGCGAGTCATCTCGATAGACGGTATTCTGGCCAATTAAAAAACCAAGCCACAGCAGCAGGGCCGTTGCCCCCAGAACCCCCTGAAACCAGAACCCAAAGCGGCGCGTCAAGCGCAAGCGAGACCGCATGCGCTCAACCGTCGCCCCTCCTAGCTGCGACATGGGTCCGCTCATCCTTCTTCCCCCGCTCTCTATCCGCTTCCAGCCTATCCCCATCCTCTGCCCGCCGTCACCGCAAGGCGCGGTGTAGAAGCCTCTACCTCAAGCCGTGGGGTCATCTAGGAGGCTAGGGCTTGCGACGGGAGTCCCTGCTTTGCAGGCGCAGGATTTCCGCCTCGATGCGTTGTTTGAGCTCTTTTCCTTCTTCAGAGCGAATCCACAAGGTGATGCGGTTATATTCCGGCACGGTCATGCCATGGCGGGTGATGATCTCGGTGGCGGTGCGAATGAACTCCCGCCGGATTTGATCCTTGGTGGCCGGATCCTCGGTAGCCTGAGAGCGCTGCTGGGCTTCCTGCCGGTGGGGCTCCATCTCCAAGACGATGCGGGCATACTTGGTAACCTGTTCATCGCTTAGAGCTAGGGGAATGGCAGGGGTTTGGGCTACGGCCAGGGAAACACCCACTAGCGGGATCCAGGTACAAGCCCAGATCAAGCCCACCAGCCCTTTCTGGGCCACGCTTGCCAGCGAGAGTGCCGCTCCTCCTTTCCGACCTGCTTGACCAAACACCGCTACTATCTCCCCACCCAATCACTGCGTTGCCGGTGTCGCTGGGATCTTCTCCTAGGTGTAGCTTTTGTCTGCAACCCGCTTCAAGCTACCCCAGGCAAGCCACCGCTAGTTGTCGCCGGCGCCTACTTCTTTTGACCAAAAAGTGGCCCTGAGGTTCCTACTGGGGCCTTGAACAGCCCAGAAGGGGGATAATGAGGGTGGATTGCTGGTTGTAGCTTTATGAACTTGGAACGTCGCCCGGTTTTCCCTTTCACGGCCATTGTTGGCCAGGAAGAAATGAAGCTGGCCCTGCTCCTCAACGTTATCGATCCCCGCATCGGCGGCGTGCTGATCATGGGGGATCGGGGCACGGGCAAATCCACCACCATCCGCGCCTTGGCCGATCTCCTTCCCAAAATTGAGGTCGTCAAAGGGGATCCCTTCAACAGCCATCCGCGGCAGCGGGATCTGATGAGCGATCAGGTGTGGGAGCGCCTGCAGGCAGGAGAAACCCTGGAAACCACCTGGATCCAGGTGCCGATGGTGGACTTGCCCCTGGGGGCCACCGAAGACCGGGTCTGCGGCACCCTGGATATCGAGCGGGCTCTCTCTCAAGGGGTGAAGGCCTTTGAGCCGGGGCTTCTGGCCAAGGCCAACCGCGGCATCCTCTATGTGGACGAGGTCAACCTCCTGGACGACCACCTGGTGGACGTACTGCTGGATGCGGCGGCCTCCGGCTGGAACACCGTCGAGCGGGAGGGGATCTCCATTCGCCACCCAGCCCGCTTTGTGCTCGTGGGATCCGGCAACCCCGAGGAAGGGGAGCTGCGCCCCCAGCTTCTGGATCGCTTCGGCATGTTTGTCCGCATCGAAACGGTGCGGGATCCGGCCCTGCGAGTGCAGATTGTGGAAGAGCGCAGCCAGTTCGACGCCGATCCCCAGGCTTTCTTAGCCAAATACGCCGATGCCCAGCAGCGCCTGCGGGAGCGCATTGAAAAAGCCCAACACCTATTGCCGCAGGTGGGGATTGATCCCGAATTGCGCTTGAAGATCTCTGGCGTGTGTGCGGCCTTGGAAGTCGACGGGCTGCGGGGAGATATCGTCACCAACCGGGCGGCCAAGGCCCTAGCGGCTCTAGAAGGGCGTACGGAAGTTACTGTTGCCGACATTCGCCGGGTGATTAGCTTGTGCTTGCGCCACCGCCTGCGCAAGGATCCTCTGGAAACCATCGACTCCGGCTACAAGGTCGAGAAGGCCTTTAGCGAGGTGTTTCAGGTGAGCCTGGAGAGCGCTGCCTAGCCCTTGCTCCCAACCCCTCCTCCAGGGGGGGAGTTAGGCAAACAGGGTTTCTAGTTTGTTGGCGATGGCAGCAATCCAGGCTCGCTCCTGGCGGCTGAAGCTGCGCGGCCTGTCACTGCCCAAGATAAGGCATCCCTTTTGGCCAATGGGCTGGCAGAGAACCGCCTGGGATCCGGCCGGCAACAGGCCCTCGAACTCGGCGCGGGCGGGGAAAAATCGCAGATCCCCTAGGTAAACCGGCTGCCCCGTCTTCAACACCTGCTGCAGAGTGCCTTGGGGCTGGAGGGAGGGCAACTGGCCAGGGCTAGCTAGGATCCCTCGCTGCAGCAGAGTGCGTCCCTCCACCCAGATCACCACGGTGCGGGCGGCGGTAGTGCTAAGGAGAGTGTGGGAGGCCCAGGCCAGCTCCAGTTTTTCGCGTTCAGACAGCTCAGGATGCCAATCGCAACCTGGACTCCCCTGCAGGGGAGCGGCCTGGGGAGGACGGGGCTGAACCTGCTGCCACAAAAGGCCAGTTAGGATTAAGACGGCGCTGAGGAGGATCCCCAAGGCGTCAGAGCGGGATTGACTGGCCAGCAGTTCTGGCGTAAAGGCCAGCCGGTTGATGACTAGGAGAATGCTGCCCAAAACGCCTGCCACCAAAGGCAGTCGCCGCAGCCAGCGGTTGGGATCTCGCTTGACCCTCAAAGCAGGAAGAGACGTCTAGCGCTAAGTCCAGTCTAGAGCTACCCAAGGTCTTAGAGGCGGCTCCAGATGCCGAGGCGCTCTTGGCGAGCTCTTTTTTCCAGGCCGCGGAAGTAGCTGTCGTACTTGATGTTATGGGTATAGGGGGCGATGCGAGCCAAGCCGTTGCGCACCAGCATGGCGTTCATCTGCTGGCCCTCCAGCCAGACATAGGCTTCCACCAAGCCAGTGGCATCGACGTTGCGCAGCAGCTTATCCCCTTCCAGCTTGACCGTGCGGCGGAGGATGCGCTCACGCATTAGCTCAAGCGCCTGCTGATAAAAAGGATCCTCCTGGGGGCTAAGGCCCTGGATCCCGGCCAGCCGGATCAAGCGCAATTTCTGCTCCCCTTCAATCTGCGCCACCAGCGTGTCGCCATTGACCACGCCCACCACCACTGCCTCGGGGTAGCGATCAAAGTAGTGGTTATCGAAGTAGAAGGGGGTGTCAGGCACAACCCGCCGCTCCCCAAACCCGTGGCCGGGAAGAACAGGCAGGGCTAGGAGCCATCCCAACACCGCCCAGCCAAAAGCCATACGCCGGAACATTCTCTTCCCCCAGGGACACCTAAGGCGTAATGGTAGCGGCAACTCTCAGCTAGGCAACCCCTTGCCAGCCAAGGTTCTCTCATGAATAGGGATTTTGGGTGAGGAACTCCCGATCTAGCGGTAGGGGGGCCACTGGCTGGGTAAGGGTAAACTGACCGCTGGCAATCCACTGTTTGAGAATCTCGGCAACTTGCATCGAGCGGCGCAGGCTGACTAGGGGGGCAGTGCGCACCTTGCGGCCATTGAGGACAATGTAGCCGGATTTGAGCTGGGCATAGCTCACCAGGCCAAAGGTGGGCCGCACCCGCCGGGGGATAGAAAAGTCAATCACGGGCGCCACCAAATCTTTGTCCCGGATGGCAATGGGCTCCAAATCGCTGGGGGAAAGGATGGGGATGGGGATCCCAACCCCTAACATCAAGCTGGGGCCGTAGTTGCGGAAGTAGCAGCCTCGCACCCATTCGGCTTGCATCTGTTTGGCGTCGCCAATCAAGGCCAGGGTGGCTGCGGGGCCAATGGGAGTTTGGTTGGGCAGCCGCTTTTGCAGCGGAAAGTGTTGGGTACCTTCCCAAGCTATATAGCCGATGCCGCCCCCTAGAAAGATGCGGCTGCCAATCCCCACCCGGCGCAGGAGGGGATCATTGAGCAGGGGGCATAGCTCGCCGGGATTGGAATAGATGGCGTTGCCCAGGTTGGGCTCCAACAGGCCCAAGTAGGTGTACAGCGGCCGATCGCCGCCATTGACGCCGACAATGAAGTTTTGGTAGGCGTTGCGGGGGTTGAACAGGTAGAACTGGTTAAGCTGATCCCGCGTCAGCACAGTCTCGTAGTCGGGGCGGGGATAGCAGTCGGTTACTTGGCCAATGGCCCGCAGATGCACCCGCTTGCCGGCAACCAGATCCGCGATGACATGGCCCCCTCCATAGGGCTGATCAGCTTGCTCACTGGGCTGGGCTGCCCCGATGTAGAGATCGACAGCCCCAAAGCCGGCATAGGCGGGCACGCCGTTTAACCAGGCCTGGCGAATCTTGATTGGGGGATCCGTGTGCCCTAGGTTGAGAATTGCCCCCGAAGACTCCATCGGCTCAAAGGTACCGGTGGTTACCACGTCCACCTGCTGGAAGGCCTCCTCAAGGCTAAGGGTGGCCAGCTTGGCCTTGGCCTCCTGAGCCGTCCACACCCGCACTTGGCCTTGGAGAATGCGCCGGTTAATTTCGTCTAGAGTTCTTTCCATGATTGCAGGCAGTCCGCGTTCCTTTGCGGCAGCGCTCTCGAATGGCTATCAATAGCTTAGATGGGCAAGAAAGCCTCAGGGAGGCAAGCTGCTAGCGGTGGCGGTAGGGCGTCCCTGGGCAGGGTAGGCCAGGCGGGCCGCCAAACTATCGGGCTTCTTGAGGATCTGGCTAGGCAGCGCGGCTTTCCTCTCCCTCCAGGTGGACTTGCCCTTCCAGCAAAGCCAGGGTTAGCCGGTCAAGGGCCTCCAGATCCAATTCGTCGTAGAACCGTTCTTGGAGGAGATAGCAGATTTGGGATTCTTGTTCGCGGGTGAGGCAGGCACTCTGGAGAACTGATTCGACAATTAGGCGAATGGACATGGGGCAGCGCTCTAACTCAACTACCCCTATGAAATTCAGAAGGAGGAGGAGACAGCCGTGATCCAAGTCAAATGGCCATCCTCAGCCAGGGCCTAGCCAAGCAAGCCCACTGCCGGCAGGGGCAACTCTGCCGCCGCTGCCGCATCCAGCAGCCACAGCAGCCGCCCTCTAGGGTTGACGCTCTGACAGGGCAGGTGGGCCTCCGTCGTCAGCGCCTTTTTGACAATCTCGGCTTTGCTAGCTCCGGCAACCAAAAACACCACCTGGGCCGCTTGGTTTAGGACAGGATAGGTCAGGGTCAGGCGCGGCTCCTCTCCTTTCTGCCCCACCGTTACCCAGCGGTGTTGCACCTGCAGGGCAGCTGTGCCGGGGAACAAGGAAGCCGTATGGCCGTCCTCCCCCACTCCCAGCCAGATGAGATCAAAGGCAGGATATTCGTTGCCGAAAACCCGCCGCAGGGTTGCCTCGTATTCCGCTGCATCCCGCAAGGGATCCCCTGCCTGGGTAGGCATGGGAAAGACCTGCGAGGCAGGAACCCCGACCGTCTCCAGCAGGATCCGCCGTACCATGCCGTAGTTGCTCTCGGGGTGATCCGGGGGAACGTAGCGCTCATCCCCCCAGAACAACCAGGTTTGCTGCCAAGGGATCCCTGGCGTCTGGGTTAAAGCGGCATACAACTTTCGCGGGGTGTTTCCTCCTGCCAAAGCTACCGTAAAGCGACCCCGTTGACGAATGGCCGCCGCAGCCTGCTCCTGCCAGATCTCCACCGCCCGGCGGAAAAGAGCTGCCCCCTCCGGCCAGATTTCCAACTGGAACCCTTGCATCGGCGCCTTCTACTGCCCTAGCTGGGCAAAGGGATCCCCCTAAGAAGCGACCGCCATCTTCTTGGTTTCCGCCTGGATTTTCTCGTAGAGGGATCGCAGCTTTAGGCCCACAATGACCTGGATGAGCCCGGAGCCGTTGCGGGATCCCGGATATTCGGGGTGCTTGCGCAGAAGCTCTGTCAGCTCGCCGTAATAGCGGGTCGACAGATTGCTCAGGTGGTTCTCGATGTAGATGACCTCCTCCAGCTTGTCGAAGCTGCCGTCAATTTCCAACACCGAGACCGGATGGTCGAAATAGGTGGAGGGGCCGTAGTGTAGGCGAATGCCGGGATAGGAGCAGGTTAGCTTCTTGCCGCACGGGATCCAGTCAATGGTGGAGCCTTCGTCAAACAAATAGACGTGGTCAAAGTACTTCACCCCCTCGCGCTGGATCAGGCGCACCCGCAACACCTTGTGCTCTGGATCCAGCTCTGGCAGAAGCTTAGTGGGCAGCACCTCAATCACCACATCGGCATAGCGCTTCTGCACATCGACGTAGGCCTCGAAATCCGGGCGGCGGGCCTCGATGGAGCGCAGCACATCCTCATAGGTGTGGCCCCGCTCTGCCATGTCGCGCTTGACCTTCCAGGCAACCTTAATTTCCGGCGCCAGATCTAGATAGATCTTAAAGTCCAGCAACTCCCGCACCCGCTCGTCGTACATGGGGTGAAGGCCCTCCAAGACGATGATGGGGCTGGGATCCACCCGCTCAGGGGGGTCGATGGTCCCCGTCTCGTGGTTGTAGATGGGCTTCATCACGCTCTGGCCATTTTTGAGGGCCTTGGCCTGCTCGTACATGAGGTCGAAGTTGTTAGCGCGGGGATCCAGCGCCGTAATGCCCTTTTCCTTGCGCTGTTGGCGATCCAAGGAGTGGTAGTCATCCAGACAAATGGTGGTGATGAGATCCCGGCCAAACAAGTCACTCAGCCGCCGCAAAAACGTGGACTTGCCACAGCCAGAATCTCCAGCAACACCAATCATCACAATGCGTTCGGGACTGCTTGCCATGGGAACTCCTTGGGGATAGGCGGGGCAAAACTGCAAGGAGGCTTCTAAAACTTTATGGCTTTGCATATTACCACAAGACGCTCCACCGCAAGCGAGCCTGAGGCTGGAAAAGCTGGCGCTGGCAGAAGACAAACCATTTCCTGGGCAGTGCAGGCGTTTTTCTGGATGGGCAAGGGAGACGCCGCCAGTTGACAGGGCAGGTTCCCTTCCGCAAAGGCAGCCTGCTAAGGTGTTTGCTGTAGCTACCACTGCCAGGAGCAGATCCCAGTCATGGTTGCCAGCGCCCAAAAACGAGAAGTTGTGGTCAATCTCTACCGCCCCAATGCCCCTCTAGTTGGCCAATGTTTGGAGACCTACTCCCTTGTTGAGGAAGGGGCACCTGGCCTAACCAAGCACATTGTGCTTAGCCTGCCCGATCCCAACTTCCGCTACCTGGAGGGCCAGAGCGTTGGCATTATTCCTCCTGGCGTCGATGCCCAAGGCAAGCCCCACAAGCCCCGCCTCTACTCGATCGCCTCCACCCGCTACGGCGACGATGGCGAGGGACGCACGGTTTCTTTGAGCGTGAAGCGGGCCGAATACGTGGATAAGGAAACCGGCCAGCCGGGAGTGGGAGTCTGCTCGGGCTTCCTCACCGATCTCCGAGCTGGGGATGAGGTGATGATCACGGGGCCGGCTGGGAAGACGTTCCTCCTGCCGGAGGATCCAAACGCCAACCTGATCTTAATTGCCACTGGCACGGGCATTGCTCCTTTTCGGGCTTTCATCAAGCATTTGCTCGAGGAGGATCCCAACTACCAAGGCAAGATCTGGCTGTTTTTTGGGGTACCCACCACTTCCAGCCTGCTGTATCGGGGCGACCTGGAAGCCTGGAAAGCTGAGCATGGGGATCGCTTTCGCGTCGACTACGCCATCAGCCGCGAGCAGCAAACCCCCGATGGCAAAAAGATGTATGTGCAAAACCGCATGGCCGAGTACGGCGCCGAGCTGTGGGAGATGCTGCAAAAACCCAACACCTACGTCTACATCTGTGGTCTCAAGGGGATGGAGGATGGCATCAACAGCGTCATGGCTGCCGTAGCCCAACAAGCAGGCCAAGACTGGAGCAGCTTCCAGAAGGAGCTCAAGAAAGCTAGCCGCTGGAACGAGGAAACCTACTAGGGGGTCCTGGAGGTTTCTGGAGCGGCCAAAGCATGCCAAAATGCTGGTATCTAGGCTCCCCAGAGCAAAAGGTTTTCCAGGAGTCCTAAGCTGTGGACGCGCGCTACAATCCCCAGGCCATTGAAAGGAAATGGCAGGCCCACTGGCGTGAAATTGGGTTGGATCGCACGCCAGAGCTAACAGCAGAAAGCCGCAAGTTCTACGCCCTGTCGATGTTCCCCTACCCCAGCGGCAGCCTGCACATGGGGCATGTGCGCAATTACACCATCACGGATGTCATTGCCCGCCACAAGCGGATGCAGGGGTATGCGGTGCTGCACCCCATGGGGTGGGACGCTTTTGGCTTGCCGGCAGAGAACGCCGCCATTGACCGGGGGATCCCGCCGGCCAAGTGGACCTACCAGAACATTGCCCAGATGCGGGATCAACTGCAGCGGCTGGGGCTTTCCTACGACTGGGAGCGGGAGATCACCACCTGCGCCCCCGACTACTACAAATGGACGCAGTGGCTGTTCCTGCAGTTTTTCAAGGCAGGCCTGGCCTACCAAAAGGAAGCGCCGGTGAACTGGGATCCCGTGGATCAGACCGTCCTGGCCAACGAGCAGGTGGATGCGGAAGGGAGATCCTGGAGATCTGGGGCTCGGGTGGAAAAGCGCCTCCTCAAGCAGTGGTTTCTCAAGATCACGGCCTATGCCGACCAACTCCTGGCTGACCTGGAGAAGCTCTCCGGCTGGCCAGAGCGGGTGCGCACCATGCAGGAGAACTGGATTGGCCAGTCGGTAGGGGCTAGAGTTCTCTTCAAAACCGAAACAGGGGAAGAGCTGCCGGTGTTTACCACCCGGCCTGATACCCTCTGGGGAGCCACCTTTATGGTGCTGGCGCCGGAGCATCCTTTGGTGGAGAAGCTCACCACCCCCGAGCAGCAGGCTGCCGTCAAAGCCTACCAGGCCGAGGCTGCTGCCCGCAGCGAGATCGAGCGCAGCGCTGAGGATCGGGAAAAGACGGGCGTCTGGACGGGCTCCTACGCCATCAACCCCGTCAACCAAGAGCGCATCCCCATCTGGATTGCCGACTACGTGTTGATGGGCTATGGCACAGGGGCCATCATGGCCGTGCCGGCCCACGACCAGCGGGACTTTGAGTTTGCCCGCAAGTTTGGCCTGCCCATCAAGCTGGTGGTGCAGCCGCCTCAGGGTGGGGTGGAGACTGCTGAAGATCTGCAGGCGGCCTGGACAGGGGAGGGGGTGTTGATAAACTCCGGCCCCTTGAACGGAATCCCGGTGGGCAAGGGCCCAGGGCAAAGTGTGGAAAGGGCCATCGCCTGGCTGGAGGAGCAGGGGCTAGGGGAACGGCAGGTCAACTACCGCCTGCGCGACTGGCTTATCTCGCGGCAGCGCTACTGGGGCTGCCCCATCCCGGTCATCCACTGCCCCCGTTGCGGCATTGTGCCGGTGCCGGAAGAAGATCTGCCAGTGCTCTTGCCAGAAGATGTAGAGCTGACGGGGCGAGGCGGATCCCTATTAGCCCAACTGGAGGAGTGGGTGAAGGTGAAATGCCCCACCTGTGGCGCAGAGGCCCGCCGGGAAACGGACACCATGGACACCTTCATCTGCTCGTCCTGGTATTTCCTGCGCTTTAGTGATCCCCACAACGACCGCGAGATCTTCCGCAAGGATCTGGTCAACGCCTGGCTGCCGGTGGATCAGTACGTGGGCGGCATCGAGCACGCCATCTTGCACCTGCTCTACGCCCGCTTTTTCACCAAAGTGCTGCGGGATCTGGGGTTGCTGAATTTCGATGAGCCCTTCTCCCGCCTGCTAACCCAGGGGATGGTGCAGGCGCGCACTTACTACAACCCCAACAAGTCCGGCAAGGATCGCTGGATCCCCACAGCGCTGGTTAAGGATCCCAACGATCCGCGGGATCCCGAAACCGGCGAGCCTCTGCAAGTTATCTACGCTACGATGTCCAAATCCAAGGGCAACGGTGTGGATCCGGAAGAGGTGCTGGCCAACTATGGGGCAGACACGGCCCGCATGTTTATCCTCTTCAAGGCGCCACCGGAAAAGGACTTGGAATGGGACGATGCCGACGTGGAAGGGCAGTTCCGCTTTCTCAACCGCGTCTGGCGGCAGGTGTACGACTTTGTCAGTCGCGGTGGCGGGACGGCGTCCTTGCAGGCCAAGGTTGAGGCGGGATCCCTGACCAAGGCGGAAAGGGATCTGCGCCGTGCCGTCCACACGACCATCAAGGAAGTCAGTGAGGATCTGGAGGAGTACCAGTTCAACACTGCCATTGCCGAGCTGATGAAGCTGAGCAATGCCCTAGCCGAGGCGGGGATCCCGGACTCGCCCGTCTACGCCGAAGGGATCCGCACCCTGGTCTTGCTCCTGGCGCCCTTTGCCCCCCACATTGCCGAAGAGCTGTGGCAGGCCCTAGGCGGTACCGACTCGGTGCATCGCCAGTCTTGGCCTAGCTACGACCCGGCGGCGCTGGTGGCCGATACGGTCACGATTGTGGTGCAGGTCAACGGCAAGCTGCGCGGCTCCTTTGAAGCCCCTGCCGATGTCACGCCGGAGGAGCAGGAGCGGCTAGCTCTGCAGTCGGAAGCGGCCCAGAAGTATCTCCAAGGGGCGACGCCGAAGAAGGTCGTCGTGGTGCCGAAGAAGCTGGTCAACGTGGTTGTCTAGCTCTCCGTTTGCTCAGGTAACCTCCCCCCCTGCATAGGCAAGACCCAGGAGCAGGGCTTAGGATACTGCCTTGGGGTTTAGTTCTTGTCTGCCTATGCGCAAGCGATGGGTTCTCAAGCCGCAGCAGCTTCCTCTGCTGTGGATGGCCATTCAGCTAGCGGTCGGGATCCCTGCCCTGGCCCACCCCAGCAGCAGCTCTGCCAATCCTCCGGCTGCCCTTGAGGCTGCCACCCAGCGAGTTACCGAAATCCACGGCGGTGCTGGCCCCTGGGCGGTGGTGGGTTATCGCATGGGGATGCGGGCTCTCAAGGAGCTGGGCTTGGCAAGTCCCCTCCCCCCCACCTCCCCAAGTCGCTTTGTGGTGGAAGTCATTCACGAGTCGCCGCTCCAGATTCCCTTTGCCTGCATCGTGGATGGGTTGCACGCCGCCACTGGAGCCAGCTTGGGCAAGCTGAACTTAAAGCTGGTGGAGGTGGACTCCCTGGACAAAATGCGCAGTGTTGTCATCCATCGAGAAACTGGCAAGCGAGTGGAGTTTCAAGTCTTGCCTGGGTTTATTGCTAAGTACCGAGAGCTGCCCCCAGAACGGCTTATGGCAGCGGGGCAAGAAGTTCTTCAAATGGCCGACGAGGCTCTTTTCCGTCTCACGATTAGACCCTAGCGCCGATCCCCCCAGCAGGATGGGAACTCCAGGGCGGGAGAGGTATGATGCCTAGCACGGCTTTTTCCAGAAGGACTAAGGAGAAAGCTGTGCCGCTAGGTTGCTCTGGGGATCAGCCAGGGCAAGCAATGGGGAAAGTCCGGTGCAAATCCGGCGCTGTGCCGCAACTGTGATGGGCAAAAGCCCTCAGTCAGGATGCCCGCCTGCGGCTTCAGCTCAGGGCTTAGAGCCCTTCCGGGTCGCATGGAACAAAGAGCTGACATGAAAAAGACAGTTCTAGGCCTCAGCCTTGGGCTGGGAAGCTGGGTTTTGGGGATCCCAGCCTGGGCGCAAGCGGTCTTGGATACCGGCCTCAGCGCCGAGATTTTGAATCAACCCGTCACCACCCCGTTTCGCCGTCCTGGCCTCTTGCGAGAGTCTTCCCGCCCCGTCTATGTCATCACCCGCCAGCAGATGCGCGAGCAAGGGGCAAGAACCGTGCAGGAAGCCCTGCGCTATCTGCCCGGCATCCTCAGCGATGGCACAGCCGGCAACCAGTTGGGAGCCCTCAGCTCTCAGTTCCTGCGAGGGGCGCGAACGGCCCAGGTGCTGGTGCTGTTGGATGGCCGCCCCCTCAACGATCTGGGTTTTTTTGGGGGGTTTGACCTCTCCCAAATCACCACCGATGTCGTCGAGCGAATTGAAGTCTCCCCCGGCGGCGGCTCTACCCTGTACGGCTCAGACGCTGTTGGCGGCGTCATCAACATCGTCACGGTGGAGCCCCAGCCAGAAACGGAGACGGTGGTGGAAGCGGCGGTCGGCAGCTATGGCCTCAATGAGCAAGGGATCCAAAGCCGCGGCCAAGGGCAGGAGCTGGGCTGGGTGCTCAGCTACCGTCGCCTGCAGAGCAACAACGACTTTCCCTTTACCATCCGGCGGCTAGGCAAGTCAGGCAGGCGGGAAAACTCGGCGGTGGAGTACCACAACTTGCAGGCCAAGCTCACCTGGCAACTGGCCGAAGACCAAGTCCTAACGGCAAACGCCCTCTACCTCAACAAAACCTTCCGCGTGCCCGGCAGCATAGACTTTCCCTCCCTCGATGCCGAGCAAACCACCAACGACCTGCTGCTGGATCTCAGGTGGCTGTGGACTCAGGAAACAGGCTCCCTGCAAGCTCGGCTCTTTTTGGACGATCTCAACTACCGCTTCAGCGCCCCGCAAAGCCAGGGATCCCGCGACCTCATCCTGCGCGATAGCTGGGGATCCCAGCTCCAGTATGCTTGGAAAGCCGGCGAAAACCTAGAAGGAGTCCTGGGGGCAGATTATCGCTCCATCTCAGCCCGCAATACAACTTTTTCGTTTGCCAGGGGTTCTACCAATATCAACTACGACGATACGGTTAACCAGGGAGCCCTGTTTGCCCGCCTGGATTACAGCCCAGATCCCCGTTTCCACCTCGACTTAGGCATCCGCCAGGACTTCAGCAGTTTGGCCAGCGGCTCGGCTACCTCGCCTGCTCTAGGGATCCGCTGGGCTTTGGCGGAAGGCACCACCTTGAGGGCCAGCTATGCCGGCAGCTTTCGCACTCCCTTACTCCCTTGATCTCGGAATTGTTCTTCCGGCTGCGCGGCTTTTTTGAAGTGGATGGCAACCCCAATCTCCGCCCAGAGCGAGGGGAAAGCTTTGACATTGGCTTAGATCAAACCTTGGGAGATTTTGGCCTACTGCGCTTGACTGTTGCCCACAACCGCATCCGCGATGGCATCACCTTTGTCAGCCTTGGGCCGCGCCGGGGAACCTATGAAAATATTGGGCTGGTTGAATATACCGGCCTGGAGGCAGCTTTGGATGTGCGGCTGGGGGAAAACTGGATGCTTTTTGCCAACTACACTCTCAATGATCCCATCATCCGCGCTGCCCTTGACCCAGCTACAGTTGGCAAGCAGCTAGCCTTTGTGGGAGCCGATAGCCTGAACTTAGGCCTGACCTACCGTCACGAGCAAGGTTGGTACAGCTCAATTTTAGTCCATCACATTGGGAGCTTTTTTACCAACAACACCAACATAGAATCCCTGCCAGGCTACACTACCGTAGCTTGGCGAGGAGGGATCCCGTTGACTGAGGACCTAAGCCTAGAGATGGGGATCGACAACCTGCTAGACGAGCAGTATGAAGTCTTCCCCGGCTATCCCGGCGTTGGTCGCACGTTGAGGGTGAACTTGCGGGGGCAATTTTAGCAACATCTCAGGTTGTTTTTGAATTCTGGCTAACCATTTGTGGGGTGCTTCTAGTTTGGAAGCAACTGTATGACGATCTCAACCAGAATCTCGACTCAAGCTGAGGCCAAACATTACCTTTGGGTTTGTACCACCTGCGGATCTCGCTGGGTCAACGGCCAAAAAGAAGGGGCTAGCAAAGGAGAAATGCTTCTAGCCGCCTTGCAATCGCAGGTGCTCAGTCCTCAATTGCAGCTTAAGCCGGTTGCCTGTATGAGCAGCTGCAGCCATGCTTGCGTGATTGCCCTGGCAGCCCCTGGAAAGATGACCTACGTGTTTGGAGATCTCGATCCCCAAGACGTAGAGCCAATCTTGCAAACAGCGGAGCTGTATTTGACAAAGCCCGATGGCGTCCTGCCCTGGGCAGAGCGCCCTCTTAAAAAGGGGGTGATTGCCCGCATTCCACCAGTCCAATAGGAGCAGCCTATGGCCGCTTTCGGCCCCTGGATCACGCCTCTAAACCAAAGTTGGCAGGAGATTTCCCCCACTGGCTGGATAACCCTCTACGAAGGGATCCCGGCTCACATCGACTGTCTTGGGCCGCTCCTCTATGAGCTCTTCCAGGAGCACTGGGCTGAGATCCAAGTGGGCTGTGTGGCGGAGGGGGGAGTGCTGGAAGCGGCCTTTACCAGTCCTCCTGCTCTCTGTGTGCTCTACGACGGCTACTTGACCGTGGCCACCGAAACTTGGCATTTGCATCTGTGTCTAGAAGAGCACCGGGGCGGCCCCTATGGCCGAACCCCCCTAGAACTGCGCCGCAAAAGATTGGTCAGCCGCGCCGCCCTCTATCGCCGCCTCAATCCGCGGCGCCAGCCTCGCCAATGGGGAATTCAATTTTGGAACGGGGCAGAGGAATCTCTGCTGCAGATCTTCTTGCCTAGTCCCTTTTTAGGGCCAGGAGAAGACTACCTGCCCGAAAGCAAAGCCAACTACCAAAAGCTCTCCCTCTATGAACGCCTGCGAGCCATTTATGTCGAGGGAAAAGAGCGGATCCCTTACGAGGATAACCCTCTCAAGCGGCCCTACTTGGCGGTTTGCCGCTCCAGCCGCTGTTATCCTTCCCGCAACTATCAACCGGTTGTGGAAGCCCTGCAATCTGCCCTGCAAGAAGCCAATTTAGATATTCGGGTCATTACTTCCGGATGTCTAGAAGTCTGTCAAGAAGGGCCTGTGGTTTTCTACTCTGGCGACCGCACTTGGTACAAGCGGGTTACACCTCCAGTAGCGCGGCAAATTGTCCAGGAGCATCTGCTAAAGAACTGCCCCCTGAAAGCTCACCTTTTTCCCGGAGATTAGCCTATGGTCAGTCTACAATCTCTTGTGCAGTCCATCCCCAAACCTCGCCCCTGGATCCCGGTTGCCATTTGGCTACGAGCTGCCCAAGACTTAGCCTGTGGCCGATTTTGGCCCAGTCTATTGACCACCATTGGCTGCCTTAGCAACATTGCCTATACCTGTACGCTTCCTTTTGTAACCGTTGGCATCATTGCGGGCACCACGTTAACTCGCCAAAGGGCAATGGTTAGCGCCTCGATGATTTGGCTAGCCAACCAAATCTTTGGCTATGTCTGGCACAACTATCCCCGCACCCCTGACTCTTTTGCCTGGGGGGTGGTCTTGGGGATCGGCACGGTGGGAGTGGTCCTGCTAGCCAGCTACCGCCCTCTCTTCTTCCAGCCCCACCCTCTCCGAGCCGGACGATGGCTGTGGAATTATCTTTGGATCCCAGCCATGCTCATCCTGGGTTTTCTTGCTTTTGAAGGGCTGATCTTGGCAGCCGGCCTAGTTTTGGGAGGGACAGAGGGTTTGACCCTACCTGTTCTCGGCAAGATCTGGGTGGATAACTGGCTGTGGACGAGCTTTTGGCTTGGGATTCATACTCTTTTGGTGTGGGACAGGGCACTTGACATTCTCCCTGCCATAAAAGGCAGGGATTCTTTCTCAGACAGCAGGATGGCTCCTACCGGCTGAGCTACACAGAGCATGAGGCTGAAACCTCAACCCTGTGGGGGATGCCATAACCCCAACTACTAGGCCAGAGCCCAGATACGTTCTGCGAAGGTTGAGTGCTCCCACCCCGTCGCGATGAAACTCAAACCCACACCCACACCTATACCCACGGCCTTGAGGCTTGTTCCTCTTGTTGCAAGCAGGACAGGTTTGAGAGCTGTACCGCTCATCCAGCAGCACAACTTTCATTCCCAGTCGTTCAGCCTTGTAGGTGATGTGGTGCCGAGTTTGGCCATGCAACATCTGGTGGAGCTTTTGGTTCAACCTTGTGCCGTAATCAGCAGACACCCTGATATTCCGAATGTCCCCAATTACAACGGTCTGGACGCCCCTTGCATACAGCGTCGAGACAAGTCTTGTAGTTTGCTTGTGCAAAATATCTCGAATCTGGTCATTTAACCTCGCCAGCTGCTTTCGCCCAGAAGCTAAAACTCTCCTGTAACGCCTTGAGCCACGCCTCTTTCTGGCAAGCAGCCTTGACAGAGTAGATTTCAGCTTGTTCTGGTAGCGGCGCTTGGAACGCAGCAGCCTGCCATTGGCGATGTAGGTGTTCTCCCCATCATGGGCAACGGCAAGGTGAATCTCACCCAGATCCACACCGGCAACACCGCTTTCTTTCCTCTCTTCTTTGGGGCGCGCATCACTCAATTTGTAGCAAGCCCTTAGCTCGTATTGCCTGCCGTCCCAGCCGATTTCTACCCAGACAGGCGTATCCCAGGCCCAAGGAATGACCAAAGGCTCGTTGCCTTTTCCGTTGGACAACCGCAACTTTCCATTTACGACTTTGATGGCTGAAGCTTTCCATTGGATTTTGTAATAGTACCGTCGGCGTCGAGGTGGGCGAGCATTGGGATCAGTTTTGCGACGTTCTCGCCACGACTTTAGGGAGGCAAAGAAACTTTGGACAACAGCATCCGCACTGTGGGCGTGAAGTCTGTTTTCAGGATCACTGGGAAACCAACGCATGAGCGTGGCAGGCTTCAACCAAAGACCTTTCTTGCGGACGACGCGCCAAAAACTGACGAGTGTCTGGGAGTACAGCTCGCCTGCCGCCCTGCTCAAAAGTTGTAGTTGTTCCGAGACTCCCAGCTTGAGCTTGCGGACAAAGTACATGCAAAAAATTGTCTTTCTGCTATCTAGAGCATTATACAAAAAGCCGCTCCCAAGGTCGGGGCTTGAAACCCAGTTTTATTGGTCACTTAGGTTTTCCGCACTAACCCAAATGTTCCAAGCTCAACCTCAGGAAGCTGTGAGACTTCTCTCAATGCCGCCGGCGCCTCAGACCAATTGAGAGTGTTTTTCCGTGCAGCCCTATCGTTCTCAAGCTGTCGAAGGGCGCCGCACTATGGCTGTCGGAGCAGGCTGCCGACGAGGGCCGGGCGAAGAACCGCCTCTTAGTGGAGCTGGCTAGCGACAAAATCCCCTAACACCTTCAGGCTTTGGAGCACGCCTGTGTAGCCAAGAAATCTGGACACCGCTGCGATGGCGAACTAGCCTAGAGGCAACTTCTCTTTCCATGCTGTTTCGTGGGGTGGGATCCATGCTTAGGCCCAGTCTTTTGCTTTCCGGATCGGCCCTGGTGGGCTTGCTGTCTTGGCTGTGCTTGAACGGCGAGTGTGGTTGGCTGGCCTCGCTGCGCAAGGGGCAGGCCACGGAAGGTCTCTCTGTGCCCCTCTTGCAGGAAGCTCAGTTGCCGCGATTTAAAGACAAGCCAGGTCCTGAACCTTTGCTTCGGCGGCAGGCTCAATTGCAAGCCCGGGCACGAGAGCTTGAGCAGCGCTCCCAGGCTCATCAACTGCTCCTGCAGCTAGGGCCATTCATTGAGCAGGAGCCAGGAAATGCGCGGCTCTATCTCCAGCGGGCCCAGTACCTCTGGGAGTATTCGCAGGTGGGCGAGCCAGAGCAGACAGCTGCTGACCATCTAGTGCTCAGGGCTCTGCGGGATCTGGACATTGCCATTGCTTTGGATCCCTATTTGCCTGAGGCTTATTTGCTCAAGGCCAGGATTCAGCGCGAGCATTTTGGAGAGCTGGAGCAGGCTTTGGCAACCTTGTCTCCCTTGGATCGCATTGCCTATCGCAACCCCCAACTCCACTTGTTGCGCTCCCGCATTTGGGCCGAGCAAGGGCATTTGGAATCGGCATTTGATGTAGCTAACCTGGCCATTGAACTAGCCAAACAAAATCAAAACATCGCCGATCTCTTCGATGCCTACCTTCATCGCGGCCTGCTGTGGGCGAGCATCTGCAATTTCCAACTGGCCGTTGCCGATTTCAGCCGGGCGATTGAGCTGCAGCCGCAGCGGGCTGAAGGGTACTACCACCGGGGCATGGCGCGCGCCTACCAGGGAGAAGACAAGGCTGGCGCCGCCGCGGATCTGGAAAGCGCCTTGAGTCTGTGGCGGTCTGCGGGCACGGGATCCCCAAAACTGCTGCAGTATGTGGAGGCGGTGCGGCAAGACCTCTTGCAACAGCCGTAGCCCCGCTTAGCTTGCGACTAGAGAGGGTAAAAAGTTCGGCTTAGGAGGAGAACGGCTTCGCTCCATTTGAGGGAGGAGAGTTGCTGACTTTTTTGGACTTGGGGGTGCCCCTGCGGGGAGCATCTTAGAGGGTTCCTTGCCCTCTCCTGCCAGTGGCTCTGGGGAAGCCGACCTCCTGATGCAGTCAGACGGTTCTGAGAAATTGCCGCGGGTTGCTGGACGTAGTCCTCGATGAGGCGGCTTTGCTCACTCGGATAGCGCCCAAGAGCCCGGCCTCAGCCTTCCCCAGGCCCAGTCTTGGCTGGGTCGAGAGAAGCTGCCGGATCTTGCCGATCTCGCTCGGATAGCGGCTCAGAGAGATCCAGAGGGTTGAAGCGGTTCATCGCCGCCCTCAATCCTTCTTGCAAGCAACACTCCACTGCCTCCACTGCTGCCCTTAGAACCCGCTCCAGCACTGCCTGCTCAGTAGGTTCAAACCTTCCCAAAACATGCCCAACCATGTCTTGGTTGCCCTTGGGCCTGCCCACGCCCAGGCGCAAGCGAGGGAAGGCTTCGCTGCCCAGGTGCTGAATGACGGACTTCATGCCGTTATGCCCGCCGGCGGAGCCAGATCCCCGCAGTCGCAGGCGACCCAGAGGCAAGTCCACATCATCGTAGACCACCAGCACCGACCTGGGATCCAACTTGTACCAATCCAGGACTGCCCGCACTGCCTTGCCAGAGCGATTCATATAAGTCGCCGGCTTGAGCAGGCGCCGCTTGCCCCCCAGGGCAAAACCTTCTCCGTAGCTGCCTTGGAACTGCTTTTCCAGAGCTAATGGGATCCCCCAGCGCTCTGCCAACCGATCCACCACCATAAAGCCGCAGTTGTGGCGGGTGTTGGCATACTGCGGGCCAGGATTGCCTAGACCAACGATGAGCTGGAGGGCAACCTCATCTGGCGGCTGGGTCTTGACCTGGGTCACAGCGTCTCTCGCTTCCACAGGTAAAGTAGGGTAGCAGAGTTACTTTGGATTGGCGACCCCCAGCCTCCCAACTTGGAGCAGCGGCAGGATCCCTGCCAGAGCTCTAACCCCGCTTCCCTGAGAACACTTGTAACCCACCGGAGGATCAGGTTATGTCCCATGGGCCTTTCGCCTTCGATCTCTCTCCTGGCGAAGCCGAATTTGAGGCTGCTGCTGCCTTGCGCCTGAGTCAGCGGCTGATCCAAGTGGGGATCGCCCTTTCTTCGGAAACGGATTTAAGGCGCCTGCTGGAACTGATTGTCGCCCAGGCCCGCGAGCTAACCTGCTGTGATGGCGCTAGCCTGTTCGTCCGGGAGGGAGAAGAGTTGCGCTTTTTCGTGGTCAACCGCAACGAGGAGCTGCAGGATCTGCGCCTGCCCCTTGCTCCTTCCAGCATTGTGGGCTATGTGGTGCTCACGGGGGAGAGCTTGAATCTGCCGGACGTCTATCGCTTGCCAGCGGGCTTGCCCTATGCCTTCAACTCCCAAGTCGATCAGCAGACCGGCTACCGCACCCGCTCTTTGCTCACGGTGCCGATGCGGGATCCCTCAGGAAATATCCTTGGCGCCCTGCAACTCTTGAACCGTCTCAGGCCGGATTGCCCTGCCAACCTAGCGCCCAACCAGGTGGCTGACTGGAGCCAGCCGTTTTCTGAGCTGGAAGTCCGGGTGGCAGAAGCCCTGGCTTCCCAGGCGGCGGTTGCCTACCAAAATGTGCGCTTGCGGGAAGAGCTGAAAGCCGCTCACCTGGAAACGATTTTCTGTCTAGCCCAAGCCGCCGAATACCGGGATCAGGACACCTCTTTTCACCTCAAGCGGATGAGCCACTACTCCCGCATCATTGCCAAACAGTTGGGCCTCTCCAGCCATGAACAAGAGCTGATCTTCTATGCCAGCCCCCTGCACGATGTGGGCAAAATCGGGATCCCGGATGCCATCTTGCGGAAGCCAGGCCCCCTCACCCCCGAAGAGCGTCTAATTATGAACCGCCACCCCGAGATTGGCTACGAGATCCTCAGTAAATCGGACTCGGAGCTGATGAAAAAAAGCGCCATCATTGCCCTCACCCACCACGAGAAGTTCGACGGCAGCGGCTACCCGCGGGGCCTTAAGGGAGAAGAGATCCCGCTAGAAGGGCGGATTGTGGCCTTGGCCGACGTGTTCGACGCTTTAGCTAGCCGCCGCCCCTACAAAGAAGCTTGGGATCTGTCAGATATCTTTCGCTTCGTGGAAAGCCAAAGCGGTAGCCACTTCGATCCCCAAGTGGTGGCAGCTTTCAACCGTGGTCGCAGCGAAATCCTCGAGGTCTACCACCGCTACCAAGAACCTCGCTAAGTTCAGATCGCTCCAGCCCCTGGGGTCAGGACAGCTTCCTTGCCCGTCCGTAAAAACCACAAAAAAGAGTCTTCTCCCGTATAACCCGGGACAGAGCTGTAGTCAGGAAACCAGATCCCAAGTCAAACTAAAGGTAACTAGACCCTCCTTTTGCTGGGCCTTTGAAAAGCCGAGGAGAGGTAGGTCCCTGTTTTCCTCTATACATAGCACACTATTGACCACTTGTCTCTACCGAGCCTGTGCTGAGGATCCCTAGGATGACTACCCTGACGAATCCGCCCACTCCCACCCTATCGATCCACACCAAACTGCGCGATCTGGCGCTAGTGGATTTTCAGGTAAGTGAGTCCACCCCCTGCGAGAACGTGGTGCGCCGCCTAGAAGACGACCCCAACCTTTCAGGGGTAGTCGTGTTGGACGAGCAGTCGCAGGTGCGGGGGATGCTGACTCGGCGTGCCATTTTGGAGTGGATGCTGAGCAAACCCTATGGCCTGGAGGTGTTTTCGAAGCGGCCCATCAGCTCCCTAGCAGAGTTCCAGGGCCAGGGTTTTCTCCTTTTGCCCGGCGACTGCGATGTCATTGAGGCGGCCAGCCAGGCTTTCCGGCGGCCCCAGGAGACTATCTACGACCCGGTGGTGGTAGAAGTCGGCCCCCAAGACTATCGCCTTTTGGATGTGCCGGTGTTGTTGGTGGCTCAGTCCCAGGTACATCTAGCCACCCAGCGGAAGCTCGAAGAACAGCAGGAGGAGATGAAACGGATCCTGGCCGAGCTGGAGCAGGAGAAAAACCGCAGCCTCCAGTATGCCCGCGATCTGGAGCGGCAGAAAGCCGAGATCCTCAGCCAGAACATTGCTTTGGAGCAGGAGCGACGCCAGGCCCAGCAGCGCTCGGAAGAACTGGCCCGCCTCAACGCTCGCATCATCGAGATCAGCTCGGTGCTCTCGGAGAAGGGCAAATCCACCTTTGCCGCCACCTTTGCTGGGGTAGAGGCGGTGCGCCGCCTATTTCAGGAAATTGCCGACAGCAACCAGGAGCTATCCCGCGAGCTCAAAGAAATCAACACCATCGTCGACGTGATCGTAGAGGTGGCGGGCTACATTCGTCTGCTCTCCTTCAACGCGGCTGTAGAGGCCAACCGCAGCGGTGGGGGCGGGGGTTTTGGCGCCATTGCCCAGGAGATCCGCAAGTTAGCGGGGCGCACTACCGAGGCCAGCAACCGCATCCGCGGCCTGGCAGATCGCATCCAACGCCAAAGCCAAGCCACCCTGCAATCGGCCCAGGCCAGCGCCGAGGTGGTGCAATCCCTCTACCAGCAAGCCCAGTCGGCCCAGGTGGCCCTGGAGGAGTTGCAAGCTTTGTTGGAGCAAGCTCGGATTTAGTCTGAATACGATAGATAGCTACCTCCTTCTGGAGGTCGGGAAGTTAAGATGAGATTCTGGACGGGGTCCAAAAGTATGAGACAGTGTTCGTAAGCCTATGGAACTGGCCGAGCTGAAACGCAGCCTAGAAGCGCTCACCGCGCGCCTGAGCACTGCTCAGGACTACCTTTGACCTGCCTTACCTGGAACAGCAGATCGCCATTCTGGAGCAGGAAGCCTCCCAGCCGCAATTTTGGAACGATGTAGAGGCAGCTCGTCGCCACCTAAAGCAGCTCAACAGCCTCAAGGCCTCCTGGGAGCAGGTCCACCGCTGGAAAGCCCGCCTGGAAGAGGTTGCCACTGCCCTGGAGCTCCTGCAAGAAGAAGCCGATTCGGAGCTCTTGGCCGAGACAGCGGGATCTCTAGCAGCGGTGGAGCGAGAGTTGAGCCAATGGGAGCTGCAGCAACTGCTTTCAGGGCCCTACGACAAAAACGGCGCCATCCTCACCATCACTGCTGGAGCTGGAGGAACCGATGCCCAGGACTGGGCGGCGATGCTGCTGAGGATGTACACCCGCTGGGCAGAGAACCAGGGCTACAAGGTTACCCTTTCGGACTACTCGGAAGGGGCAGAGGCGGGCATCAAGTCAGCCACGCTGTTGATTGAGGGGCCCTATGCCTACGGGTATCTTTCCGCGGAGAAGGGCAACCACCGCATGGAGCGCATCAGCCCCTTCAACGCCAACGGCAAGCGCCAGACTAGCTTTGCCGGCGTTGAGGTCATGCCCATCCTCGAGGAAGAGAACGAGTTTGAGCTGCGGATGGAGGATCTGGAGTTCGAGACCTGCCGTTCGGGAGGGGCAGGAGGCCAAAACGTCAACAAGGTGGAAACGGCGGTGCGGGTTATCCACAAGCCCACCGGCATTGCCGTGCGCTGCAGCGAGGAGCGTTCCCAACTGCAAAACAAGGAGCGGGCCATCCAGATCCTCAAGGCAAAGCTCCTCGAAATCGAGGAGGAAAAGCGCCGGCAAAAGTTGGCTGAGATCCGCGGCGAGATCGTGACCCAGGGCTTTGGGGGTCGGATTCGCACCTACACCTTCGATCCCTACAAGTTAATCAAAGACCACCGCACCAACGCCGAAACCACCAACGTCGAGGCGTTTATGAACGGCGAGCCGGAGGAGCTGATGCACTTCATCCAGGCCTACCTACGGCAGGAACACGCCAAGCAAGCCGCCGCAGTCTAGGGCTGGCTGTGGCGCTCCCACACCGCTTGCATCCAAGCGGCCCGCTCGTGGGGCGAGAGCTTGAGCAGGTCCAGGGGATCCCCCTCCTGGAAAAGCTCCCCCACCCCCCATCCCACGGCCCTGGGGCAGGCGGTTTTTGCTTGCAGGGATCCCGCCCAAGCTAGCCCATGCCAAGCGCCGATAGGGGTTTCTAGGGCTGAGGAGAACACCAGATCCAAGCCCGGGTGTTGGCTGAGGTAGTCTCTAAGGGCAAGACCCGATCCCATCAAAGAGGGTTTGACCACCAGGATCCCTTGCCAGCCCGAGCGATGGACAGCTTGCAACTGCTCCAGGCCGACCACCGACTCATCCAGGGCAATGGGGGTTTGAAACTCGCGGCTAAGTTGGATTAAGTCAGCGTACTGCTCTGGCGGCAAAGGCTGCTCGAAGAACTCGATCTTGCCCGGCCACTCCCGATTGATCCGGTCGCAGAGAGCCAGCCACTGCCGCGCCTCTGCTAGAGTCAAGCCGCCGTTGGCATCTAGCCGCAGCCGGGATCCCGCAGGCAACCGCTCCAGCCAGCTTTCTAGCTTCTTCCGCTCCGCTGCGAAGGGATCCATTCCCACCTTGCCCTTGTAAACTGGGTAGGAGCCGGAGGGGGTATCCTTCCCCAAAAGCCCACAAAAGGAAAGACCGGAGAGATCCCTATCTAGCCAGCCAGGATCCCGACAGGCCAGCCAGGCGCATTCCAGCCCAAAGCGGGTAGCAGGCAGCGCTGCCGGGATCTCCTTGATCTGCGCCTCCGAGAGCTCAGCCGGCAACTGCCGACAAAAGGCCAGGGCCTCCTCGAGGGTCTCACTGCCCAGCCAAGGAATGGGGGCTACCTCCCCGTAGCCCTGCTGCCCTGTCTCCAGGTCTGTCAGGCGGATTAGGATCCCTTCGCGGGTAGACCAGAGACCGTAGCGGGTGCGCAGGGGCTGCCGGAAAGGTTGCTGATAGCAGCAAACTTCAAGGCGGGCCAGCAATTTTCCGATCCCTGGGAACCCTGACCAAGAGCCATCTTACAGGCGGCAGAGCTGGGGTAGGTGCTAGTCCGATTTACCCCTAGACCTTTAAGCTCAAGCGAAAGTTTCTCCGGGAGGCACCCATGAAGGAGCGCACTCCAGAGAGGCGAAGGCGCTTGGAGGAGGTTCTAAGGCGGAGGCAGCCGGATCTCACGGTGCTTCTAGAGAACGTCCACAAACCCCACAATCTTTCCGCCATCCTGCGCACCTGCGATGCTGTGGGGGTGCTCAGAGTTCACGCCGTGAACCCCACGGAGGGTGTGCCCACTTTCAACGAGACCAGCAGCGGCAGCCACAAGTGGGTCTACCTCAAGGTTCACCCCACCACGGAAGAGGCCTTCCAGCACCTTCGGGAAAAAGGCTTCCAAATCTATGCCACTGCCTTGAAGGAGGGGGCCCGCAGCTACCGACAGGTGGACTACACCAAGCCCACCGCCATCGTCTTGGGAGCGGAGAAGTGGGGGGTTTCTGAGCAGGCCTTGGCCCTGGCTGACGCGCTCATCCACATCCCCATGCTGGGCATGGTGCAGAGCCTAAATGTCTCGGTGGCAGCAGCCGTGATTCTCTTTGAGGCTCAAAGACAAAGGCTCGAAGCAGGGCTTTACGACGCACCCCGCCTGGATCCCGAACTTTACCAGCAGATTTTGGAGGACTGGCTTATGAAGTAAATTTCCAAGGATCCCTCCGCAAAGCCCAGCAGGACAAGGAAGGCAAGGCCACTTTGCCCCCAGCTAGTCGCAAGGGGCGCTTGCAAAAGGGTTGCTGCCGTTTGGGTGCATAGACGGAGTTCTCCCGCAGACAGGCAACCAGCGGCAAAGGGGTGGTTTAATGTAGAGACTAGTGAGCAGCAGTTGCCCCTATGCCGGAGACTTTCCTCTACAGCGCCTTGCGTGCCGCTCTTGACGAAGAAATGGCCCGGGATCCCAACGTGTTTGTTTTGGGAGAAGATGTAGGCCACTACGGCGGCTCCTACAAAGTGACCAAAGACCTATACCGCAAGTACGGGGAGATGCGCCTCCTGGACACCCCCATTTGCGAAAACAGCTTCACCGGCCTTGCCATTGGGGCAGCGATAACCGGCTTGCGCCCGGTGGTGGAAGGGATGAACATGGGTTTTCTGCTGCTGGCTTTTAACCAGATTGCCAACAATGCCGGCATGCTGCGCTACATGTCTGGCGGCAACTTCAAGGTCCCGATTGTCATCCGCGGACCTGGCGGCGTGGGCCGGCAGTTGGGGGCCGAGCACTCGCAGCGGCTGGAGGCCTACTTTCAAGCAGTGCCGGGGCTGAAGATCGTTGCCTGTTCCACTCCCTACAACGCCAAAGGTCTGCTCAAGTCGGCCATCCGCGACGACAACCCCGTCCTCTTCTTCGAACATGTTCTTCTCTACAACGTGAAGGGAGAGGTGCCAGAGGAGGAGTACCTTTTGCCCTTGAATAAGGCGGAAGTTGTCCGCTCTGGATCCGACGTTACCCTCCTCACCTACTCCCGTATGCGCTACCACGTGCTCAAGGCTGTGGATACCCTGGTAGCGCAGGAGATCGATCCTGAGGTGATTGATTTGATCTCCCTCAAGCCGCTGGATATGGAGACCATTGCAGCTTCGGTGCGCAAAACGCACCGAGTGATCATTGTGGAGGAAGATGTAAAAACTGGCGGCATTGGGGCAGAGCTGACTGCGCGTATCATGGAAGAACTCTTCGACGAGCTGGATGCGCCAGTGGTGCGCCTGGCTTCCCAAGACATTCCCACTCCTTACAACGGCACCTTGGAAGCAGCCACCATCGTGCAGCCAGAAGATATTGTGGCAGCTGTGGAGCGGCTCCTCTACGCTTAAAACACTTGCTAAATAGCGCCAAAAATTTCTCAAGTCCTCTGGGTGGCCTTGCTAAGATTTCCGTGGCAGGGATCCCGGGATATGCAGGGCGTACTGCTGATCCTCTACATGCTGTTTGTCAGTGGCCTGATTGCCGTGGTTGGGGATCGGGTGGGGTATCGCATTGGCAAAAAGCGCCTAACCTGGTTTAACCTCCGCCCTCGCCACACAGCCATTTTGGTAGCCGTGATTACGGGGGTGAGCATCTCAGCCCTGACCCTGGGCACGCTGCTGCTTCTAAACCGCTCGCTGTCAGAAGCCCTTTTTAGCTACACCAACCAAATTGCTCGGGCTAGGCAAGAGCTGCAGGCCCTCAATCGCCAAAAAGCTTGGCTGGAGACCGAGAATGCTGCCCTCAGGGCCGAGCGGGATCGCCTGCGGCTAGATCTGGATCGATTTCGCAGCCAGCAGTCGGCAGCCCAAACCCGCCTGAGTGAAGTTCAGGATCAACTGGCCGCAGCCCTGCAGGCCCGGCAGGAGGCCGAAGCCAAGCTGGCAGCAACCCAAGAGCAGCTGGCCCAGGTGCAGCCTAAGCTGGAGCAGGCCCAAGTAGAGCTGGCGGCGGTCAAGAGGGAGGTGGAATCGGCGCAGCAAACCATCGCCACCCTAAAGTCCCAAAAGCAGACCTTGCAGTTGGATCGGGATCAACTGGAGCGCTCCCTGGAGGCGGCGCAGGCAGCCCTAAACCAACTGGAGACCCAGAAAAACCAGCTCGAGGGGGAAATTGCCCAGCTCAGCCAGTTGGCAGTGCGGCTGCGGCGGGGCGAGCTCGCCATCTTGGCAGGCGAAGTCTTAGCTACAGGGGTAGTTCAGACCCCTGCCGGGGCAAAGCCAGAGACAGTCCGGCAGCAGTTTGAGCAACTGTTGGCGCAGGCAGAACAGCGGGCGCTGGCGCTGGGATCCCAGCCTATACCTCCTCTAGAAAACGCCATCCTCATCCGCCGCGAGGATGCGGATCGAGCTTTGAAAAAGCTGCAGGAAGCCGGCAGCTGGGCGGTGCGCATCCTCTCTCTCACCAACCGGCTCAAGGGTGAGCCTGTGCCTGTGGTGGTTCAGATTTACCCCAACCAGCGCCTCTTCGCCAAGGGGTCGGTGCTGGCCCAAGGAGTGATCCAGCCGGGCCTCAGCGAAAGTGAAATCCAGCAGCGGCTGCTGGAGCTGCTAAACGAGGCCAACCAGCGCTCCCAAGAAAAAGGTCTCCTTGCAGATCCCATCACTGGCACTGTTGGAGAGTTCTCCCAGGTCAAGTTTTTGGAAGTGGTGCAGCAGCTGCGCCAAAGCACCACCCCTCTGGATGTGAAGCTGGTGGCTGATGCCGACATCTACACGGCAGGGCCGCTGCGGGTGAGTTTTCTCATGGCGCAAGCCTCCAGCCAACACGGCCCTGCTCCAGCCCAGCTAAGAGGGCGCAGGGAGGGGTGAGGGTCAAGGAGATGGAGCGGGTATTAGTGGGTTTTGATCCAGGGCGGGACAAGTGCGGCCTTGCGGTTGTGCAAACCCAGCCAGCCTGGCAAGTTTTGCACCGGGAGGTGGTTCCTGCCCAAGAGGCCCTGCCCAGGTTGGGGGCTCTCTGGCAGCAGTTTGGAGCAGAGCGGCTCATCCTGGGGGATCAAACGACGGCGCGGCAGTGGAAGTCTCAACTGGAGCTGCTTCTTCCGCCGCACCAGATTGTCCTGGTGGACGAACGCCACAGCTCGGAAGAAGCCCGGCGGCGCTACTGGGAGGTTTACCGGCCGCGGTGGTGGCAGCACCTACTGCCCAAAGGGCTGCGACTGCCGGACAGGGCCTACGATGATCTGGTGGCCTTGATTCTGGTGGAGCGGTACTGGCGTGGGCAAAAGACAGCTAAGCCGACGTGAATTCCTCCTCCTAGCCGGGCTAGCGGTGGCCGGCTGTGGCGGGCCCAGTGCCCATTTGCCCCTCATCCTCGCCCTCAAGCCGGGGATCCCTCAGAGCTTAGTCAGCGAGTTTCGCCGTCGCACTCGGGCCCGCTTTCGGTTGCAGCTGGTGGATGAGCGAAGCCAGTTGTTGGCTTACCTGCGCCAAAGCCTTCAGCCACCCCAGCCCTCCTGGGGGCCTTTTAGCCAACGACTGCCGGTGCCAGCTCTCAGCCTGCTGGGGGCCGACGCTTTGGATTGGGCTCTGGCTGCCGGCTGGCTGGATCCCTTGCCGCGCAGTCTCCTGGGAGAACGCTGGCAGCAGTTGCATCCCCGTTGGCAAGCAGCAGCCCTGCGGGAGGGGCAGATCTGGGGTGTGCCCTGGCGCTGGGGGGTGACGGCCATTGCCTACCGCCGGGACCGGGTCAGCAAACCCCTCCAGGACTGGGCCGACCTGTGGCGGCCTGAGTTGGCTGGCAAGATCACGCTGCCGGATCACCCACGCGAGGTGATTGGGCTGACCCTAAAAAAGATGGGCCGCTCCTACAACGATCCCCTCGATCCGGAAGAAACCGAGTTGCGACGGGAGCTGGGATCCCTGCACCGTCAAGTTTTGGCCTATACCTCCGCTGACTATTTGCCCATGTTGCGCCTGGCCGATAGCTGGGTAGCTGTGGGCTGGTCGCAAGATCTCTACGCCACCCAGGCCAACTACCCCGAGTTGGAGGTGGTGATCCCGGCCTCGGGATCTGCTGTCTGGTGGGATGTCTGGGTGCGGCCTCGGGCTGCCCAGCCTCTCCCTGAAGAGCTGCAGGCGGAGCTGCCATCCCTGCTGGTCAACTGGATTGACTTTGTCTTAAATCCCGAGTTTGCCCCTCGCCTCGTCAATTTAAGCGGGATCCCTTCAGTGTTACCGCTGGACTTGAACCAACTTTCCCTGCGGCTGCGCCGCCGGCCCGACTTCCACCCCTCCACCTGGGAACGGGCCGAGATCTGGCGGCCCTTGAGCCTGGCCGAAGCCGAGTCCTACCTCCGCCTCTGGGATCAGATGCGGCGCGGCCTCCTGTAGCTTGACCGCTTTTACTTGACCTTTTTGCTCTTTCTACCCGACTTGGGCTTGTCCTGGACGGCCGATTCGGCTTCTCGATCTAAGCTCTCCCCAGAGGCAGAGGCTGGTTCCGACTCTGGAGCGGCAACTGTGGCGGTTTCTGTGGCTACTCCTGAAGGGGGTTCTGCCACAGCCTCAGCTGGGGCTGTAGAAGCCTCAAGGCTTGCTGCTGCCAGTACCGACCCAGCCTTTTCTTCGAAGTCTTCGCCTTTAGCCCCGACGGGAAGGGGGGGTGCCTCGGTGGGATTGCCATCGCTATCGACCCAGTTGACCGTGGTTTGAGACTTCAACCAGGCCATCACCTTACGAGTAAGCAAATTTTCGTAAATGACCTGGCGTGTCCGCTCCCGATCCAGCTTGTGGCCCTGCTGAGCGTAGGCTTTCATCACCGCTTCCATTTCCACTTCCAATTCAGTGGGGCCGACGGCAATTTGCTCCTGCCGGACGATGGCGCTGAGAGCAAAGGCGCGGCGCAGCCGGTCGATGGCCTCAGCTCGGTGGCGCTCCCTCAATTGGTTGAGAGTCTCAGGTGGCAGTTGAGCCAGGAGCTTGCGGATTTCTCCCGGGGCAACCCTTGCTTGCTGCTGCAGCGACTGCAGGTCTTGAGCTAGCAGCTGCGTTATCTCTTGCTCAACAAGGCTATCAGGCAGATCCACCTCGGTGGTTGCCAAAATGGCGTTGAGGATGGCCGTTTCAAGGTTTTCTTCGGATTGTCTTAGGGCATCTTGCTCAAGGCGCTTTTGCAGGTGTTCCCGCAGCTCCGCCACCGTCTGGAAGTTGCTGACTTCCTGGACAAAGGCATCGTCCAGCTCCGGCAGCTCTTTGGTTTTGATCTCCTTGAGGCAGACGGTAAAGGTAACCGTTTTCCCAGCCAGCTCTTTTCTAAAGTAATCCTCGGGCAGGGTGGCAGTGATCTCCTTAGTCTCGTCGAGCTGCATGCCCACAACACCTGCTACAAAGCCGGGAATGAAGTTTTCCTCTTTTAGCTCCAGTTGCAAGTCTTGGGCGGCAAGCTCCTTGAGGGGATTGCCCTCGGCGTCGCGGGCTTGGAAATCCAGCACCACCACGTCCCCCAACTGGGCAGGCCGATCCTCCACAGGCAAGAGGGTAGCCCGCTGATCTCGCAGCTTTTCGATGAGGCGGTCGACTTCCTCAGGCTTGACGTCAACCCGGGTTGCCGTAACCGTCAGCCCTTTGTACTGGCCAACGCGAGCCTCAGGGTACACTTCCACATACCCTGAGAAGCTGAACTCGGCTTCTGGGTTAAAGCGCTCCAGAAGCTGCTTCACCTCTTCATCCAGCTCAAACTGGCCGATGGGGGTGACTTGAGCCTCCTGGAGAACCTCCTGGATAGCCTCCTGGATTAGGTCGTCGATAGCACTGGCAATAACCCTCTCGCGGCCCACCTGGCGCACTACCAGGTTACGAGGGGCCTTGCCCTTGCGAAACCCCGGGATCTGGATGTTCCGCTCCAGTTGGCGCAGGGTTTTTTCGTAGGAGCGCTTAACCCGGTCAGCTTCCACCACGATCTTGAAGCCAAGCCGGCTACCAGGGCGCTTTTCTTGAGTAACCTGCATAGGTGCTAGTGCAAAGGCAAATAGAGGCTCAATTGTACCGCAAAGATCCAGGGATTATGCTAATGGGCGGTCTAGGCAGGGGATCCCTCGGTGGTCACTTCCTTAACCTCTTGGAGGTCTTCCTGAGGCTCAGCTCGTTTGCTGGGGGGCAGTTGCTTAACTTTTGCCTCCAGCTCCACCACCATTTCCTTCAGCTCGCTGATGGCCACTTCCTTCTCTTGCAGTTGCCGATTTTTCTCGCGGGCTTCGAGGCTAAATTGCAGCCGCATCCAGAGGCCATAGATCCAGGCCAAGGCAGCGCCAATCCCAGCAGAAGCCAAAAGCTCAATCACTAGCGGGCTCTCGATGCTGACGCCAGGGGCAAAGGTAATCGTTACCGGGTTGGCGTTTTGCATGGCAAAGAGGGCCACACCCAGGAGGGCCGAGAAAAAGATTAGGTAGTTAAACAGACGCATGCCGTTTTCCTCAAATCAAAGGTATCCACGACGACTTGCCAGCACCAGAGTCAATGGGGCGGCGGACCTAAAAGAACCAGCCGTAGCTGTGTAAGCCTTTGCCCAAAAAGTTCACTCCCAGGTAACAAACCCAAACCACCCCAAAACCCAAGCTGGCTAGAAGCGCAGGACCCCTGCCCTGCCAGCCCTTGGTGATGCGGGCGTGTAGATAGGCAGCAAAAACCAACCAGGTAATCAAGGCCCAGGTTTCCTTGGGATCCCAGCTCCAGTAGGTACCCCAGGCCTCGTTGGCCCAGACGGCCCCGGCAACAATGCCAATGGTAAGTAGCGGAAAGCCCAGCCCGATGAAGCGGTAGCTGGCGTTGTCTAAGATCTCGGCCAGGCTCAGTTGTTGCCGAGGGATCCCCTCTGGAGTCGGCTGGGGAGGAAGTTCAGTCCTGGCACGGGCTATCAGCTCCGGCTGGACTGCAGCTTGGGACGGGCGAAATTGCAGACCAAGGGAGTTGCCCTTGAGCTGTACCTCCTGGCCACGGGTGAGGATGAGAAAGGCCATGGCCAACAGGGAGCCCACCAAGAGGGCTGCGTAGGCCAACAGCATGACGCTGACATGCATCATCAGCCAGTTGGACTGCAGAGCTGGCACCAGCGGCTGGGCTGCCTGCATATCCTCCGGCAAGGCCAAGGCGGCAAAGGCAACAATGCCTGTCGCTAATGGGGCAGTCATCACTCCCACCCAACGGCGGCGAGTCCACTGGAGAGCCACTAGGTGCAAGGCGGTGATCCCCCAGGCCAAGAAAAACAAAGACTCGTACAAATTGCTCAAAGGGAAGTAGCCGGCATCAATCCAGCGGGCCGTCAACAGAGCAGCTATTGTCAAGTTGGCCCCCACCATTCCTGCCAAGCCCAGTTCGGCCAAAAGGGGCACTTGGGGAAAAGCTGCCCCACCCCAGTAAAAGAGCATGGCCCCCAGACAAATGGCAAAGGCCAGGGTGTTGAGGAGAGCTTGCCACTGAGTGAGATCCAAGCCCGCGAGCGCTATCGTCGCTGCCAAGCAACTCATAGATGACCCCAAAGCTTTTCCGGACAGGACCAAGCCTGCCGATCCCATTCTAGGGCGGGGAAGGGATCCTCCCCAAAGGACACATCCTGGTAATGTGAGGATGGCTTGTCTGCGGCTTGGCAAGTGTTGGAATGGGAGGCTCATGCAAGAACACGCGGGAAGTGCCAGCTTGAAGGCATGGGGATTGAGATGGTGGATGGTGCTGTTGGCAGCTTTGGTGCTGGTTGGCTGTGGGGGATCTGCGCCCAAGCAACCCCAGGAGCACCAACCACCTCAGCTCGAGCGGGTGCCAACGCCGACAGAAATTGCCAAGCTGGATGCCTACTTGCAGCACTATCGCCCGCAGGTGCAGATCCTCAGCCCACAACCTGGCGAGATCTTGCCAGAGCGCCAGGTCACGGTTCGCTTTGCAGTACGAGGGTACCCGATTTTTAAGGATCCGCAACTGGGTCTTGGTCCCCATTTGCATGTGGTTCTGGACAACCAGCCTTACATTTCTCACTACGACGCTGATGCCCCTCTTGTTTTTGAGGATTTGGAACCGGGATCCCATACGCTGCGGGTGTTTGCTGTCAAGCCCTGGCACGAGAGCTTTAAAAACTCCGAAGCCTACGCTCAAGTCAGCTTCCATGTGCTAGCTCCCACGCCAGAATACGTGCCGCAGCCGCAGTTGCCTCTTCTCACCTACAGCTCTCCCAGCGGCAGCTACGGAGCTGAGCCAATCCTGGTCGATTTTTGGCTCGCCAATGCCCCCGTGCGGGAGAGCTTGCTGGCTGACCTACCCCGTGACTGGCGCATCCGCTACACTCTCAACGGTCAGTCTGGCCTGCTGGATCGCTGGGAGTCTTTTTACCTGAAGGGCTGGAAGCCTGGCCGCAACGTGATGGTAGTGGAGCTGGTTGACAGCAAAGGGGATCCCATCCGCAATGTGTTGAACAGCGCCGCCCGCGAGATCACCTACACCCCCGGGGGCCAAGATACCCTCTCCAAGCTGATCCGAGGAGAGCTGAAAGCGGAAGAGGCCCTGGCTATCGTACAGCCCCAGCCCACCCCGACTCCGACTCCGACGCCTACCCCTACTCCGACACCCACGCCCACCCCGACTCCAACACCCACCCCCACTCTAAGTCCAACACCCACTCCCACTTCGACTCCGACGCCCACTCCCACTCCTACTTCGACACCCACCCCTACCCCTACGCTGACCCCAACTCCACCGCTGGCACCCACACCTACACCAGAGTCGCCACCTACGCCCGCGCCGCGCCGTCGTCCGACGCCAGAAGCGATTCTGGCCGAGCCTACCCCTCCGTCTCCAGCAGAGACCACGGCTAAGCCAACGCCCAGGCCCACACCGACCCCAACACCCACGCCCAGATCTCAGCCAGAGGCTACCCCTTTGCCGCGGCTGACACCCATTCCGTTGGCGGAGCGGCAGGTGCGGCCCCAGGGACTGCGACTTTTCCCACCTGGGCTGCGCAGCCCCTACTCAGGCAATAAGCTACAGCAGGAGCTCAGCTCCGAGGGCTGACCCCATATATAGTGCCTGAATCCTCGGTATACTCTAGACTTGGGATAGCCCAGTCATGGCTTTTCCTGGAGCCAGCTTTGGCTGGTTTCAGGTTGGGGCTACTTGAAAGCTCGAGGTAGCTGCTGACCTTTTTCAAGATTTTGCTGGGCAAGCTCCTAAGGCTAGCTGCTGTCGGAAGCAGGTGCCGGATCGCTGCAATCAAATGTCCGTGCCCATACAGATATCCTCAAGCATTTTTCTGGACTTTTTGTCTTAGCCCGAAGGAATCTGGCCCTCAAGAAGTATTCGATATAAGCTATTTTTTCCCATTTATTTCTATGAGCTTTTCTCTTGGCTAGAGAAGTTGGTTTATCTTTCGCAACATCTACTGGTGGAGTTGCACGTCCAAAAGATTAGTTCGAAAACACTTTATGTAGAGCCAAGCGAGACAGGCTCAGTAAGTTTTCTGAACTAGGCGTTTACCAGAAGTTCAAATTTTTGAAGTGCCAAAACCTTTACAGAAAGTCTGCTCTTCTGGTATGAAGGAGATGCTGCTTGCAGAGCGGTCAACTTCTCCTGCTAGGGGAAAGGCCTAAAGCAACAGGAGAGGCGAAAGCCCGGACAGGGCGTAGTTTAGGGTGTGGGGTTGGATATGTCGGAAAGCCTTGACCTGCAAGATGCAGTAGGCCGTTTCTTGAAAATCATTGGTCGCTACTCGTTGCTCAGCCCTGAAGAGGAGCTTCGCCTGGCCTACCAGGTACAGCGAATGATGGCCCTCCTGGAACAGCGGCGGCAGGATGAGTCGCTCGAGGACTGGAGCCGACGGGTGGGGATCCCCGTGGAAGAGCTGCAGCGGATCCTACAGGAGGGGGAAGCGGCCAAAAGGCGCATGGTGGAGTGCAACCTACGCCTAGTGGTATCGATTGCTAAGCGCTACCGCAACCGCGGCTTGCCGTTTTTGGATCTCATCCAAGAGGGCACCATTGGCCTCACCCGCGCCGTGGAAAAGTTTGATCCCACGCGAGGGTACAAGTTCTCCACCTACGCTACCTGGTGGATCCGGCAGAGCGTAAACCGCGGCATCCAAAACAAAGGGCGCCTCATTCGTCTGCCTGCCCACATGTACGAGAAGGTCTCCCAGGTGAAGCGGCGCTACCGCGAGCTATCCGCTCAGAAGGGATCCCGACCTGCAGCCGAAGAAGTTTTCGATTCGCTGGATATTGGCGACAACTACCGCGAGCTGATCACCCGCCACATGGCCGAGATCTGTTCCCTCAACGTGAGTGTGGGCGATGAGGACGGCACGGAGCTGCAGCACTTTATCCCCGACGAAGACAACGACCCAGTCGAGCATCTCACTCGGGTTGCCCGTTGGGAGGAAGTCCGCGCCCTTGTGAGGCAACTGAGCGAACGCGAGCAGCAGGTCATCGTAGCCCGCTACGGCCTAGATGGAGCCAAGAGGATGACGCTGCGCGAGATTGGGGAGCACATTGGCCTGTCGCGGGAGCGGGTACGGCAAATTGAGCGACGGGCCCTGCGGAAGTTGCGGCGGCTGCAGCAGGAATACTCCACCCCCAAGACTGGCAAACGGCTCAATCCCTCCAACTAGGCCGGGGCCTGCCTCCGGTAAAAGGGCTTTTTCACCACCTCGGCAAGCCGGCGCTGGCCCCGAATCTCAATCTCCAGCCGGGATCCCACCTCGGCCCAAGTCGAATCCACGTACCCCAGGCCAATGCCATAGCCCAAGGTGGGAGAGTGGGTGCCGCTGGTTACCCGGCCAATCGGCTGAGAGGAGTTGGGAGCATAGATGGCATAGCCGCTGCGGGGAATGGCTCGATCCAGCATGCGAAATCCCACCAGACGACGAGGGATCCCCTCGGCCCGCTGGTTTTCTAGCGCCGCCTTGCCTAGGTACTCTGCCGGGTTGTTGACCAGCCAGCCCAGGTCGGCTTCGAGAGGAGTGGTGCTCTCATCTATGTCTTGCCCGTAGAGGCAAAAGCCAGCCTCCAACCGCAGCGTATCGCGGCAGCCCAAGCCACAGGGCTGGACTCCTGCCTGCACCAGTTGCTCCCAGAGCCAGCGGCCGTCTGAGGGACTGAGCAGGAGCTCAAAGCCATCTTCGCCGGTGTAGCCGGTGCGGGTCACGAAGATACTTGCTTCTGCGGAGCTCTCCCTTTGAGGAGCTTTAGGGATAAACTGCCCATGTTGAAATCGGCGTAAAGCTTTCAAGGATCCCTCTAGAAAAGGCTGCAAAACCTCTTCCGCCGCCGGCCCCTGGACGGCCAGCAACACGTGGGACACCGTGCGATCTTGAAGTTCTAGGCCAGGGATCCCTTGCTGCTGCAGCCATTCCCTGTCTTTCTGGCAGGTGGCCGCGTTGACGATCAGGCTCCAGTGCTCCAGCTCTCCTTCCGGTGGATGCCGGTAGAAGATGACGTCGTCCACAATGCCCCCCAGGGGATTGAGCAAAACCGTGTAGCGAGCAGAGCCCACCCGCACAGCGCTGAGATCGCTGGGCACGAGACGGCTGAGGTGGGATCCCAGCTCTGGTCCCCAAAGGGTGAACTTGCCCATGTGAGAGATGTCGAATATCCCCGCCTGCTCCCGCACCGCCCGATGCTCAGCCACCACACCCTGGTAGTACAGCGGCATTTCCCATCCGGCAAAGGAGACAAAACGCGCCCCCAAGGCTTGGTGCAAGGGGAACAGGGGGGTGCGCTGCAGCGGCGTTTGGCTCATGAAGGGAGCTTTAAACCCAACCTCGTACCTTTCTTGGAGCTCGCTTCAGGGGTCTAGTTGGCAGATCCGTCCACCGTCAACTGGCCCAAAACGTTGATGTCGAAGGTGAAGTTGATCGTCACCGAGTTGCCCTCATAGGCCTCAGGCAGGGGCAAAAAGGGTGCCGCCCGCTGAATTGCCGTCAGCGCCGCGTCGTCGGTTTGTTGGCTGCCGGAAGTGCGGGCCAGGCGAATGCTCTGCAGCTCGCCACCCCGACCCACCGTGAAGATCACTACGGTGCGGCGGGAAGTGCCGGTCTGGCCTGGGATCCAATTCTGTTCCACCTTGCGCTGCAAAGCTGCCAGCCAGGGGCCCCAATCCACATTGGCCCGCGCCGCCACACTGGGAGGGTTGGGAGCCGACTGGGTAGGGTTGGCCAAGCCGCTGGCTCCTCTGCCCTGGATCCCGCCTCCATCGCTGGGCGCAGAAGCGCTGATGGGCGGTCCCAACTGAGAAGCCTCGGAGGACCGCTCAGCAGGGGAAACCTCTGTCGGCGGCTGGGGAGCAGGCGCAAGGGGTTGCAATTGGCTGAGATCCGAGGCCCGCTCTCTGGGCTGCGCGGGCGGAGCAGGAGGAGCGGCCGCCACAGGTGGCGGAGTCTGAGTGGGAGTGGGTTTGGGGGCTGCGGTAGGTGGAGGCGGCGCTGCAGTTGGCGTTGCCCTGGACCGAGGAGGAGCTGGAACTGGAGTTTGTGGAGGGGGTGGGGTAGGTCTAGGAGTGGCTAGGGCAACTTCTGCTGGGGCAGGCGGCGGTACAGGGGCAGGCGGCTGCGGCCGTGGCGGCTGGGGCTGAGGCGGAGGCGGCGGAGCGGCTTGCTGACGGGTAGCAGCGCGGGATTGGGGTGGACTGCCCTGGGAGGGAGGGGCCTCTACCCGCTTGCCCCCATCGCGGGAATCCACTTCTGAAACCAGCTCTGCTTCTTCCGGCGTCTCGAGATCTTCTAGCTCCAGCAAGATAAACTCAATGGCTTTTTGTTCTTGCTGGCGAAACGGCCAAAACCGACTCCAGGAGAGCAAGCCCAACAGCGCCAACCCATGCAGCAGCAGGGACAGCGCCACCATCCAAAAAAAATGGCGCGCTTCCTCCTCGCGGCGGCGCTGCTCAGTCCAGGTGCTGGTCATGGCCAAGATTGCCTCTTTGCGCTCCCCAGTCTCTCACCACACTGAGTTGGCTCTCCAGCTCAAATGTTATAACATCGCCCTGGCTGGGCTTCTTGCGCAAAGGCGTACAGTCGGCTGGGGAAGGGATCCCACCCTTCAGCACAAAATCGCCTACCTTATAAAGAGCAGGGATCCCGACTTGAGCAGGCTGCTTGCCAGGAGAGCCCATGGAACCCATCCGCTTTCATCTTGCCTTTCCGGTTGCCGACATTGCCTTGACCAAGACCTACTACGGCGAGGGCTTGGGTTGCCAGATTGGTCGGGAAACGCCTGTTTCCGTCATCCTGAACCTCTATGGCCATCAACTGGTGGCTCACCTCACCCAGGAAGAGCTGAGGCCCCAGCGGGGCATCTACCCTCGCCACTTCGGCCTGATCTTTCCCACCCAAGCAGAGTGGCAGAGCCTGGCCGACCGGGCCCAGGTGCGGGGATTGCCTTTTTATCAGGAGCCACGCTGGCGCTTCGTCGGCACCCCCCTGGAGCACGGCACGTTCTTTTTGCAGGATCCCTTCTACAACCTGCTGGAGTTTAAGTACTACCGCTACCCTTCCGCCATTTTTGGGGAGCGGGAATGGGCCGTGGTCGGGGATATTGCAGGCCAACAGCTTCCGAACCCCTCTCCCAGCAGCGCGTAGCAAAGGGGAGAAGTGCCTTGGCTACTCAACCCCCTCGTTCTGGCCCTGTGCGCGGCCCCATCTGGCAGATGGACTTCAACGCCGTCCCGCTGCGAGATGCCCAGGATCGGCGAGTTTGGGAGCTCTTGGTGTGCGATCCCGGCGGCCAGTTTCGCCAGGCCAAGTACTGCAGCAACCAAGAGGTCAATAGCACCTGGGTGGCCCAACAGTTGCGCAGCTATCTGGAAGCGGCTCCCCAGCCCCCCTCGGCCATCCGGGTGTTCCGAGCCCGCATGAGCTCCATTCTGCAACGGGCCTGCAACGCCGTCGGGATCCCCATGCTCCCCAGCCGTCGCGTCTATGCCCTTAAGGCCTGGATGCGGGAACGGGCAGAGCAGGTTTACCCCCAGGAAACCCAGTTCACCTACAGCCCTGAACCCCCCGTGGAGCCGGATCCGCCGGATCCCGTCCCCCTGCCGGACAAGTTGCAGGGAGAGCGCTGGGCGTTCGTGACGCTGCGGGCTAGGGATCTGCGGGAAGCCGAGACCTGGCCAATCGAATTTGGCGAGCTGTTTCCAGTAAACTGGGAGGCTTTTGCGCCCGACACAATCATTCCCGGCTTGGTGATCGCCTCGCAGCGGGCTCTTCCTATAGCAGCCTGGATGAGCGGCATGGAGCCTGCCTACTTGACTGTGGCGGAGGGATGGCTGCTGTTCGAGGCTGGCCTCAACGATTGCTATCTCTTTGCACAACTCAAAGACGAAAAGCTGCGAGCAGAGGCCGAGGGCTTTGCCCAACGCCAACGCCAAGCGCAAGGGATCCATTTCCTCGCCATCCAAAGCGATTTCAGGGCTCAGTCGTTCGCTGGCTTTTGGCTGATGCAACTTTGAGGAGAAGCCTGCGTAATCCTTCAGGGCAAGCATAGTATCGCCAGCTTTGCGAGCGCCTTTGAAAGTCCCGGAAAAGCCTATTTTTTCGTTCACCCGCTCGATTCCTTGCAGCACGAGGTTCAGGCTCTTACCCCCCTTTCCAAGGCTACTTTCTGCTCTTTTCGACCGACCCCCTCACAAATGGGTCTTGTATTCCTTGCCCTGCTTGGCTTTAAGGGGGGTGGAGTCCTGTTGGTTCCCAGAAATTGGAAACATGATCCACGTCGTCTAGGTGGTAGCCCCACCTCGGAATCGAGTTCCCCCTTTGGGGGAGCCCTAGAAACTTGGAAACGCGACAGGAGCGTGCCACTTAATCTCAAACTGGCAAGTTCTCCCGTCCGGGGTGACTCCCAGAAACTGGAAACAAGGCTTGAGCAAAGCGAGGGCCGCGCTTAATGTCCGAGGTCTTCCCTTCGGGGGGATTCCTGGAAATAGGAAACGAAACCCCCCGAGGTAGATCCCCGGGGAGTGTGTAAAAATGTTCCCCCTCAGGGGGAGAAATACCGGCTGCGAAATTCCGAGTAGATCTCGGCATAGGCCTTGACCCAGTTTGGATCTGGCTGGATGAGACGTTCCACCTGCACCAAGCACTCGGCAGCCTGCTGCACTGAGCAGCACCAATAGGCCGATGCTGCCAGGATGGCCGCTCCTACAGCCGGGTCGGGATGTTTGACCACTGCCAAGGGACGGGCAAGGATACTGGCGCGCAGGCGGAGCCAGAGGGAACTTTTGCAGCCCCCGCCGGTGGTAAAAATTGGGCTCCCTTCTAGTAGGGGGATCCCATGGGCGGCCAAGGTCTCCAGCCCCAGCCGCTCCACCATAGCCACTCCCTCCAGCAAGGCCGCGTAAAAACGGGGAGAGCCCACCTCTGCCTGGGGCAAGAACCCCGCGAATGCGTCGTCGAGGATGGGAAAACGCTCGCCAGGTCGGCAGAGCGGATAACTGACCAAGCCAGTGGGCAGATGGGCCTCCGCCTGCTGATCCAAGGCAGCCAAGTTGCCGCCAGGGAAGAAGTGGGGCAAAACCCCGCCTCCGCAAAAAGAAGCTGCCCCTGGCCACCAGCCGTTTCGGTCGGGGTGCAGATGGGAGTAGATGCTAGGGGTTTGTATGGGATCAGCACTGTTGGCCTTGAAGATAAGAGTGGTGCCCAGGCTGGTGGAGACTTGACCCAAGCGAGTAGCTCCTGCAGCCAGTTGCCCGGCGCAGCCATCGGTGATCCCGGCGGCAATTAGCACCTCTGGCCCCAGCTCCCACTCAGCTCGCACCGTTCCCAAAACCGTTCCCGGCGCCACCACCTCAGGGAAACGCTTGGGGTCGAGGCCATGGCGAGATAGCCACTCCCGCGGCCAGGTGTAGGTTTCTAGGTCAAAGCCACTTTTCAAGGCGTGGGTGTGGTCAGTTACCCGTCGGCGGCCTCCCAGTTGGCTTAGGAGAAAGTCCGCCGGATGGGCCAAGTAGCTGTCCCGGTAGCGGTCGGGATGGGCTTCTGCCCACCACAGCCAGCGGCTAAGTCCCCAGCTGGCAGGGATCCCCAACTGCTTGGCCTGAACCTGGCCCCGCGGGTCGGAATACAGCCAGGCCTGATCCAGCGGCATGCCGCGACCGTCCACCGGCAGCACTGTACCCGAGGTGCTGCAGGCACTAAGGGCAACAATGGTGTAGCGATCCCCCAGTTGCCCCTTCAGGTGTCCCAACAGGGTTCTTAGGGTGCGCAGCCAGCGACCCGGGTTGGTTTCTGGGGGATCCCAGGAGCGCTCGCTTTTGCCCACCACCTCCCCCGCTTCTGAAAGGGCCACCACCCGCATTCCCGACGTGCCTAGGTCGATCCCAAGAAATACAGGTTCCATAGAGCTCTAGAAATCTCGGCTGCTGCGGGCCAAAGCCTCTTGGATGTCTAGATCGAGGTTCTTCACCGACTCCAGCACCGAACGGGTAATCAGCTTTCCTGCCTGCACCAACACAGCACCAGTGATAGGGTGCAAGATGGGCTGCTCGGCCCGCCGCCCAATGAGCACCTCGATGTCCTTGAGGGCATTGGCGTACATTCCTATCGGCAGTTCCACCACCACCCCTTCTCCCAAAACCCGCGCCTGGCAGGCAAGCCGGGAATTGGGCTTGCGGCTAGTGATCACCTCCAGGGTGCGCTGCTCCCGACGGGTCATGGGCGAGAGCGACTCCATCCCTTCTTTCACGTACACATGGCAGGTGGCGCAGAGACCGCGCCCGCCGCACTCTTTCAACACATTCAGCTCTTCCTGCAGCAGCACCGAGAGCAAGTTGTTGTTGGTGGCCACTTCTGACACCTGAGCAATGGGATCCAACCGCACGCGCTTGACCATCGTCCCTTCTCCGCCGTTACACTCCTTAACGCTAGCTTGTCTTGGCAAGGGATCCCAGCCGTTGCTTGCCCTGCAGGTGGGAAAGACGAGCTGGACAAGCTAGAGTAGATCCCGCCCTTGGTGTTTGCCAGGGTTTTGGCAGCATGAGCTCTCCGCCCATCCAGTGGTATCCTGGCCACGTAGCTAAGGCCCTTGGCCAGTTGCGGGAACAACTGCGGCTGGTGGATGTGGCAATTGAAGTGGTGGACGCGCGCATCCCGCTGGCCAGCCGCCATCCCGAGCTGGACAAGTGGCTGGGGCAGAAGCCGCGCCTCTTGGCCCTCAACCGAGCCGACTCGATTGCGACAAGGGATCTGAAAGCGTGGCAGGAGTATTTCTCGCAGCAAGGGATCCCGGTCTATCCCACCAACGGCCAATCGGGACAAGGGGTCAGTCGCCTCAAGCAGGCTATTTTGCAGCTAGGGCAGTCGGTCAACGAGCGGCGGCAGCGGCGGGGCATGCGGCCGCGGGCTGTCCGGGCGGTGGTGGTGGGTTTTCCCAATGTGGGCAAGTCGGCCCTGCTGAATCGACTTTTGGGACGGCGAGCCGTCGAGAGCGCTGCGCGCCCTGGGGTAACCCGGCAACTGCAGTGGGTACGGCTAGGGGGGGAGTTGGATTTGCTGGACTCGCCGGGCATCCTCCCGCCTTCGCTGCCGGATCAGCGGGCAGCCACGCTGCTAGCCATCTGCGATGACATTGGCGCTGCCGCCTACGACCCCGAGCGCGTAGCGGCCTACTTTGTGGATCAACTGCTGCAGGTGCAGCCCCAGGCCCAAGCTCTTTTGCAACAGCGCTACGGCTGGCCTGACCCGATCCCCCCTGGCAGCGTGGCAGTCCAGGAGCTGGCCCAACGGCGCTACCAAGGCGATACCGAGCGAGCGGCAAGGCAAATCCTCAACGACTACCGCAAGGGGTGGCTAGGGCCTCTAGCTTTGCAACTTCCTCCCATCTCTAGCCCCCCAGCAAGAGGCTAGCTTCATCTGTCTGTATATGTTGCTACGAGATGCGGCAGAGTGAGTGATACGATGGAACTAGAATACTAACACTGCGCCAGATTTTTCCCTGAGGTTTTTCGCAGCGCTTTTTGCCTTTAACCTGCCTGCGGACGAGTCAAGTTGGGGATAGGCTGTAAGAAACTCCAGGGAGTAGACCATCCTCCTTGCTAGATTCCCATGGGTCAGCCTGCTGTTGCCGCCAGCTTAGAAGGAGGCTTTGACCTAAATAACCTCGATTTTGAGGTGCCAGGATGGCTGCGTGCTTTGCTTTCTGGCGCTGAAGATCTCGGCGATGGGCTGAGAGCTTACACTCCCCAAGAGGCAGATTTGCTGCGCCGGGCCTTTGAGTTTGCCTACTGCTTGCACAAGGGCCAAAAGCGGAAGTCGGGGGATCCCTACATCGCCCACCCGGTGGCTGTAGCTAGCTTGTTGCGGGAGCTGGGGGGGGATGCCGTCACGGTAGCGGCTGGCTTCTTGCACGATGTTGTTGAGGATGCAGGCGTTACCCTGGAGGCGCTAGAAGCAGAATTTGGACCCGAAGTGCGCCTCCTGGTGGAAGGGGTAACCAAGCTTTCTAAGTTTAATTTCTCCAGCAAAACGGAGCAGCAAGCGGAGAACTTCCGCCGCATGTTTGTGGCCATGGCCAAAGACATTCGGGTCATCGTGGTCAAGCTGGCGGATCGCTTGCACAACATGCGCACGCTGCAATATCTGCCGCCCCACAAGCAAAAGCAGATTGCAGCCGAAACCATGGAGATCTTTGCCCCCTTGGCCAACCGGCTGGGGATCTGGCATTTCAAGTGGGAACTGGAAGACCTGGCTTTTAAGTACCTGGACTACGAAGCCTATCGCCAGATCCAAGAGTTGGTTAACGCCAAGCGCAGCGAGCGAGAGGCGGAGATCCAAGCTTTTATCGAAGAGCTGCGGAAGAACCTCCTCCAAGCGGGGCTAGAGCACTTTGAGATCAGCGGGCGGCCCAAGCACCTGTATGGCATCTACCGCAAGATGCAGCAGCAGCGCAAGGAATTCCACGAGATCTACGACCTCCTGGCCGTGCGGGTCATTGTGCAGACCGTGAGCGAGTGCTACCGGGTGCTGGCAGTTGTTCACAACTGCTTTCGTCCCATTCCCGGGCGCTTTAAAGACTACATTGGCCTGCCCAAGCCAAACCGCTACCAATCTTTGCACACGACAGTGATTGGTCTGCAGGGGCGACCCGTGGAGGTGCAGATCCGCACCGAAGAAATGCACCGCGTGGCCGAGTACGGCATTGCTGCCCACTGGAAATACAAGGAAGCCGGCAGCACCCCCGTAAAGCCCGAGGAAGAGCGCTTTAGCTGGCTGCGGCAACTCTTGGAGTGGCAAAACGACCTCAAGGACGACAGAGAATATCTGGAGACTGTTCGCGAGAACCTGTTTGAGAGCGAAGTTTACGTCTTCACCCCCAAGGGAGATCTGCTGGCCTTACCCCAGGGATCCTGCCCGATTGATTTTGCCTATCGCATCCACTCAGAAATTGGGGATCACTGCGCCGGGGCGCGGGTAAACAACAAGATTGTACCGCTGGATACCCGCCTGCGCAATGGCGACATCGTGCAGATTATCACCCACAAGAATGCCCACCCCAGTCTAGACTGGATTAATTTTGTAGCCACCAGCTCGGCGCGCAATCGCATTCGCCAATGGTTTAAGCGCTCCAATCGCGAGCAAAATATTGCCCGCGGTCGGCAGTTGCTGGAGCGGGAGCTGGGCAAAACGGGGTTTGAAGCCCTGCTGAAGTCCGAGCGGATGCAGAAGGTTGCCGAGAAGCTCAACTACAGCAGCGTGGACGATTTACTGGCGGCGCTGGGCTATGGAGAGGTAACCCCCGCGCAGGTGATCCACCGGCTGCAGGAGGTCAGCAAGCCAGCCATCTCCCCCCCACCCGAGGAGGGATCTTTGGCGGAAGCCAAGCTGCTGCTGCCGCGAAGCGAGGGAGGGCGAGCTTCTAGCCGATCCCAGTCTCTCATCCTGGGGGTGGAGGGCCTGAAACATCAATTGGCCAAATGCTGCAACCCGCTCCCAGGGGATCCCATCCTGGGTGTGGTTACCCGCTTCAAGGGCATCACCATTCATCATCGCGATTGTCCGCGGGTAGCCCAGGTTCCGGGTGAGCGGCTGGTGCCGGTGCGCTGGAACGAGGAGCAACTGCGGCAAAGCACCCAGACTTATCCTGTAGAACTGCGTCTAGAGGTCATCGACCGGGTTGGCGTGCTGCGGGATATTCTCTCCCGCCTTTCCGATCAGGGCATCAATGTGCGCAATGCCAAGGTGCAAACCTTTGCCAATCGCACTGCCTCAATTGACCTCTGCATTGATGTACGCGACGCCCAACAGCTTGCTCAGCTTCAAAATCAGCTGCGCCAGCTTTCCGATGTGTTGGTCCTGCGCTCCCGCCACTACCAGAACGGATCCCGCTAAAAGGCTGCTGCGGTCTAATCTTAGGTAGGATATGGAGGTGGCTAACCCTAAGCGGAGGATCTCGGCATGGCAGGAGAGGGGCAGTTGAGCCTACTGGGTCGGCGGCTTTCTAGGGTGTTGTTGCTGCTGGGGGTCTGCCTCAGCTTGATCATTGGTGCCTGCTCAGCAAGCCCCAACCTGCGAGTCTACCGGGATCCCAATGGAGCTTTTGCCTTTGCTTACCCCAATGGCATGGTGAGCGTGAAGCTAAGCCCTGGGAAGGGGCTAGCCGTGATCCTGCGCGACCTAGTCTATGAGACCGAAAACATCAGCCTAATGATTGCCCCCTTCGACAAAGGGGAGACGATTGCGGATCTGGGAGGCCCAGAGGAGGTGGGGCAATTGGTGGCAAAGAAGATCATTGCCCCTGAGGGATCGGGTCGCTCAACCCAGCTCTTGGCAGCCGAGGCCTTCGAGCGGCAGGGGCAGCCCTACTACCTGTTTGAGTACCAAACCAATCTGGGATCCCAGCTTCGCCACGAGGTAGTGACGGTAACCGTTCGTCACCATCGCCTCTATACTCTAACTGCCTCAACCCAGGAATCCCGCTGGCCACAGGTGCAGACTGCTTTCCGGGAGGTAGGTCGCTCTCTAAGTGTCTCTTGAGAGGGCTCTCTGCCTTTGGAGACGGCAAAGGCCTTTCGGTGCTGAAAAATCCCGCTGCCATGACGGTTTACGTGGTTCAAATCAGTGACCTGCATCTATTTGCCAAGAGCCATCAGCGGTTGTTGGGGGTAGACACCGAGGCCTCTTTTCTGGCAGTGCAAAAGGCCATTGTGAGTTTGGATCCCTTGCCGGATGTGCTGCTCTTAACTGGGGATCTTGCCCAAGATGGCAGTGCGGCTGCCTATGCCCGTCTTAGAAGCTATTTGCAGACCCTTCCCATCGACACCTATTGGCTGGCGGGGAACCACGATCGCCTACATGTTATGAACCTAGAGCTCCACGGCGGGCGGCTGCACGCAGAGAAAAGCTTCAGTCGCGAGAACTGGAGCTTTATTTTATTGAACTCGCTGGTGCCAGGCAGGGACAGCGGCTACCTAACCGACCGCACCTTACTTTGGCTCCGACAAGAGCTACAGCGCAGCCGGGCCAACCACCACCATGTTCTCCTAGCCCTGCACCACCCCCCCTTTTCGGTAGACTCCGATTGGCTGGATCAAAGTGCGCTGCAGCAGCCGGAGCGGCTGTTTGGGGTTTTGGACGAGTTCGACCACGTTCGCCTGGTGATTTTTGGCCATGTTCATCAGGAGCTGCACCGTCGCCGCCGGGGGGTTGATTACTTTGCCTGTCCCTCCACCTGCGTGCAATTTCTCCCCAAGAGCTCCCAGTTTGCTCTGGAGGTGATCCCCCCAGCCCTGCGACAGCTATGGCTGGAGCCAGATGGCAGCTTCAAAACCCAGGTGCAGCGGGTAGAAGCCGCCTTGCAAACCCCTAACTTGGCTGCAAAAGGGTACTAATGGGATCCCGGGCGCACCAGGCCAACTGCTTGTCCCAAGAAGAAACTGGCTGCAAGAGGTAGAGCAACCCGCCCTCCAGCCGTCCGGTGCAGCTAGGGCCCCACGCCCTGAAGCTGCAGCCTCCATGGGAAAACTCTCTTGGCCCTTGAGCTACAGGAGGCTCCGCCGCCGGCAGACCAATCGGAGCCAGTGGATCTGGAGGGCAGCGCAGCCGCTCGGCTCTAGGCGCGGGCTATGCTAGAAGCTTCTCCTCAAAGCCGAGCCCAACTGGGCTTCAGCTAGGGCCGGATCCCTCGCTTTCCCTTAATCTTTCTGCTACGCTTGAGCCCCAGCGACGCCCCTTTTCAAGACCATGGACGAACTCAACACCCTGATCCAGGATCTGCAAGCTGCCTTTGACGACAGCAGCAAGCCCGTGCTCTCGATATATGCCGACACCAACCCTGCTCGTCCCGAAAATGCGGGTCGCGCCTGGGTGGGGCGCATCAAGAATACCCTCAAGGAGCTGCTGGAGAGGGAGGAGAGCAAGCCTGATAACTCCCTCTGCGAGCAAGTCCTTGCTCTAGTAGAGCAGGAGCGCCCTTCGGCCCGCACCCTGGTTCTTTTCGCCAGCCGCAATCCCGCCGGCAAGCCAGTACTGCGCCGAATCGACCTGCAGGTGGAGCTGCCGGTGGTGGATCTGGCCCATGGGCGGGTGGAGGCCCGCTGGGGGGAACCTTACCTCACGCCCCTTTTCTTTGCCTTTGATGAATACGAGCGGGGTGGGGTGTTGCACCTGTCTGGCAGCAGGTGGCGCTTCTACGAGCTCTTTTTGGGAGAACTGCGAGAGGACACGGAAATCTTTGCCAACATCAGCGCCGAGGAATGGCAGGAACTGCAGGAGCTGGCCGGCCGCATTGAAAATGCCGTTGCCGAACGTCGCGCCCGCAGCGGTGGCACCTTCGACAAGCTTTCCCCCAAGGAGCGGGAGGCGGCCAAGGTCAGCCTCTGGATGCACAAGCTCTACCTGCGCCTGGCTTCCGCCCTGGATAAGGCAGTGGATCGCCTGGGCATTGAGCGGCTGGTGCTCATGGGCGAAGCCTGGCAGGTGTCCCACTTTGAGGGCTATCTCAACCGCGGCCTACGCAACCGCATCGTCACGCGGGTGGGGCACCCCGCCAACCTTCACACACCGACGCCGCAAGACATCCTCGACCGAGTGGTACCCGTCCTGGAGGCCGCTGAGCGCCGAGGAGAGCTGGCTTTGTTGGAGCGGATTCGAGAGCAGCCCGGCGCTTGGGGCTTGGATGCGGTGCTGGACGCCCTCCAGCTGGGCCGGGTGGAAATCCTTGTCCTGCCCTGGAGGCTAGAGGCCACCATCTGGCGCTGCCCAGACGGCTTTGTGGGAGGAACCCAGGAGATGGCCCAGCTCCTTTGCCCAGAGCCACAGCCGGCACCCCTGCGGGATCTGGTGTGGGTGCTAGGCCGCGATTTTGGCGCTAAACTGGAGTTCGTTCGCGGCGAAGCTGAAGAGCGCTTGCTCCACGAGTTTCAGGGAGCAGCGGCGCTGCTGCGCTGGTAGGTCTAGCAACTTGAGCAGGGATGGCCCAACCCTCTAGCTAGATCCCAGAGCAACGGTGTAGGCTGCTAGCATAATCTGGCCCATCCTGTTTAGCGAGGGATCCCCTTGACCCAATCCATTGACCTCCCCACCAGCGTCGATACGTTCTTGCAAGAGCTGGCCGCCATTCAGCAAGTGGGGCCAAAGCGGATAGCCATCTTGGGCACTCGCCATGTGCCCATTACCCACCAGTACCTCATCGAGACCCTCAGCTACGCCTTGGCCCTTACTGGCAACCGCATCCTCACGTCCGGGGCCATTGGTACCAACCTGGCTGTAATTCGTGGAGCGATGCGGGCAGATATTAAATCCTTGACGGTGATCCTGCCCCAAAGCCTAGAGCGGCAGCCGGCAGAGTCGCGGGCCAGTTTGGAGCAGGTGCTGCATCTGGTGGAGCACCCTGAAAACGACCACCTGCCTCTAGCGGAGGCCAGTCGCCTCTGCAATCTGGAAATCATCAGCAAGTGCCAGCAATTGATCTGTTTTGCCTTCCACGACAGCGTCACGCTTTTGGAGGCCTGCAGGCACGCTGAGGAGCAACACAAGGTGGTTACGCTCTTCTACTTCGACTAATTCCTTGGCAAAGGAGGGCAGGCAGAATGGGGTTGCTGGTGGGAAACTCGCCACCCTTTCCCAAAGCCCCTGCCTCCTCTATCGGGGTAGGGGCAGCCAAAGAGAGTGTCTACTTTCGCTCCGATGCCCAAGGGATCCACCTGCACCTGCCCACCACCCTAGCTTGGGAAGAAGTCTGGGAGGAGCTCGTTTGGCAGTTGCGCAGCCGCAAGTCCTACTGGACGGGGGTGGCTCCTCTAACCCTGTGGTGCCAGGAGCGAGAGCTGGAGCTGCCCACCCTGCAGGCCCTGGCTGTCCTGTTGGCGCAGCATCGGCTGCAGCTATGGCGCGTCCAAACCCGATCCCGCACGACCGCCATTGCCGCGGCAACCTTGGGCTATTCGGTGGAGCAATCCTCCCTTTTGGAGGTGGTTCCCTCTCCTCCTCCCGACACTGCCCCTCTGTACCTGCGTTCAACCGTGCGCTCGGGCATGTCCGTACGCCACCGTGGCTCTGTCTTCCTGTTGGGAGATCTCAACCCCGGCGGCGAGATCGTTGCGGGCGGCGACATTTGGGTTTGGGGACGGCTGCGAGGGTTGGCGCATGCCGGCGCCGAGGGGGATAGAAGTGCAGTGATCCTGGCCTTGCAGTTGGAGCCCACCCAATTGCGCATCGCCGACCAGGTGGCCCGCCCCCCAGAAAGTGGCTCCCCTTGCAATACCCCTGAGGTGGTTTACTTGCAAGATGGTGCCATCTGCATCGCCAGCCTTCAGGAGTTTCTGCGGAGAAGAGCATGGGCCGAGTTATCGTCATAACCTCTGGGAAGGGAGGAGTAGGCAAAACCACCCTGACAGCCAACTTAGGCACTGCCTTAGCGCGCTTGGGTCGCTCGGTAGCGGTGGTGGATGCCGACTTTGGCCTGCGCAACCTGGATCTGCTGCTGGGCCTAGAGAATCGGGTAGTGTACACGGCTCTAGAAGTCATTGCAGGGGAATGTCGCCTTGAACAAGCGTTGGTGAAAGACAAACGCACCCCCAATCTCTCCTTGTTGCCAGCAGCCCAAACCCGCAACAAAACAGCAGTCAACCCGGAGCAAATGCGGCAGTTGATGGAGAAGCTTGCCGGTAGCTACGACTATGTGTTGATCGACTGCCCAGCCGGGATTGAGCAGGGGTTTCGCAATGCCATTGCCGGGGCAACAGAGGCCCTGCTGGTGACTACGCCCGAAGTAGCTGCCGTGCGGGATGCAGACCGGGTGGTGGGCCTGTTGGAAGCGGCAGAGATCTCTTCAATTCAGCTAATTGTTAACCGCCTGCGCCCCGATATGGTAACCGCTGGCCAGATGATGGCCGTGGAAGATGTGGTGGAGGTGCTGGCCATCCCTTTGGTGGGTATGATTCCGGAAGACCGAGAGGTGATTGTCTCCACCAACAAGGGAGAACCCATGGTTTTGGCTGCCCGTCCCTCTCCGGCTGCCCAGGCCATTCAGCGCATTGCCCGACGGCTGGAAGGGGAGGTGGTGGAGTTCCCCAAGTTGGCCGGCTTGGGTGAGTCTTTCTGGGAAAAGGCAAAGCGATTTTTAAGCCAAAAGGTGTTCTGAAGCCCAACAGCTCTTAGCTCTCTCTCAACGAGACTAGAATAAAGCCCATGCTCCTCGAGTTTTTGGATCAGCTTTTTCCCCGCTCCCCCGGCGGCAGCCGCGAGCAGGCCAAGCAGCGCCTAAAACTCATCTTGGCCCACGACCGCGCCAATCTCAGTCCGGCAGCCCTGGAATCGATGCGGCTGGAAATTTTGGGGGTGGTCTCCCGCTATGTGGAGCTGGACTCGGAGGGGATGCAATTCCACTTGACCGTGGAGGGGAGCACAACGGCCCTCATTGCTAACTTACCCATTCGCCGAGTTAAGCCGCTGGCAGCAGCCGAACTCGACCCTTCTGCAAAGGGGCAGCCGGATTAGTCAGGGGGGTTCACTTCGGCCTGAGCTACCCTGGGCTCAGGGAGCATCTGCCCTCGGCAAAAGGATGCTTTCTCCTGTCTGTCCCAGGGTGGAGTTCTCTGCAGGTGTTTCCAGTCTGCTCATGGCAGCTTTGAGGGGCAACCCTACTGAATAGGAGAGAGCTGCTGGGACAGAGTCCTCACGGAGGGAGGTTGAGCCTCGGCATGGAAAGCTCTTTTGAGCTGACGATCCTGTTTACGCTGGCCTTGGTGGCCGGGATCGCAGCTCAAGTCCTGGCTAACTTTGTCAAGGTGCCCAGCATTGTCTTCCTGCTGCTGTTTGGGGTGCTGCTGGGGCCAGATGGCTTGGGCTGGGTTCGCCCCCAGATCATGGGATCCGGTCTGGAGGCGCTGGTGTCGCTAGCAGTGGCCCTGATCCTGTTCGAGGGAGGGCTGAACCTGCGGCTACAACGCCTCAACCAGGTCTCCGGCAGCCTGCGCAATCTGGTATTGCTGGGATCGCTTTTGACCTTGGGAGGGGGGGCACTGGCGGCCCACTATTTGGGAGAGTTCCCCTGGCCCCTAGCCTTTCTGTTTGGATCCCTGGTGGTGGTGACGGGGCCAACTGTAGTTAACCCCATCCTCAAGCGGGTACGCGTCGATCCCGCCGTCAGCACCCTCTTGGAAGGGGAAGGGGTGCTCATTGATCCGGTGGGAGCCATCTTGGCAGTGGTGGTGCTGCAGGTAGTGCTTTCCGGCCACCCCAGTTTCTTGATGGCCTTGGAGCAGCTATCTAGCCGCTTGGCCATTGGGTCAGCGGTGGGGGCGCTGGGGGGCTGGCTGATGGGATCCTTTCTGCTCTGGTCGCGGCAATTTTTGACGGAGGAGCTGCGCAACTCGGTGGTGCTGGCGGGGGCGCTAGGGGTATTTGCCCTGGCCCAGTCGCTGCGCTCAGAGGCAGGGCTGATGGCGGTAGTGATGGCAGGCCTAGTGGTGCGGCAGAAGGCAGCCATTGCCGAGCGGAGCGTGCGCCAGTTTCACGGCCAGTTGGTGGTAATGGCCATCTCGGTGCTGTTTATCTTGCTCACCTCCACGCTGTCCCTAAAGGCGGTATTGGCTTTGGGGTGGGGAGCCTTGGCCACGGTGCTCTGCCTGATGCTGGTTGTCCGCCCCTTAAGCGTGTGGCTGTGTACCTGGGGCAGCGATCTCAACTGGCGGCAGAAGTTGTTTGTGGCCTGGCTGGCTCCCCGCGGCATTGTGGCGGCTTCGGTCGCCTCTTTGTTTGCCATTTTGTTGACGGAGCGGGGCATCACTGGGGGAGATGCCCTCAAGGCGCTAGTGTTTTTAACCATCTCGGCCACGGTGACAGTGCAGGGGCTAACTGCCGCCTGGGTGGCTCGTTGGCTGGGCCTAGACCAAGGCAGTTCCACCGTGATCCTTGGGGATCACCCGCTGGTTGAACCCTTGGCCGAATTGCTGCGCTCCCTCAACCAAGTCGTGGAGGTGCTGCCCTTGCCTTCGGCAGCCTGTTGGCGCCAGCCCGCTGGCCAAACCGAGCCCAACGGCCACAAGGGTGGCTCTGCCCTGGGGGATGAAGTTGGCCGGCTGCTGCCGGGATCGCTGCAGGAAGTGGTGCTGAGCGAGTCGGCCCTGTTGAAGGCCGATATCGACCATGCGGAGACGCTGCTGATTCTGACGCGGGATCCCCAGATGAACTGGGCCATTGCCGAGCTGATGGTGAAACTCTCGGTTTCCGCTGCCATCTGGACGGTGTTGCTGCCCGAGATGCCCATCTTAGAAGGGATCCGCACCCTGCCGATCTCTTTTGCCCAACTGCAACGCTGGGCCGGCTACCTAGAGGCCAAGCGCGCGGAGCTGCGCTCGATTACCCTGCCCACTTTAGCGGATTTGGGCCTGAAGCCCTCCCCCTCTGCCGTGGCCTCGGCCCAGGAGTCGAGCTCGGCAGCGCGCTTAGCTCTGCTCAACCCCCTTTCGGCCCAAATAGGGTTGGAGGATCCCGCCCTGGAGCGGCTGCGGGATCAGTTTGCCTACCGGATCAAAGCCGATCTCTGCCTGCCTTTGCTACTGGTGCGCCCGCAGCGGGCAGGGAGCTGGTGGCAAAAGGGAGCCCGGTCATCCCCGGTAGGCCGGCTATTTTACCTGCCCAAGCCCGACATGTGGCGGCGCGGGGATTGCATCTACTACCTAGAGCGCCTGGCCAGCCCTGTAGAGGCCGCGGCTCCCTCTGCAAGAGATCCGGATTTGCCCCCAGCCGAGTTCCTGCCCCAGTATGTTGGGGGTGTCAAACTCCACTTCGATCTCTAGGAGCCTCGGGGCAGCCAGCAGCCACTGGGGATGAGGGGGCACCCCTGCACCTGCTCGGGCCGGCCCAGGTAAACCCAGGCCGAGGTGCCACTTTCCAGTTGCACCCACTGCCGCTGGTACAGCCGCGGGTGGTCTTCCAGCTCGTCCAAGCGGGGCAACAGGCTCAGGGGAATGCGATAGCACTCGCCGTAGAGCCGATTTCGGCCAGGGATCGCCATGGGGTAAGGGCCGAGATCGTAGAGGTCGATGTGGTTGAGGCTGTCTGTTCCCAAAAACTCCGCCCCTTGCAGCAGGCTGTGGTACTGGCCGCCCCGCCGCAGGGAGCCGTAGACAAAAACCACCGTCGTCTGTTCCATCTGGCTCTAGGAGGTCATTAGGGGGACTGGGCCCATTTTTGGCCAAGGCGCGGCTCTGAGCCGGCCAGCAGGCGCTCGATGTTGCGCCGGTGGGCGCCGATTACATAGATCCCGCCCGCCAGGGCAAACACCCTATAGGGCAGGGGCTGAGCCGTTGCCCACATCAGCAGCGGAGCCGCCACCGCTGCCAGCAGGGAGCTGAAGGAGACGATGCGGGTGAGGGCAATCCCCACCAGCCAGACGCCAAAGGTAGCCAGGGCCACTGGCCAAGCCATGGCCAACAGGATCCCTAGGCTAGTGGCCACCGACTTGCCGCCCTTGAAGCCCAGCCAGCAGGAGCGGCTGTGGCCAACCACTGCCCCCAGGGCAGCCACGGCCACCCACCACGGCGACCCCAGAGCTAATCCCAGCGCCACCGCTGCAGCCCCCTTGGCGGCATCCACCAGCAGCACCAGCAGCGCCGGCCCTTTGCCCAGCGTCCGCAACACGTTGGTTGCCCCCGTCGAGCCGGAGCCCGCTTGGCGGAGGTCGATCCCGCCCCACCAGCGGCCCACCCAGTAGCCGGTGGGGATGGATCCCAGCAAGTAGCCTCCAAGGGCCGCAAGGAAAGCCAAAAGCCAGGCAGGCATAGGCAGGTCTTGAACGCTCCTTTTCACTTTGCCACAGGGCTTTCTTCTAGTCCCCCTTCGCGACAGCCCTGCGGCTTAGGCTAGCCAGGTTGACCTCCCAAGCAAGGCGCGGCTGCACAAAGTGCAAAAGCTGGCGGCGAATTTGCTCCAACTGCCAAATGGCCTGGCGGGATCCCTGCGCCCAGAAATGCTGCTGCAAGTAGTCAATCAGCCACAGCTGCGCCGGCAAATCGAGAGCAGCTACTGCCCTAGCCAGCTCCAGCGCCTCTCGCAGCGAGGGGGGCCAGCGCCTTAGATCCTGTAGCAGCGACGGCGGAAGGCTCTGCAGATGCTGATGGGCGGCCAGCGCCCGTCCAGGGCTGCCTTGGGCCAGGGCAATGAGCTCTGAGCGAGGGATCCCGGGCAGCTCCGGGCAGCCCAAAGCAGCCAACACTTGCTCCATCTCGGCCGAGCTGAGGCGGCGAAAAGGCACCGTCTGGCAGCGGGACAACAGCGTCGGCAGCAGGGAGGCCGCCTGGGGTGCGATGAGAACGATGTGGGCCGGCCCAGGCTCCTCCAGGGTTTTCAGCAGGGCATTGGCCGCACTTTCGGCTAGGGTTTCCGCTCCCTCCAGCACCACCAGCGAACGGCGGGCGCGCATTGGCCTACGGGCACAGAAGCGCGACACTTCCTGCACCTGTTCCAGGCGAATTTGCGGCGGGGAGCGCCGCTGCAGAGCTTGCGCCTCGGGGGCATCTGCTGGGATTAGGCGACCCTGATGGAGATAGGTGGGGCTGACCCAGTGGAGATCGGGGTGGGTGCCCGCCAGCAGCCAATGGCAGCCAAGGCACTGGCCGCAGGGGATCCTGGTGTTGGACTCGCACAGGAGAGCTTGAGCAAACCAGCGGGCCATCAGGCGCCGCCCCACCCCTTCTGGCCCTAGGAAGCAGTAGCTTGAGGTCACCCGCCCTTTCTCTAGGGCCGCTGCGAGTAGCTGCGCCGCCAGCTCCTGGCCGACAATGTGCTGGGGGGGCAGAACCTTTACCCCCTCAACTGTCTCGGGGGCCGTGGGCTGAAGCATGGCAGAGTACCCTAATCCCGGGCAAAGCTACCAAGGGATCCCTCCGGGGGGAAAAGCCTCATCTCTGCCCCAGTTTCGCTGTTAGCCGGTGGGATCCAGCCGCATTAAAACTTGGCCAAATTCCACCGGCTGGCCGTTGCTCACCAAAATCTCCCTTACCACACCTGCTGTTTCTGCTTCTATCTCGTTCATCACCTTCATGGCCTCGATAATGCACAGGGTTTGGCCTTTGTTTACCCGTTGACCTACTTGGACAAAGTCCGCTTCTCCAGGAGCAGGAGCGCTGTAGAAGGTTCCCACCATGGGTGACACTACCTCCACCCAGTGGCTCGGTGGAGATTTGGGGGCAAGCGCAGGAGGGGGAGTCTCGGCAGGAGCAGAAGGGGGCGAAGCAGTAAGGGAGGGAGCAGTGGTGGAAAGCTGAGCAGCAGGGATTCCTTTGCGCAGAGTAAGGCGGAAATCCTTGCACTCCAGAGTTAACTCGCTAACATCGCTCTCTTGCAGAGCGGCCAGCAGAAGGCGAATTTCCTGCCAATTAATGACATCCAAGGGAAGTCACCTGTCCACAACAGCAACCTAGCGACGGGGAAGAGCCATCACTCGCGGCCTAGGTAGGTGTCCGTGCGAGTATCGACTCGAACCCGCTCTCCCACTTTGATAAACAAAGGCACCTGGATCTCGGCGCCGGTTTCTAGCTTGGCAGGCTTAGTCCCCCCTGTAGCTGTGTCTCCCCTTACGCCCGGGTCCGTCTCCACCACTTCCAGGACGACACTGGTGGGCAGCTCCACATCGATCACCTGCCCCTTCCAGCGCAAAACAGACACTTCCATATTTTCCTTCAGGTACTTCACGGCAGAGCCCACCTGGGCGGTACTGAGCACAGCCTGCTCGTAGGTCTCCATGTCCATGAACACGAGGTTATCTCCTTCCGCATAGAGATACTGCATGTTCACCTTTTCGATGGTGGCAGCAGGCAGCATTTCGCCGGCGCGGAAGGTTTTCTCGACAACGTTGCCGGTCTGCATGTTTTTGAGCTTAGTGCGCACAAAGGCTGCCCCTTTGCCTGGCTTGACGTGGAGAAACTCGATGACTTTGTAGGGAGCGCCATCAATCTCTACAGAGACGCCGGGGCGCAAGTCGTTGCTTGAGATCATGTCAGCACGGGGTCTGTTGCCTAGCCTTCCCAATCTTACCGCGCCTGGGGGGTACTCCGATTCACCCCGCTGAGATCAATGGGCGGCTGCCGTCCGTACTTAGGCAACACCTCCTGCCAGGGAGGGCGCAGGCCTGCAAGAAAGTCAGCACGGGCAAGCTCTGCCAGCGCCAGCACAGGCACCGGCTCTACCCAATCGGCGGCATCGACCGCTAGCGCCTGCGGCCACTGGCGGAGAAGGGCCTGCCAAGCCACCGCCTCCCAGAGTTGATCGGCCACTTCAGCCACTACCTGGTCTGGGCCTACCCGGTACACGCCGCCATACCGCTCCCCCCGCTTGGCATCCATGTGCACCGCCACCCTCAGGGGCTGGAGTGGGGATCCCTGCTCCTGCCACACCTGGCGGGCAATAACAGCCAAGGACGAGTAGCCAAACACGGGAATGCCCAGCTGCTGCCCCACCAGCCGCGCCACGCTCACCCCCAAACGGCTACCGGTAAAACTCCCTGGCCCGACGGCGACAGCGATCCCCGCCACCTGGGACCAGTCTTGGCCAGCCAAGAACTCCTTTAGGCACGGGTGCAGCCGCGCTGCCATCTGGCGATCTAGCCACCAACTTTGGCTACGGCCTTCCCTCTCCTTTCCTTCCAGCGGCAGTAGGGCTAGGCCCAAGACGGGCGTGGTGGTGTGGATCCCTAGAATCCAGCGGGCAAGCGACATGGCTTCTTTCAGGAGAGTTGACAGAACTTAACGG